>CBDCUL010000010.1:0-10142 GCA_965222855.1 Mycoplasmatales bacterium | reverse complement strand
TCCTCTAAATCCCATAGCGTAGAATGTCGCTGATAAAGTTTATATAGAACATCAATTAAATTGTTATTTTCAGGTTCTTCAATATTTTTATCATAATTCTTATGCTTCGGGAATTTGCCTGGACGTTTGCCGTCAGATATTTCTAAAAGATATCTACCTATCTCTCGCAAATAAAATCCGTTTTGCTTATCAAGATCGTTTTTAACAGATCCATCTAATTCATCAGCTAATTTTTCTTTTCTTACTTCATTAATGATCAAAAGATCTAACAAATATCCTACTGTCATTTATGCCTTCTTTCTGCATCTATAAAATAACATTTCATCTTCATTTTCATCTTCTCTATAAAGTCATTTTTTTATTTTTCTTAGCATGGTGCTTAACTTTTTCTAAAAGGTTGTGACTTAATCTAAGTGTAACGATTTTATTCTTGTCCCCGACATATATTTTGTTTGTGTTTGTGTTTGTTTTTTTGTTAGAGTTAGTTTTGTTCGTAGTTTTGTTTACTGGTTTTTTTACTATTTTTACTATTTGTGGCTGTTCCACAATTGTTTTTTCAGTTTTTATTTTTTTAAAAGGTCACATAAATACCCCTTTGTAATGTTTTATTAACATTATTTCTTATTTTGACTTTGGACATATATAGAAAATTATACATTAAAAATACGATAAATAAAGTATTATTTTTAAAATTTGTAAAAATAATCAAAGTAATTGTTATTATTTTTCCACATAATTAACATAGTTGTAACACACATTATATAATTATTAACAAAAAAAATATTAACATAAATAGTGTAAATTAAAAAAACATTGTTATAAAAGCTTTTTTAATTAAAATTTAATATGGAAAACTATGTTAGTATTAATCTTTGATTTGATATTTATAAACATTAATATTACTATATAAATATAATTTATTGTAAAATAGTTTTATTAAAAGAGGTTAGTATGTTGCAAAAAGATTTAAATGAGATGAATAAAAAATTTATAACCGCATTAAAAAACAATATTCCTATAAATTTTTATAACGATTATTTACATGAACAAGTAAAAATTAAAGAAATTGCTAACAATGTTGTATTCATAATTGCTAATTCAAAGTTTATTATGCAAATCATCGAAACTACTTACGGATCACAATTTAAACAAATCATTCAAGAGTTAACACAAAGTAATTTTAAAATAGTTTTTTTAACTGATGAGGAATGAAAAAACAAATCAGAATCAATTATTAAAAAAAACATTTTTAATAATGATACTGGATTAAAAAATAATTTCTTATTTAGTAATTATGTTGAAGGCGATTTTAATACTAAAGCTTATAGCGCTGCTATGATCAGTACTAAAAAAATTGGATTTTATAACCCGCTTTTTATATATGGTAATCCAGGATATGGAAAAACCCATTTATTGAAAGCAATCGGTAATAAATTTTTAAGTGACTATCAAAGTAATAATATCAAAATAAAATATATTGGTAGTTCTAAATTCGGTTCTGAATTGATGAACGCTATTAAAATTGGTTATCAAGGAATTGAAAATTTTAAAGAAAAATACTATAAATACGATGTTTTATTGTTAGATGACATTCAATTTTTAGCTACTATGAAAAAAACAAAAGAAATATTTTTTCAAATATTTAATCATTTTATAACTGAAAATAAACAAATTGTTATCGCTAGTGATAAGCACCCAAATGAACTAGGTGACTTTGAAGAACGCTATATTTCACGCTTTCAATCTGGACTAAATTTAACTATTAAAAATCCTTCAATCGAAGCTTCTTGTCGAATCATTAAAATGAAATTAAAAACTAATACTGAATTACCTGGCGTTGAAGAAGATGCAATTATTTGAATTGCTGAAAATTTCAATAGTAATATTCGTAATTTAGAAGGCGCAATTAAGCGATTATTGTTTTGAACAATTCAACAAAACTATGATAAAAACCTTATTAATAAGAAGGATGCTATCAATGCTTTAGCAGAAATTGCCAAGAATAATAAAACAATTACTCCAGAAGAAGTTAAAAAAATTGTAGCTAAAAAATATAATACTTCTACCAAAAAAATGATTTCTAAACAAAGACACAAAAATATTTTAGAAGCTCGTCAAACAGCAATATTTATTTGTCGTGATTTACTTAACATGACTTATAAAGAAATTGGTAAGCATTTCAACCGTGATCATACAACTATTATGAATTCCTATCGTAAAATCAACAACAAACGAAATCGGGACATAGAATATAAAAGTTCAATCAAAAAAATGATCAATAGTTTGAATGATAAAGTTCAATAAACTAATCGATAATGTTATTATCTACAAAAAAATGTTGAAAAAATGTTGAAAAAATGTTGAAAAATCTATATAATATATTAACTGTATTAATTACTATTATATTTATATAATAGTAATTAAGAAATAGTATAATCCGAGGTTTTCCACATTAATAACATCACTACTAATAATAATTATAAAAATTAATAAATTTATTTTTTTTCAAAAAACAAAAATGGAGTTAATCAAAATGAATATCAAAATAAAAAGAACGCTTTTACTAAATTCTCTTAATAACGTTTCTAAAGTTATAAATTATAATAATATTCTTAATGCTCTTAAAGGAGTTATGTTTAAAATTGAAGATGATAAAATCATTTTAATAGCTTCTAATGGTGTTTTATCAATTAAAGAATTTATTCTATTTAATAAAAATAATTTAATTGTTACTAATAAAGAAAACTTTATTATCAAACCTAATTATTTAATTAACATATTAAAAAAAATTGATAGTGATTTTATAAATTTAGAATATGTTAAAGAAAATAATAAAATAATTATTAAAACTAATAATTTAAAAATGGAATTAAATACTATTAATGAATCAGAGTTCCCTAAAATAGATATTGAAAATTTAGGTGATAAAATCATCATTCCAATAAAAGAACTTAAATCTAAAATTCATGAAATTATTTTTGCTAGTGATAGTGATAATAAAAGAATGATCTTAAATGGTGTAAATTTTAATTTTAATGGGAAACAAATTTTTATTACTGCTACTGATTCATATCGTTTAGCACATAGTGAAATTATTTGAAAAAATAATTTCAATTTCAATTTCACAATTCTTGCAAAAGTTATTAACGATGTATTAAAAATTTTAAATAGTGATTCTGGAAATTTAATTTTATATGTTAATCCAACATATATCGTAATCAACTACAATACACTATCATTAAAAATTAAAAAAATTCAAGGAGATTTTCCAAATGTTCAAAGTTTGATTCCGGAAAAATTTAGCACTGAATTAATTGTTGATACGAAAGAAATAAATAAAATTATTAATCGTATGGAAATTTTAAACGTTAATAATATTTCAACAATTTTATTAAATATTAGTGAACAAAAAGTTAATATTCGTAATAACCAATCAGAAATTGGCTATATCGAAGAATCGTTATTGAATTATAAATTTAACGGAAAACCATTAGAAATTAGTTTTAATTTAAAATTTTTAAAAGATGCAATTAATGCTTTTGATACAAAAAAAATCGTTATTAGATTAAACAACCATACAAAACCAGCATTAATAACTAGTATTGAAAAAGATTGAATGAAACAATTGATTTTACCAATTAGAACATTTTAATATTTTTATTATAATAAAACTATAAAAAATGTTAAAATATTTATAATGAATATTAATTAATATATTTAGTTAATAATTCTTAACTAAAAATTTCAAAGTTTTTAAAGGAAAGTGCCATTATGAAAGTTAATAACCAATATACATCAGAACAAATTCAAGTTTTAGAAGGTTTAGAAGCAGTTCGAAAAAGACCTGGTATGTATATCGGGGGTATTGCAGCACGCGGGCTTCATCAATTAGTATGAGAAATCGTTGATAATTCAATTGATGAAGCACTAAGTGGTAATTGTAATAAAATTGCAATTACGATTACTAAAGATAATGCAATAATCGTTATTGATGATGGTCGAGGGATCCCTGTTGGTACTCATAAAAAGACGGGAATTTCAACAGTTGAAACTGTTTTCACAATTTTGCACGCAGGTGGAAAATTTGGGGGAAATAGTGGTTATAAAGTAGCTGGTGGGTTACACGGAGTTGGTGCTTCAGTTGTAAACGCCCTTTCTAGCTATTTAGAAGTTAGTGTTTATCGTGATAATAATGTTTATTTCCAACGTTTTATTAATGGTGGAAAAGTTGAAAAACCATTAACAATAATCGGTAAAACAAATAAAACTGGAACGATGATCAAATTTAAACCAGATGCTAGTATTTTTACAGTAACGACTTTTAATCATGAATTATTAAAAAATCGAATTAAACAATTAGCTTATTTAAATCGTGGTTTAGAATTAACTTTTGTCGATGAAAGAATTAATAAGAAAAACATTTATTGTTTTCAAGGTGGTGTTGAAAAATACGTCCAAGATATTAACTCTAATCGAACTGTATTACACAATAAAGTTATTTATTCTGAAGGTGAATTTAAAGATGTTATTGTTGAATTAGGAATGCAATACAATACGACTTATACTAATCATATTTACTCTTTTTGTAATAATATCAATACAATTGAGGGTGGAACACATGAATTAGGATTCCGTGATGCTTTAGTAAGAATCTTTAATAATTATGCTAATAAATATAAATTATTTACGAAAGATGTTACTAAATTATCAGGTGATGATGTTAAAGAAGGTATTGTTGCAATTATCTCAATTAAACATTTAGACCCAATTTATGAGGGTCAAACAAAAACTAAATTATCAAATCCTGATGTACGAGGAATTGTTAATAAAATTATTTCTGAAAAACTAGAAGCTTTTTTAATGGAAAATCCAATAATTGCCAAAACAATTATTAGTAAAACTATTATGGCTTCAAAAGCACGCATAGCTGCTTTAAAAGCCCGTGAATTGACACGTAAAACACCAATGAATGATATTGCTTATCTACCGGGAAAATTGTCTGATTGCGCGTCGAAAGACCCTGTTGTGTCAGAATTATTCATTGTCGAGGGAGATTCTGCTGGCGGAAGTGCCAAACTTGGTCGTAATCGTGAAACGCAAGCGATTTTACCATTACGTGGAAAAGTTATTAATGTTGAAAAATCACGTATTGATAAAGTTTTTGCTAATAATGAAATTGGTTGTTTAATTAAAGCTTTTGGAACATCGATTGGTGAAGATTTTCAAATTGAAAAACTTCGTTATCATAAAATTATTATTATGACCGATGCTGATGTTGACGGATCACATATTCGAACTTTATTACTAACTTTCTTATTCCGTTATTTTAAAGAGTTAATTGAAAATGGCTTTATTTATATTGCTCAACCACCTTTATATAAAATAAAAGTTGGTAAAAAAAGTCAATATGCTTATAGCGATAAAGAAAAAGAGGTTATTTTATCAAAAATTGATAAAAAATCACGTATTTCAATTCAAAGATATAAAGGATTAGGAGAAATGGATGCTTCTCAATTGTGAGAAACGACAATGGATCCTGATGGTCGAATTTTATTAAGAGTTGAAATTGAAGATGCTGTAGCAGCTGATAAAATATTTAGTATTTTAATGGGTAGTGATGTACTACCACGTCGTAAATTTATTCAAAAAAATGCTAGTTACGCCACTGTAGATATTTAAAATAAATATTTACGAAAGGACAAAACATGGACAATATTAATAATCAAAAAAAATTAATTAAAGATACGATTGTATCGAAAAATATTGTGGATGAAATGAAAAATTCTTTCATCGATTATGCTATGTCAGTAATTGTATCACGTGCACTACCCGATGCTCGTGATGGCTTTAAACCAGTTCATAGACGAATTATTTTTGCGATGAACGAATTAGGAATGACACATGATAAACCACATAAAAAATCAGCTCGTGTTGTTGGAGAAGTAATTGCTAAATATCATCCCCATGGTGATCAAGCAGCTTACAACACATTAGTTCGTATGGCACAAGATTTTTCATTACGCTATACTTTAGTTGACGGTCATGGTAATTTTGGTTCAGTTGATGGTGACAGTGCCGCAGCGATGCGTTATACTGAATCGCGTATGTCAAAAATTTCTAATTTATTAATTTCAGATATTAATAAAAATACTGTTAATTTTGTCGAAAACTATGATGGTGCTGAAAAAGAACCAACAGTGCTTCCTTCAAGAATCCCCAATTTATTAATTAATGGATCAAGTGGAATTGCTGTTGGAATGGCAACTTCAATTCCACCTCATAATTTAAACGAAGTAATTGAAGCTTTAATAGCACTAGCTAATAATCCAGAAATTACAATAACTGAATTATCAACATTAATTAAAGGACCAGATTTTCCTTTTGGCGCAATTATTTTAGGTGACAAAGGAATCAAGGAAGCTTACGCTACTGGTAAAGGTGCTGTTTTAGTCCGCTCACGTACACATATTGAAACTTTGGATAATCATAAGCAAAGAATTATTGTTACTGAATTACCATACATGGTTAACAAAGCAATGTTAGTTGAAAAAATTGCTAACTTAGCTAAAAATAAAATCATTGATGGCATTACTGATTTACGTGATGAGTCTAGTTTAAAAGGGATTCGTGTTGTCATCGAAATTAGACGTGATGCAATTGCTGAAATCGTTTTAAATAAACTATTTAAATTAACACCATTACAAACTAGTTTTAATATTAATATGTTGGCTTTAGTTGAAGGTAAGCCAGAAATTTTAAACTTAAAAAAACTTTTAAGCGTTTATTTAAGTCATCGTAAAAATATCTTAATTCGTAAAACTACTTTTGAATTAACAAAAGCGCGTAAGCGTTGTGAAATTTTAGAAGGTTTAACAATTGCGCTCAAAAATATTGACCCAATTATTAAATTAATTAAAAGTACTAAAAGTACTGAAGAAGCAGTTCAAAAATTAATAACTAATTTTCCTTTAAATGCTAATCAAGCGAAAGCTGTTTTAGAAATGCGTTTACAACGTTTAACTGGTTTAGAACAAAGCCGTATTGAATTAGAATTAAATAAACTTTTAGATTTAATTAAAGAATATGAAAATATTTTAAATAATAAATCAAAAGTTATTATTGAAATTATTAAAGATTTAGAATATATTAAAGCTACTTTTGGCGATGAACGCCGTAGTGAAATTATTTCTGGAGATATCACTAATATTGATGATGAAGAATTAATTCCGAAAGAAAGTATTGTTATTTCGTTATCAAGTAAAGGTTATATTAAACGTTTACCAATTGATGAATATCGCGTTCAAAATCGTGGTGGTACTGGTTCGAAAGGGATTACCCTATCAGAAGATATTGTTAGTAATTTATTAATCACACATACTCATAGTGATTTATTATTATTTTCAAACTTAGGGCGTGTTTATCGTTTACGAGCATACCAAATTCCGCAAGCTTCGAAACAGGCTAAAGGAATTCCAGTAATTAATATTTTACCAATTTCGAAAAATCTGAAAGAAAAAATTACTGTTTTATTAAGACTAGATGATTATGATCAAGGTTCAATTATTTTTGTGACTAAAAAAGGAGTCGTTAAAAAAACCTTTAAATCAGAATTTTCAAATATTAATAAAAATGGTAAAATTGCAATCTCTTTAGATGATGATGATAATTTATTATTCGTTAAAGATGTTGATGAAGATACTGAATTATTGATCGGAGCAACTAATGGTAAAGTTGCCCATTTCAAAGTAAATGTAATACGAAATACTGGGCGTAGTTCGCGTGGTGTAATTGGAATGAGAATTGCTGATGATGCCGAAGTAATTGGTTGTTCTACTTCTTTAGAAGGTAATAAAGTATTGGCAATCGGATCTTATGGATTTGGAAAAGTAACTAATATTGATAGTTATCGTATTACAAATCGTGGCTCTAAAGGAGTCCAAAGTATTAACGTTAATAAAGCTGGAAAACTGATTTGTTTAAAAGCTATTTTAGGTAATGAAGATATTTTAATAATTACTAAAAAAGGAATTATTATTAGAATATTAACAAGTCAAATTAAAGAAACTATTTCACGATCTAGTAAAGGAGTTCGCATTATTAAATTACGTGATAATGATGAAATATCATCAGTCGCAATGTTTAAAAATGACGAAATAGATAGTCTTGAATCAGAAGTAACTAATTTAGAGACAAACTAATATGAGGTTAATTTATGCTTGATGCAAATTATGTTATCAATAATTTTGAAACAGTTAAAGAAAAGTTATTAACAAGAAATATCAATTTGAATATTTTGGAAAATTTTCCCAAAATTTATCAAGATTGAAAAAGTAATTTAATGAATTTAGAAAATTTATCTTTTGAAAAAAATAAAATATCTAAATTAATTGGTCAATATAAAAAAGCGAACGATCAAGATGGCGCTAAAAAATGTTTTGCCCAAATAGCTGATATTAAAAACAAAATTAAAACATATCAAATAACAACTGATAAACTTGATCAAGAATTACAAACTATTTTATTAAATATTCCCAATATACCACTAGATTCAGTGCCGGTTGGGAAAGACGAATCATTTAATAAAGAAATTTCAACATGAGGAAACATTCCCCAATTTGATTTTCCGATTAAACCCCATTATGAAATCGGTGAAAATTTAAATATTATCGATTTTAAACGTGGTGTTAAACTTTCTGGAACACGTTACCACATTTATAAAAATCAAGGAGCAATCTTAAAAAGAGCACTTGTTAACTTTATGTTAGAAAATAATTTAAATAATAATTATCAAGAAATTAGTCCACCATTAATAGTTAGCGCTGACACTTTAAGAGCAACTGGTCAATTACCAAAATTTGAAAAAGACTTATTTAAATTAGAAAATCAAGCATATTTAATTCCAACTGCTGAAGTTCCGTTAGTTGGAATGTGAAAAAATGAAATCATTTCACAACTTGATTTACCAATTAATATAACTGCATATACACCATGTTTTCGATCAGAAGCTGGATCAGCTGGTAAAGATACACGCGGAATCATTCGTTTACATCAATTTCATAAAGTGGAAATTGTTAAAATAACTAAATTAGATAACGGTATGAAAGCATTAGATGAATTAATGTTTCACGTGAAACAATTATTAGAAAAGTTAAAGCTACCTTATCGAATTATCGAATTATGTACTGGTGATTTAGGATTTGCCGCTCAAAAAACTTTTGACTTAGAAGTTTGACTACCATTTCAAAATTGTTATCGTGAAATATCTTCAGTGTCATTATGCGGCGATTTTCAAGCACGTCGTATGAAATTAAGATATAAAGACGAAAATAATAAAACAACGCTACCAGCGACGTTAAATGGCTCAGCATTGGCAATTGATCGCACGATCGCTGCTATTTTAGAAAACTATCAAACTAAAGAAGGCACTATTATAATTCCTGAAGTACTACAACCATATATGTTGAATATAAAAAAAATATCATAATGAATTTTAATTAAAAATTTCATCACGATATTTTTTTATGTTTTGAGCTGGTTTATCTTTTGGAATGTTATCGTTTTTAATAGTTTGTTGAATTTTAATAAATTGTTCACGACTGATTGCTTCAATTATAAATTCAGCTTTTAAAAAATTATTAATTAATTTTGTAAAATGAATTTGACTAGATTTAAAATTTTCTAAATTAATTTTTTCTTGAAACCCAATAATTAAATTATTATCACTAATTCATAATGGCTTAGCATTAGTTAAAAATAAAGCAGTTGGTGACAATTTTTGTTGTAAGCTAAACTGTTTTAAATCTTTTCATTTTGTTTTAATAGTTAATAATAATTTAGGATCATTATTTTTGGCATATTTTGTAATACTTAAAATTTTATCAATGACGTTATTTAATGGTTTTTCAATTTTTTTAGGCTTAGCAATTATCTTATTAGGAACGTTAATAGCGCTTTTAGATAAGGTAATTGGTGCTTTTTTAATATTTTTTAACAGTAATAGTTTAAATTCTAAACTAGGATTTTTACTATTTTGTATGACACTTTTTAATTGAATTAAATCTTTCAAAATAACTAATAAAGTTAAATCATTTTGAAAGATTTTATGATTATTTTCTAAGTCACCCATTGTAATTTGAATTAGT
>CBDCUL010000009.1:0-53260 GCA_965222855.1 Mycoplasmatales bacterium | reverse complement strand
CCTTTGTTATATTAAAAATGATCAAAAGCGTGACACAAGGAGGGTGGTAGTAAAATTCGGGAATTTACGTTATGAACGGCCCAATTAACCGGAATTTCTATTAACATGTTCTACTAACGAGAGTATACTGTAGGTCTACGTATTTATTGCATAATTAAAGAAGGCGAGTATGACACAATTATTTTAACTAATCAGAATTTAATAATTAACTGAATTATACATATTCTCAGCCTAATTATATGATGCCACAGGGTATTATATGGATAATTTAATTAGTTCCATATTCATTATCTCGTATTACACTCATTCTCTCTTCGTCACAATTTTAATCTGTCACTAAAACGACACAATTAATTGAGACACTTTATACTCATTATAATGTTAAAATTAACTTATGAAATACTTCTACAGAACCATAGGCATTACTGTGTATTATTTCCCATACACTTTCCCCGATTATCTTGACTACAACAGAGAAAACTTATTGTGGCAATTAGAAGGGGAGAATAAAAGTAACATCGATAATAGCTGAATGACTGTGTTTACTTGTTTTTGTTATATTATTAACACGCCTATATGCAACTGTGCATAGTATCTCGACTCTCGAGCCCCTAGCTGCCACTTAGTATAAATAGATACAATAGTTAAACTGATTTAATTTCAAAATGGATGATCTTAGACAAACAACAACAAACTTGAAATATGAATTTAAAGAAAACACAAATAAGCAAAGCTTTTTAGAGAAAATATTTAAAACAACGATGCGTCAAGAAAAAAAGCGCCAAAAGAAATATGTATTTCTCAACCGATGAATTTCCAACATTTAATACACTGGCCGTATTCAGAACAGAAATATTAGTTTTTATAATATTTGTGTTTATGGCTTATAAATTAAATATCTTCCGAACGAATCTGTCTCTATAGTTATAGTTAGAGTAAAGACCGTATTTCCTCGAATAGTAGCCGGAGAGATTATTAATTTCAAAGTTCAAATCATTCTTAACGATTATTCGAAGGGCTGTTTCTGTTTAATATTATTTCATTGTTTTTATAATTGTTTTTACAATATTTTGTGTAAATTTGGTGTTTTTATATTTGTAATATTCTGCTCTTGAATTTCTTTATTAATAACTAAAATTGAGTCAATCGGATTGTTAGAAATTAGTCGTTTCACAAGATGTGAGTTTACACTTTTTTAATACAAACCTTTAAGTAAATAAAATAATAACAACAATAACAAATAGCCAATATCTAGTAACATTGTAGTGGATAGTTAGGATTATCAGATACTACAAGTATAGTTCCTAATTTATAAATACAAACACCATTGGGACGGGAAAACTCTCCTCTTCCCTCTCCTTCACTTCCTATTGTATGAATGTGATGTCCCAATTTTGTAAATATCTACGATGTGATTTATAATGTCGCTAATGATAATATTATCAGCTGTGTCTAAACCAAATAAGGAAGAGATAGTAATCAAACAGTCCCTTCAATTTCCTCGAAAGACACAGGAGCTGAGGAGGTGTCCTTCTCGAGAGAAGAAGTGGACACATTTGGAATCATAATCTAGTACCACGACACGATCTACTGATAGTTTAACATCTTGTGGGCAATGCAGGTTTCCTATACCAAGACATGACTTGAATTTTAGGAGTTGAGAAGACTGAGTTATTCCAGCTATCTGCTAATAGCACTTCTCTGTTAGTTTCTATACACAGTCCCTAGGGCCCGTTCAGCTGTCCTTCTTTCTTTCCTGAGTTCCAATCCTGTTGAAGAGTTTGAAATCTTTCTTTCTGAATTGGAGTTTTGTATGATGACCTGTGTACGTTACAAATATGCATTGACCAGTCACAGCTACTCCCCATGCATACAAGAGCTTATAATTTCCAAATAGTCTCACAAACTCTCCTCTTAAGGACACTATTTGTACACGACTGTTCTCACAATCCGCTATGTACATTGGTTCATTGGTATCATCAAATGTTATTCCTTTAGCATTCAACTCATTAAGACCTCTCCCTCTCTTTCCAGCAGTTTGAACCGGGTCTTTCTTGAGAGAAGTCTCCTACCTCACACTGGACTATCTCCCCTAACTCGGCGATCAGTTGTTGGATTGTGTCCATTCTCTTATACCTGTTCTGTACCCAATTGTAGGAGCAATTACAAAGGCGAACCTTATTCTTCTTTTTTTGGTTTATCTAAGTGCCAAGACTTGGCTAACGAGTTGATAAGAGCAATTTATAGAGAAGGCGCTTTAGCCCTAAAATCAGTGTATATAGTATGTATAAAGGATTTTAGTATACGAAATACATTAAGCTGATGCGTCTATCCAATATATTTAACGTTTCAAGCCTAAATTTTCAGAAATATTATCCCTTGCATCTTACCTAACTGCCTTACTTATTAAATGAAAGAACAAAATTATTCGATAAGGCTCCGGTTAGCATTACCGAACAAATTACAGATAATGGGAAGTACAAATTATAGGATTTCGAAAATCTGAAAGAAAAACTCAGTTCTGTTACTATACCTGACAGTTTAGTTCAATTGGATTCCATTCGATGAATACACAATTCACTTTATCGAGCCTTCATTATCCGAACTAACATTATCTATCGATTCCAACTTGCTATTTATCGTTCTCTTAAGGCAAAAGCTTTTCGAGAGGAGGAAGAAATCCGAATTTCAGTGGAAGTTAAGGATATCAGACATTTAAACTATCATCCAAGAAATCGATATTAAACAAATAGTTTCTGAAAAATCTCCTAATCTCCTAGCTAGAGCAATCACCAGAGATCACACCAGATTTACAATCTGATCCTCAATGAACTGTTTGATCTGTTCAGATAATAACCGTTCACAGTTTGTACTGTGCCAATTAGAAAATGCAATGGTTCCTAAAAAAGGCGCAAGTATAACATCCTTACCCAAGTAGTGGCATTAAAATCTCACTTAATCTCACCAATTTATAATTATTTGCAACCACTAGCGTCCTTCACTTCCCCATCATAGAAATCTCCACAAGTTGTGCACTAATATCGGGACAGAATATGACTATATCGTATATCTCAAGCGAGCAACTACACATGTATCCTCTTGAACACCATTAGGTTTATACAGGATGATGGCTGGCGCGGCGCAATCACATCACTTATTACCAAATACTTGAAACTGAATATAGTTGAACTCTCAAGTATTTTAAAGTTATTTATAAATACATTCTCTAATGAAAGAGAAACGGGGATTACACTTAAATTCAGAGAGGGAACTAGGATAGGAGTTACAGAAACAATGGATTAGCACTAATTAGTTAATACAATAACTCAACTGTCATAAATCTATCAAGACCAATAATACTAATTTAAGAATTTGTTGTAATAAAAAATAATTTAGCTTGTACAATTACTGCTCCCACCAGTAATTATACTCTTTCATTCTATCCAGTGATGGGACAGAAGTTGGTTTAACACAAAAGTCATTTAAGCAATCTGAGACTGATCTCTTAAATTCGTAAATAGTCAGAAATAACTCCACAAGGCATATATATATATCTTTATGGAATGAGAATATCTCCATAACCTTATACCTCACAGCATGAGAAGAGATAGGAGAACAGATCATTTCGTAAATAGAGTCCAACATCTCTCTGAGACTAACACCAGGATGGTAATTCTCAAATAGGATTGGATGGCACACCTCCCCAGTTAGTCGTATATTAGGATGGTAGTAGGAGGAAAGGAAACGAAATTTTGGAGGTTTCTGTGGATAATAAATTCCAAAACGAAATTCCAAAAAAAGAACTGAGTTTTGATAAGGAGTATTGTCTGGTCCCTGAATAATGCAGATCCAATGTTGGATATTGTCTTTGATAGAGAATAGCTTGCAGTAAGGATTTGGACCCTTAGAATAGTTGGATATCTGTCTCATTATTTGTATTAAATTTGGAATAACCTTAGATGTGAATAGATTAACACAACTATCTCTGTCTCTCTGTACTCTTTCTATAAGAGAATCAGAGTTTGTGAGTAACTTAATGAACATCGATGTTATTCTGCTATAACTCTCAAAGTTGTCACGAAGACATAGTGGATCCATATTGTCTTCAAATAGAGAAAGATACTCCAATAAGTAGTGAGAAGGAATTCTCTCTTCACTGAATCCAAAACCTTGTCGAGTAATGCAGGTCTGGTCTAAATACTTTCCTTTGGTAGATTTACTGAGTTCATACAATGTCTGAGATTTGTATTCAGATAGTATTAGTGTGTTTAATATGATATTGTAATGGCGGAATTTCGGTGTTAACCAGTAAATCTTGGTACCATATAGTTTCTTATCAGACATATGATTAGTCAGGAGATATACTTGAAGTTTATGACCCATAGTGTTGGAACCCAAACTATCGAATAAATGAAATAATGCATTAACAATTATGCCATGTGGTAATCTTTTGAATCTATCTTGAAGAGGAGGATGTTTATCGACGAATTCTCTCAATATTTTCAGAGTTTTACATACTCTAAGGTAGGAGGTTGTAATACATAAATACCGTTTGTGAATTTTTGATGATGATGATGATGATGATTTGAAATCAGAATAATACCCAGCAGGTATATGCTACCTATTCCTATTAAGTTATCTATTAAAAGTTCAATTATCTTGAAAGCCATGTCTAATGAAGTTAGTAATAAGTTAGGTTCATTCGAGGCTATTCCAGCTGTATACTCACTACACCTTAAGTTCATATCCCTACTGATATCTAGGATAATCATCAATTTAGGGTAAGTATGAGGGAATTCTATCTGTATAGGATCAGAAGTTATTATATCATGAGGGTTACACGAGGTAGATTTACCCTCATGAGGATAATAGAACTCAAAATAACCATACCTTCCTTTGGTTGGTCCAAGAAATACACTGTAACCACTCAGGCCGCATGTAGGAGGAATAAGCAGGCCATAATCAATGCCTGAAGCTAGATACTCTTTGTATAACTCAATTGGATGTTTGATAGAGAATCTTTGGTTGATTTGGCTTTGAGAAAAATCTATTTCGGACAATCTCCTGTATGAAAACGGTTCATGCGCAGATGGACAGTCACTCAACGTGATAATAGTATCCTCTGTGGGAGGGAAGGCTTGCAGGAGTCTCTTGGTCTCAGAGTCCATGGGTCTCTCTCTGGTGTGTTTGGATATATAGTGTGTCTGGTATACCTCAGTGATACTGTGCTTCTGCAGTGCATTCTGTTCCAGATACATCCATAGAATTGAGAAGTTGTGTATTTCAGGATTTCTGTCGGGAATGAGGAATGAGAGAGTAGTGATTATCCCTTCATTTATAGCCACGCGATGAGGCAGGTATATAATGCAACCGGTTAGGAGTCTGTACAGAGAGTATACTAAGGGAGGGGAACAGGATATTCTACGGAGCAAGCCTAGCTTAGCAAACAAGTCTTCTCTGTTCTCTTTCAGCTGTTCTTTGGCCAAATATAGAAGTATGCAATTAAAACAATCCCAATCAGTAACATTTCTCTGTGGTACACAGCTTTTGTATAGATTAGTATTGAAAGCACGTAAATAACTCTCATCATTCCAATGGTCCATTATTTGAATAGATATCAACACTTCCTCTTTAATGAGTAACTTCATTTCTACTTCGAATGAGTCTTTTGGAATTTCCTTTATTTGTTTATCAACATATAGTAGTTTTAGTACAATCACTTCAACAGGTATATGGAGCTGTAGGGATAGTATTGTCTTTATATCGAAACAAAATAGTTTAACATGACATAGCACAACACGGACTATTATATCTGTAGACTCAATTGCTATATTGATTGAGTAATTGTCTTTATATCGATTTTTGGAAGATATTCCCTCGACAGATATCTTCTTCTGGTAGACATACAACATTGTGTTCTGTTCTAAGTTCCATTCAGATATTCGTTGCAGATATTTAGAAGGACTTACAGCTAGTGGGTAACCTGTATCAGAATATAGTTCAATACTCTCAAAATTTATTTCCTTAATTTCTCTATACAGAAGGTTGTGAATTCTAGAAATTAACTGGTAGTACCGATGGGATAGATCAACAGTAAAATTGAATGTTGACTTTCCGATGATGAATTCTTGAGTTAATACTTTTAATCTTAGTTTCAGTTGGATACTGACAGGTATTTTAGGAGGAAGAGAAGGTACAGGAACGGTATCCTTATCCTCGATATTTCCCTTAGCTTTAGGTGTTGATTGGAACGTGGAATTAGAATCCACTTCCTTCTTTAACTCCTGTGTGATGGATAGAATATTACAAACAATTCATTAATACTATTAGGTTAGTTAAGTTTAAAGTACAAATACTCAGGAGATCCATGATCTTCAGGGCTGGACCCATCATTAAAAAATCTCTTAAGGAAAGAGAAGAACTACCAATTATGTTTTTGGTTGTTAAAGTCAAATCTAGATAGATCAATGGAAAAATTTTTGAAGTCAACGGGGAGATTTCGTGAATTGCTAGTGATAGGATCTTATTTGGTTAGATGATTACTACTAATAGCACTATTCCATCTTAAATGTCTGTTAAGGTTTGGAGAAAATTATAGCTATATTTTTAATGGTTAAAAATTTTTCTTTACGGAGGGGCATTTTTGTTTTCACTTTGCCAATTTTGATATAAATTTCCATTGAGCTGTTAACAACAATAATTTTGTTGATAATAGAGCAATCGCTTACCATATTATAAACTTATAGAATCATAGGTGAGTTCTAACAGTAACTGTTCCGCCGCTATCAGAGAGGTGGCTTTAATTAAGAAATAGTACCAAAACCCCGGATGGATTATGGACAGGGGTGGAAACAGGAGGCTGTTAACAGCTTGGGTATAATAGCAAAAAGCAATTTTTGGTGTTAACAGCAATTTCAATATTTCGGATTTTTGCTCACTAAGATATTTAAATTTTCATTGCTGAAAAAAATTATGCAAATATTTTTTCTATCCTCAAAAAGGACTAAAAATTATGGAGGAAAGACAACTTATACACATGGTTTGAAACCCTATTTGCTGTTAACATCTGAATACCTTAGATAATGGTGCGGACACGGGATTTATTGCCAATATACCACTAAATCCAATATATCATTATATCCAATATATCGCTTATTAGCATACAAATATCGTGAAAATACTACGATATGTAGTAGACGTAACCAACTGTAGTTGCTTACGTCTACCGAATTATTGTTTAGTTTGAAGTACGTTTCAATCGCTAAATATACCATAATTAACACCTTTAAATATGCTATTAAAACCAAAAATATCATTAACAGCACTGTGTTTTCCTAAAATGAAGTATCAGTTGTCTAGTGGATAAACAAATTCAGTGTAGAGACACTTGTTTAGGAAACTTGTCCATGTCCCAATTTAGCTGTTGTCATGATTAACCGAAAAACTCCTAGTGTGATGGCGGAAAACTTTGGTTCATGGAGATATATCCCGATAAAGCGATTGTCCCGAATCCCGATTAAGCGGAGTCAACTGTAATTGACAACCCATTAGAGAATAATTTAATGCTATAGCTATTCAAGTATGAGCATTGAGTCAGGGCCGGAGCCATAGGCCTGGTAAAGTAAATGAGCTCCTTGGAATCAATATTAAAAAACTGAGAATTCTGGATATTAATATCTTGAGAAATTAAAATTAAAAACACAGTTTTGCATACTAAAAAATTGTTGACCTCCCGAACCATGTAAAGTATTAATATACTATTAGTTTTACCCTGTACATACACCTTCAGATTATCCTAACCGGAACTTTCCATGATTCGTAGTGGGCTCAGTTAATAAATTTTTAGATCTCCCACTCAAACGTTAGGAGACAGATAGTTACCGACTGTTTTAGATTAGTTAGTAAAGCGTTATATGTCACTGTACAAATACAGCACGGTTTAATATAGTGAGGACATATCCTCGCTGTAGTTAAGAGACTTAACCTTAATTTTATTAGTAAAACTATAAATAATCATCAGCTGGATTTGAGTTTAGTAATTCATCATATCTGTATTATAATTATTATAGACTTGAAATCAAGAATTTCTTTTTTATTAAAATGTTACAATATTTGAAATAATCAAATTAACCAAAAAAGAAACAAACGATATAACATTTTAAAACCTATTAACTCTACCTCAATCGTTTCTTTACAAAGTCTCTTAAATCTGTTAATTTCAAAAACAGTCATTCCTACTTCTTTAAGTGTATTTGGATCTGAAAGAAATCGACTGAAATCTCCTACACTCTTAACAGACATAGGACCTTCTTCTTCAAACTTAGCTTTATACTTCAGTAGCTTCAGCTTAGACATAAACTCATCTATTTGACTTTCGTCACTTGTCATTATTACTAAACTATAATATTATAATTAGTTGCTAAGTAGGAAAGTTAACTGTGATTTTGTCAATAAATACCCTATTATTTAATTAAAACCTTTTAGCAAGTCGAATCTTGCATCAAATATGCTTGTTATGAGAACTTTCTGTTAGAAGAACTGAATTAATTAATAAAGCATTATTTCAGAACTGATTTAAAATAATTTCAATCTGTTTTAATATGCTGGTCAATAACTCAATAGAGTATGACGATAGTAGAGAATATTAGTCGGAAAACTAATTTTGATTGCGTTGTAGTTATTTCATTAAATTCATATAAATAGGTAGTCATAATATTAATTAACTTTGTAAATTTGAATTTGAAAATTGAGAATTAAAATGGCATCAAAACAAAGTACCGAAACAATGTCTGATGCTAGAGAAGAGAATCTGATTCGTTGGTATGGGATGAGACTGAGAAAGATAGAATCAATTAAATTTAAAGATGAAAATATTTTTAGGATAAAGGATCTCTGCATTGATTTAGAGTCAGAAATCAAGAAAGAAATGGAACCTGATTCAAAAAAGCGCGAGTATCTAATTAGAATACATCATGCTAAGAATAATGTGAAAATTGATTACTCACTATATGTACTACTAGATGAGTTAAAAGAATTGAACGCTCCAATATGCAAGAGCCAAGAATCTAGTTTTGAGAGACAAATATCCACGGCGAGAGAGGAATTGGAAAAAGTAAAGTCAGATAAAACTATTGACTACTTCTTCAAACAAGAATTAATTCGCAAATCGAAGCAGAACTCCAACGCTTAGATAAAGAGGTTATTGATCGGTTCCTCTCACATGTGCCTCCAGAAATACGCGCCTCAATAAAGAAGGAACATATAACTAACGTTGAACATTGTAAAGATATTGTGAAATACTACGAATTATCAATAATAGCAGATATAACTAAATTGAGAGCTCCGATATACAGAAGTCAAGAAGCTACTTTTGAGAGACAAATATCTGCAGCGAAAAAGGAACTGGAAGAACTTAAGTCAAATAAAACTATTGATTCCTACCACAAAGAGGGCATAATCCTTAAAATCAAAACAGAACTAGAGCGCTTAGATAAAGAGGTTACCGATCAGTTCCTGAATGTAGAAGTCAGAGATAGCATTGACCTAATAGAGAAGACTCTAGCAGAACCTCATTTGTACTCACTCCCACACCTAATCATGTGGAGGAATACTGCTCAGGAGAAAATACAAAAAATAAAGAACTTTCCTTTACCAATCCCAGAAGAGATTGTAACAGAGACGATAGAGAAATACGAATCTCTAATTATACAGTTGAGAGCTGAAATCCTTAAATTGAGGACATACCCTATACCGGAGCCTTGGGGCTCACATTGCATGAGAGAGGAATTAACCTATTTGATGAAAGGAGAATTCATATTCTTTGTACATCCTGGAATAGAGGAAGATATGAGACCTCTTAAGCTGTCCGATAGAGACATACTTCCCGGTGGGTTAACTCTTCAGGAATATGACTCAAGAATGAACAGAATTAAAAGGGAGTCAACAATAGCAATTGAAGAATTAATAACTAGGAATGCTATTTTGGATATGGAATGGAACCTGAAATGGTGCGATAATTTATTTCGAAGAAATTGAAAAAGATGTTAACTTTGCATTCACAGAACTTGCATTCTTGTACAGAGATGGAAGGACACTGGAATACCTGGTCGACAAAAATCAAGATGATGAATTGTTGCAAGAAATATACGATACTCTTCTAAGACGCATACGACATTTCTATAACAACAGAATTAACATTCCATCGATTGCTTTAGACTATTTTAACAGACCAATGCTCGTAGCCACCTAAAGTAGAAAGGAACATACCTATTGCATCTGGAGTAGATAGAGGAGCAACTGAAGGGTTACAGCTAGTAACTCCAGCTTCTGTCGTTGTATTTGAAAATACTGTGTTTTGTAGCAGACAAATACGGACATTCAATTTCATACTACAGAGATAGCGATCTAGAGGCAATCGGATCTTATCATCATACAACAGCTGATACTCCTGTTTCTATAACATTCTTTGATGCTTCCCTATTCGCGTGCTATAGCAATGAATTAGTGCAATTTAGTTTGTCTTGGGGTGACAAATATACTGAAGGTATCCAATTCAAAACTTCTACTGAAATACCACAGATCTGCTGTACAGCTTATAATTGTAATAACTTATTTGTTGGAACTCTGAAACCGAGTCTCATTCACATAGATACAGACACTCTACAAATAGAACAAGAATATCCACTGGGTCCCATACGCTACCATACCAACAAGAAGAACAGGTATCCATGGTTACAGGATATGAAAGCTACGTGGCATTCCATTTTCTGTCTCTTCACAGGATCTCCCTCTCCTCTCCAGGAATTCTCATTAGAAGGAGACCTCCTTAGGTCCGTACTAACAGAAGATAAGATAATGGGAGCTTATCACTTTAACCTGTTTGGGAATCCTGTCAAAAAAGAATGGACAATTTCCATAACAGACTTTTGGGACAATGCTATAAAGGTATTTGACATGGAAGGACAATTGATGGACACATTTCCAGAAAAGGGATTTGGTTTGGGACAGATCATCCAACCGACTGGAATATTCGTAGAAAGATCAGGATTCATTACCGTCTGTGATATGAAAGAGGACAACTGTCTACAGAGACTCTGAATTGTCATATCTCAGTACAGCCTATAACCTATAGAACCCAACAGAGTACCACAACATAAATAACACCCCCAGTGATTTGTTTATTGTTGTTCGTTTTCTAATTCCTTTTTTATTTCATTATATTAAAGTGTTTACTCTGAATTTACCAATGTTTAGGGAATTTGATTCAAACAACTGCTAATGCTATTTGCCTTTCATTATCATTCACTAAATACTGTCTACTCCGCTTAATTGGGACAGGTTTGTTTCAGATCTCTTGTCCCAATTAAGCTGAGTCCCCAATTAACCGAGAATTTATACAAAGTAGCGATCTAGTAGCGATTTGCAACAATTTCAGTTTTAAACCTGTTATAACAATTCCTCCACTGCCTGCGGACCCTTGAGGCTATCACACCCACGAGTGTGAAGTTAGCTGCGAATTATAGAATTGCACAATTTCAAGCCAATTATTTCAGCTGTTATGCTACCAATTAATATGAAATTAAAACTACAGTATAGTCTCGGGTGGTGCTTTCTCCCTTTTTCAAGGAATAAATCGATGTCTTAAGAGTACGGAGTTCAGAAGTTCAGATGCGAGAAGGATCTGCAGTTAATGAGCGAGAATGGGCTATGATTTTGTACGTATATTCGTTTCTACAGATGACTTAGTTCGAATTCAGGATGACGCTGCAGAAAGTTGGGGACATAGTTACATACGTATGGCTTTCAAAAAAGAAAAATAGAGAAAAGCCTTGTACATCTATACAGAAATCGGCTTGACCCCTGGCAACAAGGAGCGGCTATGCAGCTACCATAAATCAGCTGATGGCAATAGTCACAAGGACCTTCATTGCATGTACAATTCTTGAAATCTACACGCATGGAAGTACTACGAGATTTCTGACGAGGCTGCAGGAATCGTAACTAAGATACCGAGGACAACGGGAATGCAAGTTACAACGATTTGTACGGGAACTCCGAAAATCCAAGCATACTTACCTCTAGCATGATCAGAATTGAACATACTTTCTCAGGACGGTAAGGTGTTTGAGTCTGCAGTTCGAGTGGACCGCGAAACAGGAACATATAAAAGTGGATTGTTTGACTAAAGTTCCTATAGTTTCATAAATGTGACAGCTCATAACATCGACCGTTATATATATATATACGTATTTACGTAAAGACAACTAATTCTTAATACTGTACACTGAATTATTCTCTCACATATTTCATGGAATATTCGTGCAACAACTACAAATGTAAACGAGGTTGCATTTACACGACCTCAGATGGTTTTAAATACTCAAAGATAAAAACATGTAACGATATAACTTTTTTAAGGTGTTCTTTATCGCAATTTGAGTCGATGTAAGGGAACAGCTAAGTTAAACGCAATTTCCAACGTAATTGAACCTAAGCATTCCCATAATCACCCAATAACAGAATATCATACAGATATATATGAAGTTAAAGCTAAATGCAAATCTACAGCCAGAACCTCAAGGGAGCGGTTGAGTAAGATTTTTAAGGATTCTATTCGAAACGAAGCAGCTGCAAGTTCATTCTCTACAAAAATATAGAAACGACCATGTATAGAGCAAGACGTGAAATTGAACCCACCATTCCACGATCTGCAGCTGAGTTTTGTCAACAAATACAATCAACACAATACGCAGTCTATTATAGAGGAGAGGTAACAGTAGGTTCAGAAATAGGAGTAGTCTTTTATTCGGATAAGTTTTCTCAAGTCCTTGCAGAAGTCGAAGATATTCAATTTGATGGAACTTTCTATACCGTACCTATTCAGTTTTATCAACTCTGGACGTTATTTGCAAGAATCGGGCGACATGTCTTCCCGTGTATTCATTGCATTTTGACAAGCAAACAGGAAGCACTCTACACTGCACTACTTACAAAAATTCGTGAGCTTTTGCCTCAGTTGTTACCAACTCATGGAATGTCTGATTGGGAAATTGGACCTAGAAATACATTTAAGAAAATATTTCAGGGAATTCATCTTCATGGCTGTTATTTTCATTACGCACAAAATGTCTGGCGAAAATTGGGAAAACTAGGTCTAGTGAATCTCTACTATAATAATCAGGAATTCAAACAATTAGCAAGAGCTTTTATGTCCTTACCATTCCTTCCTGAAGAGTTGATACCTACAACATTCGACTTACTTGATGCGCATTCCCTTATTGTTCAGGAAGACGATAACAGATTCAGAAAATTAAAGACATATCTGAGAAAACAGTGGATCATTAAGACTCCGGCCAATGAATTATCCATTTATAATCATCAAGCCAAACTACCAATAATGGAGCAGAAATTTACCATGCCAAGTTAAAGGCAGAAATTGTTGTAAGCCATCCTCGAATCTGGTATTTTATTCAGATTTTAAATGATATCATTACTGACACAGATTTAGATGTTGAACGCTTACATAATGGCATTGAGATTTCTCGCCCCCGCAAAAAGAAGTCAATAGATAATGATATACTAAGAAGTCAATGTAAACATAAACTTGAAGAAGGAGTATACACACCGGAACAATATTTGTTTGCATTGGGTAGTACAGTTGAGCTGGATAATTCAAGTCCAACAAGTAGATGACACCTCTTCAGGGAGCGATAATAAGTGAACAGTTAAATAATCAGCCTTTATGTTGCGTGTGTTTACGGGTAAGAGAATCCACAGTACTCTTCTATCCATGTAGACACGCTAGATGCTGTCAAGATTGCAGTGAACAAGTTGGCAATTTATGTCCCATATGTCGCTCCACAATTACAGATCGGGTACCAATCTTCATCTAATAGCAGCAATGTCTTGTTTTATTCTTCTTTCATTTACTCACTCATTCTATTCTTTCATTCTTTTCAGCTTTCTTTTCATTTCATTATTAACAAATAGTTATATATTCTGCATAAATATTTATTTAAAACTTGAGTATTCAATAATTAATCACTAGATATTCTTAGTTGATATTTTCAGATTAATATGGACTAATTTCCATATTAGTTTATAAAAGATAGATAAATGGGATTAACTGAAAATCCAACAGATAATCTCACGCAGGCACTTGTTTATAGTTGCAAATTAAAAGGGTATGGTGTTGATCAATTGCAAACCTTACCGAGTTGATCAGTTGCAAACGTTCAGAGTTGATCAATTGCAAATAATTTTAGTTGATCAATTGCAAACCTTACCGAGTTGATCAGTTGCAATGACTTTTAGTTGATCAATTGCAAATAATTTTAGTTGATCAATTGCAAACCTTACCGAGTTGATCAGTTGCAATGACTTTTAGTTGATCAATTGCAAATAATTTTAGTTGATCAATTGCAAACCTTACCGAGTTGATCAGTTGCAATGACTTTTAGTTGATCAATTGCAAGAGTCTCTAATAAAACTAGTAACGATAATTGGGTGCCATTTTTTAATTAGTAATTCAATTCAAAACTTGGAATAGTTTGGTCTGACATGAATGTAACAGAAATGTATGGCTGTTTTGGTGGTTTGAATAAACAAGTTGTGGAACTAGTTTCCATGCGCCAGGTCCCGTGAACAATTAAATAATATAATTAGTTCTAACCACGAAAAGACTAAATTCTCTCAGTTATCAAATATGGATTTGGTTGATGTTCAAATTGTTTATACACGAGCACTCAGGTGTATGAGCAAGGTACGCAGAGATCGTCTATTGTTATGTAGTAGATGTCGGGATAGGATCGTAGCATGCACGCGTAGCAAATTCAAAAGGTATGAACATTATTAACAATGATTCATAATTATGGAGGGGAAGCTGATTGTGCATTTGCACAAATGATTGGTATATTAATTATATATTTTTTTTTTTTTTTTTTTTTTTTTTTTATAATTTTTATAAATATTACATTCTGTAAATTTTTTTTTTAATTGTTTTTTTTGTTTGTGTTTTTTTTTTTTTGTTTTGTTTTTTAATAAAAAAAAGGTATTCTAGGTGGTTTATCAGGTGTTGAAAAAATCATCACTTGTCAACAAAAAAGTTGGCCATTTATTACAATGGAAGATATTACTGTGAGAATGGAGCAAATGAGTTTGGAAGAAGATAAAATCCAAGAACATGTTGAATATGAATTTCCATATGCTTCGACAAAATTAAAACAATTATATAGTCATACCACAGGAATGTGTATTAATACACATACAAATTATCAAACAATGTTTAATGATTTACATGGAACTAACTGGGGTGTAATAGGTCGAACAAAAAAAAAAAAAAAATTAAACAAATTCCAATTCCTAAATTAAAAATATTTCTATATTTGATAAATTAGGGTGGAAAATGCAATATAGAAATCTAAAGTTTGTAGATAAAGAACTATTTCGTGGTGTAATTGTACAAAAAGTATCAGCAAAACTGATACCAAATACATCAGTAAATGTAAGAAAATATTTAAGAGTTGGATTATTACCAAATCATAAAGGTGCTATTGATCATTTTGTTAAAGCATTTATTCATGTTTCAAATGGAGAAGCTTATGATAAAAAATTAATTATGGAAATATTGCAATGTTATGGTGGTTATTTAACATCTCAATATGTATTTTATACTTGGGTAAATAACCGAAAACATATAACTCAACAATTTTGGATATTTAGAGGAGTTGAAGGAGGTCAGGTTCATTTGAATTGGGGTAGAACTCAACGCATATTTGATTTAGAAAATTGGGGTGATTTGGGAAGTTATGGCAAATGGTATCAAATTAATGATTTAATTAAACCAAATTATTTTGATAAATTAAATGATACAAAACCATATGAGAATGAAGAAGACATTTGTTAATAATTAATTCATCAAATAAATATGATAATACAGATTGTAAATGACAAATTCCGGTTTCAATATTATCGTTAATATTTTTAATGAATTCTAAAGTATAACCAGTAAACTTAAAATGAATTTGAATAATATTTTTTGAATGTTTTGTATTTTTAATTTCGGTAATATTATAATTATGAGAATGCGTAATGATATTTCTAATTTCTTTAAAATAAGTAAAAATATTTTCAATAATTATTGGGTTGTTTTTAACATTATTAGCAATGTCACTATTTTCAAATAATAAATCTTTTTCTAATTTTGTTAATATACTTAATAGATCATTAACTTTAAGTAGAAAATCTTGTAAATGTCGTAAATCATTATTTTGTAATTCTTTACAATATTTAACTAATGTGTGAACTTTATTATTAAATATAATAAGATGACTATTATGTTGATTTTTATTAAGTTTTTTCTGTTTTAAAAATTTTTTATTATTAGTTTTACCAATAATTAACAAACTAAAAACTTGGCCTATTTTAAAGCAAGTTTTTAGTAATTTTGATAAATCTAAAATAATATTTTTATCATTATAATTATCTGCGTAAACACTAGATTCATTATCATTAAAAATATCTCTTGAATTATCCTTAATATAAGAATCTTTCTTAACATTTGGTTTGTAGTTAATGCTGGGTTTTCTAAAATTAGATAACTCTTTATTAGTTATTTTTTTATTTACCATAAAAAGAAATAACTTTCTCTAATGGCATCACTGCTGTGTTTTGTCGATTATACTTACGTCAAAACTCATCATGTGATTTTTTAATAAGATATTTTGCAGGTTTGTAATCTAAATCATCAAATACTTTGAGTATTAAATTAAAATCTGCATCACTAACATCGATATCCCATTTTTGAACTTGATCATAAGTAAAAAAATCATCAATATTTTTATTGCCATATTCTCTATATTCTTCATAAACAGAAACTAAAACCGGTCCATAGCCTCAAGCTTGAAATTCTTCATCTACTAAAGCTTTTTTATTCCCTGATTTAAAATTTTCGATATAACAAAATCACATAATTTTTTGTAAATGTATATGGGTTAAATGATTATTAATATTATCTTTATGATTTATAATAATTCTAATTAAAATAATTAATTTAGCTAGTTCTAAAGATTTATTTGGTATGATATTTTTCATCAAACATCTCCTGACAGATCCTTATATTTAAATTTTAAAAGATATTTATTTTTAAAATTTGTTCACTTATTAATATATTATCATATTTAATTAAATAAATAACTATTTATTTTTAATTCATTATCAATTATATTACTTTTATAAAAGTAATATAATTGACAAAACGAATGAAATGCTATATATTTTTATTAAGTGAAAAAGATTATCTTATATTATAAAAATATAATTATAAGGAGGCTTTTAATAACATGGTTGTAAAATCAGAATCACAAGATAATATTATCGAACTAATAACTGATCAAAATAAATCTCTAACTCCACTTCATTTATCAGCAATGATCATCAATATTTTTGATTACATTAGAGTAGATAATGGTGATTGTCATTATGGATTGGGCTATGTTAAATTACAAAAAATAATGTGAACATCGTATATTAGATATTTTCATAAAACTCGAAAATCATTAGTTAATAGTGAATTTTTAGCATGTAAATATGGTCCTATATTAAAAGAAATTTATACACAATATAAACAAGACTATCCCAAAATTAATGATTTTACAAATATTGATACGATAGTGAAAATCAATAAAAAAAATCCCTCTAAAGGAATTTCTATCAATCAAATACAACTTAACATAATTATTAAAAGTTGTATTGATTGCTATGATTTTAGTGGTTTGGATTTGTCTATAAAATCTCATAAAGGTATTTGAGCAGAAATACATAGTGTCTTTAAAGATGCTAAATTGATACCATTTGAAAAAGTTGTTATATATTATACTAAAATAGCTCATCTAACTTATGAATGATAAATTATTGAAATAGATTTTAGAACAAGGTTATATCGTATTAATTAAACGCTTTAATAAAACTACTTTTATGCTATAATTTAATGCATAATTAAAAAAAGTTAGTCTTATACAAATTAATTTATAATAATAGTATAAGGAGGAATTAATTAAATATGAATGACAATAATAAATTACTAACATTACTAACATTAATTGATAATAATTCTAAATCGCTAGACCCTCTTCAATTATCAGCAATAATTATTAATGTTTTTGACTACATTAAACAACAAGAAGGTCCTTGCCGATATGGGATGGGACATGTGAAATTACAAAAAGTAATGTGAACATCGTATATCCGTTATTTTAATGAAACTCAAAAATCATTAATTGATGGTGAATTTTTAGCATATAAATATGGACCAGTATTAAAAGAAATTTTTATGAAATATAAAAATGATTATCCTAAAATTAATGATTTTACAGATACTGATACTTTAAATGCAATTAATGAAACTTTTGTAAAAAAACGAATTATTATCGATCAACAACAACTCCAAGCAATTATTGATAGTTGTCTTGCTTGTTATAACTTTAGTGGCTTAGATTTATCTAAAAAATCTCATCGAGGAATATGAAATGAAATATATGATATTTTTAAAGATGGTAAAGTAATCCCGTTTGATGAAATGGCTACATATTATAAAGAAATAGGAAAACTACATTATGAGTGATAAAAAACTTAAAAATATTCTTAGTAGAATAACTAAAGTCCCCACTAATTTAGAAGATAATGTCAATCAAAACGCTAATGATGATGTTAGTTTAGAAACAGATCGACAAGTCGAAACTTCTGTTAGTGAAATAAAAAGATTTGAATTATTAATTATTGAATTAAAATTAGAAATGAATGAAATTAAAGAAAAATATGAAAAATCAGAACATTTAAATCAAGAGATAAATAAGGAAATTAAATCAACAAAAAATATAATTGGTTTTATTTTTGCTTTTATTACTCTATTTATTGGTGTACTATGACATATAATATGAGTTAAATCAATTTTTACATGATCAGATAATAAGAGTTTTCAATACAACGCTTCTGCTTATGCATTTATAATATCAATTCCAATTATATTTGTAGCATCCATGATATTAATTCATTGAACTATCTTTAAAAAAATTCCAAAATTAATTATTAAAAATTCCAAAACCAAAAATTAATCACAAATAAAAAATAGTTATTTTAATTAGTAACTATTTTTTACTATTTAAAATTTTAATTTATATTATCAATAATAATTTTTGATAGTTCTAATAACTTAAGAGTTTACTTATATATATAATTAAAAATTAAGTCATTATTCATCACTATTTTAATAAATTAAATTATTACTATAAATCTAAGAAATCTCTTATATTTATAGTTGATTAGCTATATATATAATATAATAAAGATATAGCCTATATTATATAAATAGCAAATATTACATATGGGAGAGTATAATAATGAAACATAAAAAAAGTTTAATTTTATTTTGTTGATTTGCGATTGGAATGGACTTAAATGTGCTAGGTCCAATTATTGCTTTAGCAGTTGGTTATGCTAGTGGTCAACATCAAAGTTTAGCAATATGATGATCTTTTCTAGGAACTTGAGGCGCTTTAGCAATAATGCTTAATATTCATTTATTTTATACTTTGAAAGCTGAAATGCAAAGTATGTTCAAATATCGTGATTCATTTTATCATTTCTTACCATTGTTAATGGTTTTAACTCTAGGGGTCTTGTCATTAGTTTTAGCAACTAAATGTTATAAAAAAGACCAACATAATCAAAAAAGAATATAAATTTTAGCAATAACTAAAACGAATAATTACTTTACATGTAATCATATATAATAGAACAACAAAAAAGACACTAGTTTAATAGTGTCTTTTTTGTTTGTTATTTAATAGATAAATATCTTGATAAAATAAGTTATGATTTTACCGGTGTTGGATATTGAATATAAAAGATTTTTTTATCAAATTCATACGTAGCTTGTGCTGTATATTTTACAACTGTCGTATTTTTTAAAGTGATATTTAAATATATTTTTGTATTTGATCAATAAGGATATTCTGTCGGATCGGTAAACTTACTTTTATCAGCACTAGTAATTGTGAATTTAGCAAAATTTGGAAGCGTACTTGCTAATTTTAAAACTTGTTTATAAAGTTCACCATTAGCTGATAAATCTCGAAAAGGATTATCAGTCACTACTGAATTATAATCCCCTGCTATCGGTTTTTTATCTTTTAAAATTACTTTCATATAAAAAATTTTACTAATATTTCCCTGAGTAGTTAATCAACCAACTACATTATCATAAGCTGGTTGAGTATCAGTTTTAGCAACAAATGATTGCACTTGGAAACTATTTAAAGTGTCAGTTTTATTAATGAGGCGTGCTTTCACTACGTTTACAACTTGATTATGACCTAATAAGATTTTATCATTAGGGATAATTTTAATATTTTTATTGGGGTCCCGAGCATATTTTAAAGTTCTAAAATCATAAGATAAATTTGCAACAAAAGGTGAAGCTACTGGTATTCCATTACCATGTTTTTGTAATGTCTTTACATTTCCAGAAACAATTAATTTTGTTGATGTTACAGAGTCTGGATGGGCCGCAACAAGAGATATGCTTTTTCAATCCAAATCTCTATAAAAGGAACTTGTTCAATTTTTACTAATTAAATCTTTTAGAGCACTAGATAGTTTACGAAATAAAACTGTTCCACTACCAAAGATAAAATCGTTACCTTGATCTACTAGAAGCGGAATAATAGCTTGTATAACTTGGCCTGTTTTTTTAGTAGCGTTATAAACTACTTCTGCAGAAACAATCTGTGTTTTATTTTTATACGTTAAAGTCCCTCTATAATAGCCAGTAGTGATGAGATCACCTTTCGTATTTTTGATTGTATTTCAAGATATTAGTTTTGTTAACTTAACTTTACTTACATTAAGATCACCAATTTTGCTTTGATTGATTTTTAACATAACGGCATTATTTCATTTAGAACATGCCATTGGACCATTAAGTATTGGGTCAATATTATTATTATTGGCAATTGTATTAATGTTAATGAACGATGATTGATAAATACTATTTTTTTCATCATATGATATGATTAAACTAAAAATATTTGTAATATTATTTTTAGGAGATGGGCTGTATTCGAATGATCCAGAAATATTTACTTCTGGATTATAACTTTCAGTGTCTCTAATTAGACTAGTTTTAAATGATGTATCACTAATGACTGGTTTTGTTACATCTTTAGTAACAAATCTTTGTGTAATCACCTTAGTTATTGGTGTAGTTAAATTTGATTTATTAAAAATAACTTCTAATTCTTTCTGTGTTTTATAATGACTATCTGGCGTTTTTGTGCCGCAACTAATAGTTGTTAATCCAACTGTTACAGAAGCGATAACAGCACTACTAAATAAGGCTGTTTTTAAAATTTTTTTCACTTGTGAGAGACGACCTTTCGTTTCTTTTTTTAAATAGATAGATAGATTTGTAAAATAAGTTATTATTTTACTATTGTTGGAGTATAAACACGTCAAAAATTAAAGTCAAATTCATAAAGTACTGATGCGCTATATTTAACGACTGTTCCATCTTTGAGTGTGACATTAAAATATATTGTTGTTTTTGAGTTATAAGGAGATCATGTTTTATCTGTAAATATGCTTTTATCAGCTTTAGTAATTGTTAATTTAGCAAAATTTTTAATATTTTTTACTGCTGGTAAAACTTTTTTATAAAGTGTTCCGTTAGTTGATAGATTTGCAAAGGGAGCGTTAGTTGCCATTGAAATATAAGCTTCAGCTCATGGTGTATTATCTTTTAAGATTACTTCCATATAAAATATTTTTGAAATATTTTTATTAGTTGTTAGTCAACCAACTACATTAGCATAAGCAGGTTGAGTATCAGTTTTAATAACGAATGATTGGACTTCAAAACTATTTAAAGTGTCAGTTGTATTATTGAACCGTGCTTTCACTGCTGCCACAACTTGATCATGACCTAATAACATTCTATCGTTAGGTGTAATTTTAATATCTTTATTTGGATCCATTGTATATTTTAAAGTTCTAAAATCATAAGATATCTTGGCAACAAAATGCGCAGGTATTTGTCCTTTAGTATTACTATCAGCATCATTTGTATATGTATTCATATCACCAGAAACAGTTAAATTTGTTGCTGTTAAAGAATTTTTATTAGTAATATTAACAGTTAAATTTTTGTCATAAATAGCTCGGAAAAAAGTACCTGTTCAATTTTTCTCAACTTGTTTTTTTAGAGCAGGAAATAATAAGTTGAATAATTTTTTACCATTACCAGCGTAATAAACATTATCACCATTAATTACAAATGGCATAAAAGCTTGTGTAACTTGGCCTGTGCCTTTCGTAGCATTATAAACAACTTCAACTGAAACAACTTGTTGCTTGCCAAATTTTACTAAAGTACCTTTATAATAAGCACTAATGATACGATCGCCTTTAACTTTAGTTACGTTGTACGACACTAAGTTTGTTAGATTAACTTGACTAACTTTAAAATCATTCAATTTTTGATAATTCATTTTGGTCATCACAGCATTATTTCATTTAGAACATGCCATTGGACCATTAAGTATTGGATCAATATTATTATTGGCAATTGTATTAATGTTAATGAACGATGATTGATAAATACTATTTTTTTCATCATATGATATGATTAAACTAAAAATATTTGTAATATTATTTTTAGGAGATGGGCTGTATTCGAATGATCCAGAAATATTTACTTCTGGATTATAAATTTCAGTGTCTCTAATTAGACTAGTTTTAAATGATGTATCACTAATGACTGGTTTTGTTACATCTTTAGTAACAAATCTTTGTGTAATCACCTTAGTTATTGGTGTAGTTAAATTTGATTTATTAAAAATAACTTCTAATTCTTTCTGTGTTTTATAATGACTATCTGGAGTTTTTGCGCCGCAACTAACAGTTGTTAATCCAACTGTTGTCGAAGCAATAACAGCACTACTAAATAAGGCTGTTTTTAAAATTTTTTTTCACTTGCGAGAGACGACCTTTCGTTTCTTTTTTTTAAATTCAGTTTTTTTGATTGTGATTGTATTAAAAACACGATTAAATAGGTGTTTTTTATTACAATATAGATTATACACCTTTTTAGATTATTTTTAATAATAATTTTAATTAATTTCCTTTTATTAAAGGAAATTAATTGACAAAATACGTAAAATATTATATATTTATATTAATTAAAAAATATTATCTTATATTATAAAATATAACTATAAGGAGATCTATATATGAATACTATAAAATTAACCCAATTCGAAGAAGAGTATATGAATCAATTTTTACCTGATAAAGTAAAATGATTAATAGATAAATCGTAAAGAAAAATAATTTTACCATTTAAAATTATTTAAACATATTTACATAAAGATCATATTAGAATTAGAATGTTTGATTTTGGAGAAGACATAGAATTAAAAAATCACCAAAATGATAATAACTTTATTAAAACTAAAGATCATAAAACATATATTATCCTTAATCAAAATACAAATTATTCAGATCGTATATACTATTTAGCTTATGCTTTAGGTAAAGTTTATTTAGCACAACAAATTAATAGTATCCGATTTAATAATTCTAAAAAACTTTCAGAAGTATTGAACCCTGAAACCGCTATAAATTGAACTAATATAAATAATGCTAATGATAATTTAATTAGAAAATTTGCTGATAACTTATTAGCTCCTAAATACATTATTGATAATATTGAGAATTACTTTAAAAAACATAAAAGAAAAAATATTGATGTTACTAACAAATTTTTAGCAAATATGTTTTGAGTTCCAATTGCAGTAATTAGACGTCAAAAATATGCATGATAATGCAAGTTATATAATAATTTAAATTGAACAAGGAGTATTGTAAATGACAACACATAAGACAGATAATTGAATAGACAATAGTAAAATAACAGAAGAAATACCAGAGAAAAAATGAGTAAAATTTGATTTACATCATCATACTTATCAAGATAAAGATAATACAAGACAAAAGGAGTTAAATGATATTCCAAAAATTCTTAAAATTTTCTTAGATGAAAATAAAGAATATGCGGAACAAGAAAGTGATATAGGGTATTTAATATATATAACTGATCATAGGCAGATATCTATTGAAGCTATAAAGAAAATACAAGGAATGTATTAAGAAAGATTCACTAAATATAAATATTGGTCCTGGTGTTGAATTAGGTTTTTATTATGAAAAAATAAAAAAGATATTGAAAAAAATATGAAACAATTATCAGACGAATATTTTGCGTTATTAAAAAGTAGAACTGAAAAAAATATATATAAAAAAAATGAAAAAATAGCCAAATATAATAATTCTTTAAAAAAGGAGAAAATTGAAATATTATATAATTTTTATAAACAATACTTGGATATTATATTTTTATTTGACGATCAATTAAATTATACACAATTAGATATAATTAATGATATATAATAAAAAAAATGTGAGATAGCAAGGATAAACGTTTAGAAATTGATAAATACTTTTTTCAATTGGCAAATAAGTTGTCTGATGAAAATATAAAATTTATAACTAGTGTACATTGAAGTAAATCATCCTCTCATTTGTCATCAGTTGAAAAAGTAGATCAAAAGAAATACTTAGAATATATTAATTTTTTTGAACTATTTGAAGGTAAACAATACTTGATTAAACACATTAAAGAAATAAAAAAACAAATAAAATCATCAAAAGAACAAAATGATAAACCTTTTAATACTGTATATGGCACAGATGCAAAAATGATAAAATGTATAAAAAACGATGATACTAAGATGAATGATCCTTGTATTCCTAATGCTTGCTTTTATCATCAATTTAAAAAAGTACCACTTTATTATGCTGAAAATAATTTTAATGGGCTTAAAAAAATTGCAGAATATAATCACAGAGTTCAACCGATTATAAATAAAGATGAACTTGAATCGCAAACTATATCTAATTACATTACATCAATAGTTATAAATGGGGAAACTATTTTTTTAGATAAAGGTTTGAATGTAATAGTAGGTCGAAGAGGTGGCGGAAAAAGCTATTTATATAATTCTATAAAATATTACATACAAAAAGAAATAGGTAAATATGATAAAGAAGCCAATAAAAATGATTATATAAATAAAAGATATACTGAAAACTTTAAAATTAATTTCAAAGAATCTGAATATTCTATAGAAGATATAAATGTTTATGATCAAAATAGTTTATCTAATTTATATAAAAAAAAATATTGATTATGGTGTAGATGTTATTAAAGAGGAATCTAAAAAATTTCAAAATACAATATTCAAAATATTTAATGATACTTTTAAACTTATTAAAATAATTCAAGAAAAAATCTTGGAATTAAAAATAATGTTTATAAATTTGGTCAAAGAAAGCATACAAAATCAAAAAAATAAAATAATAATAGCCAAATAAGAAATGATATTTTAAACATACTGAAACAAAGAATTATTAAAATACAAAATGATGAAATTATAGATAAATTGAATTTTGATTTAAAAACAATTGAACAATTTTTAGAAAATATAAATAACAAAAACACTAAATGATTTAAAACAGAAATTATGAATATAAAATCTAAAATACAATTATATTTAAAAAAATCTAAATACAAAAAAGATGATAATATTAAAAAATTTATAAAAATAATTGATAAAATCAAAGAGGATGAATCTAAAAAATCAAACTCTAATTTTTCCAAAGTTAAGTATGGTGATTTAATAAATAAATTTATAAAAGAATATAAAATATTAGAAAAATATAAATTTGACTTACAAACTAAAATTAAACATATACAAAATAAAGTTTCTAACAATTGCCATGAAAAGATCGTAGATAATGAAATGGGAGATAAAAAATATAATCATATAATAAAAGCAAAAATTATTTATTAATATAAAAGGTAATGATTTATTATCAGATTTTTTAATAAAATATTTATAAAACTGTAGATCTCACTTGAAAAGAATTGAGCTCAATAGATGTTGATAATAATTTTCTAACTAAATCTAAACAAGAGCTTCGCATTAGTTTTAAAAGTTGGTTGATAGAAGATAAGATAAAAGAAGAAAAAATTTATTTACATAGGTGATGATAAATATCCTATGAAAAAATATTCTGCAGGGCAAAGACAAGAAAAGTTTTTAAAAGAAGTCTTTAAAATTGTTGATAAAAACATTATAATAATGGATCAACCAGAAAATGATATAGATAATAAAACTATAAATTCTATTATTATAACACAATTAAAACAATGAGGATTTCATAAACAAATCATTATGGTTACAAATAATCCTATGTTAGCTATAAATAGTGATCCGCAATCAATAATATTAGCTAATTATAAGGGAGATATTAAATTAGATCCAAAATTCACATATACATCAATTAAAGTTAATAAAATAGATAAAAAAGAAATATATGAAATATTAGATGGGGATAAATCATTCTTGAAAAATAGATTTGATATATTTGGGGGATATGATGTTGACTAATAAAGAAATAGAAAAAATTATATTACAAACAAAACAAGGTAAAATGGATAATAATATTTTAGAAGAATTAATTATAAATTTATCCAAAAATAATTTAGAATTTGATTCTGACGAGAATTATGATAAAAATACTGAAAAATCTAATGAGATAAAAGCAGTTAAAGATTTGTTTAAAATAATACAAAAAAAAGTATTGGAATCTGATATAAAAATTATTAATTTCAACACTAATATAATAAGTAAAGGAGATCCAGGATTTGAGGAACAAAAATAATTTAATATTAAAAAATAAATAAAAAGATACTTTATTAAAGTATCTTTTTATTTATTTTTTAGTTGATATTTTTTTATTAAACTCTTGTGGATCATATCAATAACAACCTTTACAAGTATTCTTATAATCCAAATTACCTGAAACTACACTTTTGGAATAACCCAATATTTTAGCATCAAAACGTTTATTAGTGATAGCACACTTTTTACATATTTCTCTTTTAATATTATTAATAGTTTTCGTCATAGCTTGAAAGTATTCGATGCTATTACCTTGAAATTTGTCAACTCGCCCAACTTTATGATCTACTTCAATATTTCTTTTACTGCCAGTAACTACACAACGCTGAGAACTGATAATTTTATATATTTTATTAGGTATTGATTTTTTTTAAATATGTTTCTGAATTATTAAATCCTGTTAGTTTTATTTTAGTAATTCTTGACCCGTTTTTATATTTATTAATAATAAATTGTTTTGCTAATATGCCACTTTTTCTAGTTCAACTTAAACCGTTATTAGTAGCTAATGAAGGTATTGATTTTCATTCATCATAAAATATGATATCACTAATACCAGAATTATTAATTCTGGTATTAAATGTTTTTAAAAAATCTTGATATGGTTTTGATCGAGATTTATTTAGTAGTTCTACTAATTTTTTTCCATCCACTTTGTTCAATCCTTTGTAAAGAATGGTCGAAATATTCTTTATTAATTTCACTCCCTATATATTGGCGATTTTGGTTGATCGCCGCGATTGCTGTTGTCCCACTACCCATAAAACAATCTAGAACAACATCATGTTTGTTACTATGTTTTACAATTAATTCTTCCATTAATTTTACTGGTTTTTGTGTTGGGTGTATCCTACCTTTAACATGGGCAATTGGAAATTTATAAATTCCATTATCATATTTAGAATTAAAAGTTGGTTTTGAAACTTTGGTTCCAGTTAACGCTATTTCGCGAGAATTAGTTAAATAATTAACACGACTATTTAAAGGTACTGGGTTTGTTTTGATTCATTCTAAAAAACGAATTTGTTTAAATTTAGCATCAGTCATTCAATTTTTTAATAAAGTTATTTTTCAAATATCAAAAAAAATAATTAATGTTCCATGTAATTTTAAAACCCGATATAATTCTTTTAGTAATAAATCAAAATTATCAAAAGCGATATCCCATTCACCAAATTCCATCGATACAGAAAAGCGTTGCACACCTTTATCACAACTATGGAAGCCAGTTTTTTTACTAATTAAATATGGTGGATCAGTAATTATTAAATCTATACTATTGTTTGGAAGATTTTTTAATAATTCAAAACAATCAATATTATATATGTTATTTAATTTCATTCTAAAATTCCTTTTTTATATTTAAAAGATACTATCATGATAACATAGAAAAAGAAAAAATAATATTATAATATAAAAAATAAATAACTAATTAAAGTTATTTATTTTTTATATAAAGTTTATCTATTTATAAGAAAAAATATTATATATTTTATACAGTTTCATAAAATAAAACATCAGGATTATTTAATACGTTAATATTAACATAAAAATAACATTTAGCAGATATATCTAATGGTATCATATTAGCCATACTTAAGTAAGTATTGTGACAATCATAAAAATTTATAACAGACGATCTGTATGTATCAGATATTTTTAATCAAGATATATTAGCATTATTTGTAGATATAGTATCATAATATCCAGTATATCATAATTCAGGATTCATAGGTCAAGATATGTAAAAACTTAATTTTTTAAAATTAATTAAACCATTTTTAAAATTAATTGACTTTATATCAATACTATCATGGTAAAATTTTCCTTGTATGGAAGTATCTTTAAAATTTGATATATATTGTGTATGTATTCCTGTATTATCTAGGTTGTCAAATTTAAGCGCTTTATTAATGTCGTAATGTCTGCGATAATTAAAATTTTTTATAGATACATCCTTTGTTTTAGTTTGAAAATGTACTTGAAAATGTAATGTAAAATCCAATGCTTTAATAGTTGAGAAGTTGCCATCAATACTTAATAGTTGTTCAGTATTTTTTAGATCATCTAATAAAGTTTGATCATTATGATTGATAAAAACATTATCAAAATCAGTATTTCCTGGAGTTAATAATATATTCATAGCATTGTAAGTTTCACTCATATCTGAAAGATAATCACTAACTGCTGAAGGTAAATTTCTACCAATATAATTAAAGTTTATATTTTTCATATCTTCTTTAAGATTTATTTTTTCATCATAATATTTATTTAATTCTGGAAAATCTTTAATTAATTTTTCACTAGGATTAACTATTGGTGTATCTGATTTAAACAGACCGTGTAAAGAACTATAATTACCTAGATTATTTTTGGAAACTGCTTGAGGATATCAATTTAAAGGATTTGAAGGCATCTTATCTTCATCCTTAGAAAAATCATAGATTCAAGCATAAGAATTTGTTTTTATTTGGTCAAATAAATTATTTACTTGTGTTGCATCACCACTAGCTAAAGTAGAAATTACATTGTCTGGTAAGATATTATCTGTTTTATCACCATTAAACGGATATGTACTAGCTTGTATTGATATCTTTAAATTATTACTATTTTGTTGCTTAGCAAAATTTATTCCTGCAGCAATATCAACTAGATGGTTGGCGAATTTAATTTTACCAGAAATAGCTTCATTGTCTTTTATACTAGATGATGTCATTTGTAAATCAAAAAATACGGCTCTTTCAGTCATTAAATTAGCAATATATTTATCTCTATAATTACTAAAAAACATTGCTTTGTTATTAGTTTCTGCTAAAGCCATACTAGTATACATATCTTTATCAGGAAATATTAATTCTTCATCTACTAAATAACTTAAATGAAATATAAAATCTAATTGATGTGAACTATTAGTTACACTATGGACATATTTAGCAGCGCCACCAACAGAAAAACGCTTAAATCCAAAGCGCATATTTCCATTAATTCCTAAGTTTTTGTATAAAGATTTAGTATTATTATCAATTTGAATTGATAATGTACTACTTTGAGGAATCATTTTTACTTTAACCCCACTATTAAATACTGAAAATCCTTCCATATCATCAGCACGATCATAACCGTGTCCTAATTCATGTGCAGTATGATTAGAAGTTAAACTTTTAGAATTATCATTGTTAAAATCATTTAGATAACTATCATAATTCATTTCATGATATTTATTTTTATTAAATAAAGTGTTTTCTTTGATAAAGTGAGTATTTGTCGTTATTTGTTTATGATTGTGATTAACATTATCGCCTACTGTCATTAATCCGAGTCCTAACAGTGGCAGGGGTGATAATGATAAAATTCATTTATTCATTCTTTTTTCCATCTTTTTTAAAAATTAGATATAATTTTTAAATTGTGTTTGATTTATTTTAGTTTTAATCTATACAGTTTAAATTATTTTTTTCTTTTATATAAAGGTTTTTAAGACAAGAATCATTATAACACTATTTTACAAAAATTAAAAGGTCTGTTTAAAAATGATAAACACTATAAAAAAATAAATTAATTTGTATTGAAAATAATATATTGTATTTATTTTATATAACCTCATAAAATAAAACATCTGGATTAGTTGATGAATAAGCATTTACTTGAAAGTAGCCTTTAGCCGATATGTTTAATGGCATATAACCACTTTTAGTATTAAATTGATTAAAATATATAACGGATGATCTATATGTACCAGAAATTTTTATTCAAGACATATTGATAGAATTTGCTGTCATCGAAAAGTTATTAGCTAGTTTTTGATTAGCAATATTTTGATAACTTAATGTTTTAAAATTAATTAAACCTTTATTAAATGTGATTGTTGAAATATCTAAGTTAATATTGCTATTAAGTGTTTTATATTGCGTTTTAAAATTACCATTTCTGAAAAAATTAAAATTATTAAAGTGATTTAAATTTTTAGTGAAATTAAAATTATTTCCATTTGGAGCTAATGTTTGAGATTCAATATGAAATTTAAAATGCAACATAAAATCAATTTTTTTAATAATAGTAAAATTACCATCAATATTTAGTAGTTGTTCAGTATTTTTTAGATCTCTTAGAAATGCTGAATCATTATAAGTTATAAGCATATTGTTGAAATCAGAATTTCCTGGCATGAATAATCAACTCATTTCACTATAAGTATTATTCATATCTGCCACAGCATCCATAATTAAAATACTGTTACTTGAAGGATGTCGATCTGTATAATGTTTAATATTATTAATATCTTGCTTAATGTTGGTTTTTTCATCATAATATTTATTTAATTTTGGAAAATCTTTAATAAATTTTTCATGTGGATTAGTGATTAAAGTGCCTGGTTTAAAAAGACCAGCTAAATTAGAATAATCTCCTAAATCATTTTTAGAAATTCCTTGAGCAACTCAATTAAGTGGTTCAACAGGCAATCCTTGACTATCTTTTGCAAAATCTGTTAGAAAATTAAATGAATTCGATTTAAGTTTAGCAAATACATCTTTTACTTGCGTAGCATTCCCATTTTGTAAAACTTGACTTAAATTATGCGGTAAAACATCATCGGTACTATCACCATTAAAAGGATAAGTACTAGATCCTACTATGTCCGTATTGAAAGTGTTGTTGTTTTCTGATTTAGCATAATTAATAGATTTTGCAATATCAGAAAAGTTTTGTGATGATTGAACTTTTTTAGCAATCTCTTGATAGTTATGAATATCTGAAGATGTCATTTCTAAATTAAAAAATATTGATCTAGCACTCATTAAATGAGCAATATATTTATCTTTATAATTACTAAAAAACATTGCTTTATTATATGTTGCCGCTAAAGCCATACTAGTATACATATCTTTATTAGGAAATACTAATTCTTCATCCACTAAATAACTAACATGAAAAACGAAATTTAATTGTTTAGAACTATTATTACCAATAGTATTTAAGTAATCAGAGCCAATACTATCCTCATTAGCAAAGCGCATATTATAATCTAGTCCTAAATCTTTGTATAAAGATTTAGGATCATTATTAACTTTAATAGATAAATCACTAGTTTGCAAATACATTCTTACTTTCACATTATTATTAAATACTGGAAGTCCTTCTGTATCATCAGCACGATCATAACCATGTCCTAATTGATGTGCAGTGTGATTAGAAGTTAGACTTTTGGAATTATCATTGTTAAAATCATTTAGATAAGTATCATAATTCATTTCGTGATATCTATTTTTATTAAATAAAGTGTTTGATTTGATAAATTGGGCTTTTGTCGTCATTTGTTTGTGATTAATATTTCCGCCTATCGTCATTAATCCAAGTCCTAACAACGGCAAAGGCGATAATGATAAAATTCATTTATTCATTCTTTTTTCCATCTTTCTTAAAAATCACAATTTAAAAATTATATCTAATTTTTAAATTGTGCTTGATGTATTTTAATTTTAATCTATACATTTTAAATTATTTTTTTCTTTTATATAAAGGTTTTTAAGGACAAAATCATTATAACACTATTTTATAAAAATTAAAAGATCTATTTAAATCAGTTATAAATACTATATAAAAATCAACAACTTCATTATAAAGTTATTGATTTTTATATTATATAGCATATTGATGAATATAGAACATTATATAATTTTTATAAAGTATCGTAAAATAAAACATCGGGATTAGTGGATATATTAGTATTAACTGAAAAATAACATTGAGCTATTATATTTAATGGTAAGTAACCATTTTTTACATTAAATTGATTAAACTTAATAAGTTGTGATCGATATATATCCAATATTTTTATTCAGGATATCTTTATTAAATTCGCAGTGGATGTTGTGTAATTTGTTAATGGATGAGAATTAGGACTGTAAGTATAACTTAATTTATTAATATTAATTAATCCTTTATCAAAAGTAACTCCCGCCATTTTTACTTTAATTAAACCGCTTTTAGTTTTATATCAAGCTTCAAAACTACCATCTTTAAAAATGTTAAAATTAGTAATGTCACTTGAATCAAATGTTAAATTAAAAGATGTATTTGCATAATCTCTCGTTGTTGAAGATTCAATACGTAAATCTGTATGTATCATAAAATCTAATTTTTTTACAATACTAAAATTATTGTTAAGATTCAGTGCTTGTTTGGCCGTGTTTAAATCATCTAATAAAGCTGTATCATCATGTTTAATAAAAACATTATTAAAATCATTATTATTTGAAGATAATGCATCATCCATTAAATGATAACTTTTATTCATATTGGAGATTACACCTTTAACTAAGTTTGGATTTATACTAGGTTTTTGTTTTTGACAATCACTAATTTTTTTAAGATCTAATTTAATGTTTCTTTTTTCATCATAATAGCGATTTAATTTTGTCAAATCTGTAATTATTTTTTGATGTGGGTTTATGATTGGTTTAATTGGATTAGTTTGTTTAAAGAGACCTGATAAATTAGCATAGTTTTCTAAATTTTCACCAGAAATACTTGTCGCATTTCACTCAGATGGATTAATAGGATTATTATAATTATCTGATGCATAAGCTCCGATTCACCTAAATGTATTAATTCTTATTTGTCAAAATAAATTATTTAATTGCATAATGCTTGCACCATTATTTAAAATTGAATTTGTATTATCAGGTATAACATTAAAAGTATTATAATTATTCATAGCTTTAAGACTAATATTTAAATTATTATTTTGTGCTTGAATATCATGAATAGCTTCTCCTATGCCTAAAAAACTATCATTCATGCTGATTTTTTGAAAAATTTTTTGATAGTTTTTCATACCAGTAGAAGATTTTATTTGTAAATCAAAAAATACTGATCTTGAAGCTAATATACTCTTAATATATTCGTTTTTATAATTATTAAAAAAAATCTTTTTATTATTAGTTGTTTGTAATGCTACCTTAGTAAATCAATTTTTATTAGGAAGTCCTAACCTTTCACCAATTCAATAACCTGCATGAAATATAACATTTATTTGATGTGAATTCTGAATACTAAAATCATGAATATATTGAGCTTGTTGAGGAGTAACAAAATGATTGAACCCAAAACGCATATTATAATTAAGTCCTAAATCTTGATACAAACCGTTTTTTGTATCGTAAGAATAAACTTTTGAATTACTTCTGGGATCTACATATATATCAACTTTAACATCACTATTAAAAACTGACATACCATCCTTAGTATCGGAGCGATCATATCCATATCCTAATAAATGTGGATTTGATTTTATATTCGTAATATTGAATTCACTTAAGTATTTAGTATAATCAATTTCATGAACTTTCTTTTTATTAAACTCCTTAGTATATTTAATAAATCCTGAATTATTTTCAGGAGGATGCCTGTGGTCACCGTAACTATTAACACATATTATCATTATTAATCCTGAGCTTATTAATGGCAACGAGAATAAAGATAAGAGTCATTTTTTCATTATTTTATCCTCCTTTTATAAAACCATAATTTAAATATTATTGTTAATTTTAAATTGTGTTATATTTGATTTTATTAGTTGTTCATCTTTTAAATAAAGGTCTTTATACTAAAATAATTATAACATTTTTTATAAAAAAAATAAAAAGTCTAATATCCAAAATAAATCTTCAACATAACAGATATTTCTTTAAAACATTGAAGCTAATTATCAAAAAGTTATATAATATAAGTACTACCAGATGTAGTAAATAAAGATTAACTTTATTTACTAATCAATTACTTTTTTTAGATTATTACAGATCATTTATAAACTTATCATCAAGGAGTTTGTTATGAAAAAAAGTAAGAATATAAATTTAATTATTTTAAGTCTAGTTGTCGGAATTTTTAATTGTTGATTAATGTATGATATTATTATTTTGTTTGCAAATGCAAAAATTAGTCTTAGTGCAATATCTGATGATTTTATCCTTAATGCTGTTACAGCTAGTTTAGGAGACATTTTTTTATTAATGGTTATTACTCCAATAATAACAAAACTATTACAGATTAATTCTATTGATACTAAAAAGAACTTCTATTATGTTGCAATATATTTTTCATTATTTTTATCATTGATTATTACTTTCGGGATTGTTGGCTTAGTTGTAGCAATTTGATGTTACATAAATAGCAATTTGATTGAGCACATTAAATTAAATCCTCAAATTTAAAAAACACCAATTATTAATTGGTGTTTTTTTAAATCTATTAATTATATTGCTGATCGATATAAAATAAATAACTATTTTAAATTATTTATCTTTTTGCTAATTCAATCATGCATTTACGAAATTCTTCTTTATCTGATTGAGATAAAGCATCTTTTACGTTTTTTTCAAGTGCTTTTTTAGATAGTTGTTCTTTTGTAAAAGTAAAAATTTTGTTATTTAGTAATTATTTAGTAAATAATAATAATAATTTATAAAAATATTTCACAAAATTTAAAATTATCCTTTATTTAAAATAAAAAAATAGTATAATGAAATTTAAGGTAGTATTACCTTATTATTTACAATTAAAAAGAAAATAAAAACTATAAGGAGCTTTCAAATATGAAATTAATTGATGAGAAACGAATTTTAATCAATACAAATTTCTCAGATAAAAAAGATGTTTTTAAGCATATTGCTGATCTCGCATACAAAAATGGTGACATCACAGATGCAAAAATATTAACATCTGATTTAACGAAACGGGAAGTGCAATTTTCAACTGGATTAGAAGACCAGTTTGCGATTCCGCATGCCATTAGTGAAACAGTATTAACGCCAAAAATATATATAATAATTAATGAAAAAAATATTAAATGAAAAACACTAGATCAAAAAGATATTGTGAAATACATTTTTGCAATTTTAGTGCCCAAAAAAACAAGTAATTTACATTTAAAAATTTTAGCAGCGATCGCTACTAAAATGAATGATCCTAAGTTTAAAGAGTTAATTAAACAAGGTGCTAAACTTGATATTATTAAAGAAATTAATAATATCAAGTTAGTCGATGATGCAACTAAAAAACTACCAAAAGATAATCTCATAAAGCCAACACTAAAAATTGTTGGTGTAACTTCTTGTGCTGCTGGGATTGCCCATACTTATATGGCGCGCGATCGAATTTTAAAAGCATGTGCTGAAAATAATTGAGATTGTAAAATTGAAACACGCGGAACTATTGGTCCTGAACATGTTTTATCCAAACAAGATATTATAGATGCCGATATTGTTTTTATCGCTTCTGATTTAAAAATTGATATGAATCAATTCAAAGGAAAATTTTTAATCGAAAGTGATACTAATCAAGCAATCCGTAATGCGGAAAAATTGATTAAAAAAGGAATCCACAATAAAAATAATCCTCAACCAAAAGCAACTAAAGCTAGTACTAAAGGTGGTGATACTTTTGATGATAATGTCATTTTTAATTTATCATCAAAAACTAAAAATAAAGCAATGCAAGCTTTAATGACAGCGATTGGTTATATGCTACCAGTTACAATTGCTGGTGGTATTTTAATGGCAATTCCAAATATTATTGCTGCTCATAGCATCAATACTAAAACCGGTGCCGGAGCAGCCGATGCGTGGAATTTTGTTGGTCAACCATTTTTACACGGTTGATTCATCGTTGGGAAAATGGGTCTAACATTAATGTTACCAATTTTTGGCATGTACTTGGCCTATGCTATTGCTGGACGCTCCGCAATGCCGGCCGCCTTAATTGGGACATTCTTAATTAATGACTCAACAACTTTAAAAATCTTTTTACCAAGTTTTATTTCCGATTATTTTAAAAAACAAGGGCACGGAACGCTTAATTCGTTCTCGCCACAAGCGGGATTTTTAGGCGCCATCGTAATTGGATTCTTCGTTGGTTATTTAGTTCAAGGAATGAAATGAATTAATTGACCCAAATTATTTAAACCAGTAATTCCAATTATGATTATTCCAGTATTATCAACTTTCATAACTTATGTATTTACTGTTTATGTAGCTGCGATTCCTTTAATATTTTTAATGTTTGAATTTTTCAAAATATTACATCAAGCAAATACTGTAAGTCCATTTATCTTGCCGTTGATCGGAATGGTATTTGCTGGAATGATTGCTTTTGATTTAGGTGGGCCATTAAACAAAACGGCTTACGTAGTTGCGTTAGCAATCTTTACAACTTCAATTACTAATATGGCGAAAAACCATCAAACTTTTACTAGTTTACCATATAGTGATTTTGCTCCACAAGCAGCTGTTAATGCTGCAATTGGGGTGCCGCCAATTGGGGCGTGATTAGCTACAATTTTATTTAAACGAAAATTCTCAAATGCAGAAATCCAAACTGGAAAAGCGGCATTGGGAATGGGATTAGTAGGAATTAGTGAAGGTGCGATTCCGTTCGCAATTACTAATCCAGTTAAAGCAATTACCGCAAATGTTGTTGGTGCTGTTTGTGCCGGGGCAATTGTTGTCTTGTTTCAATGTCGTTATATTGCTGGACTTGGTTCGCCATTAGGAACTTTCCTAGGTTATATTCCAGCAGGTCGATTCACTTATATTGGCTGATTAATTGGGACAATTTCTGGTTCCGTCATTACCGCGTTAATTTTTGGTTTTTGACGACCACGAGTTGTGGAATATGAAGAAACTTATGAAGCTAATAAAAATGCGAAAGCAACATTTTATACTGCTAATAATTTAAATACTAAAGCTCAAATTTTTAAATATAACACAATTAGTTTAAGTAAAAAATTTGGTATTAGTTTAGTTCATTTGGCTAATCCTCGTAATTGATTACGGGATCCACAAATGTATGGTGATAAAACTGAATATAAAATTAATAAATATAAAGAAAAATCATTAATGCTTTTAAAACGTATTCAAGAAAAAACTACTAATTATGAAGAATTAGTAGTTGGCTTCAACAAATTAATTTTAGTTGAAAAAAGCGATCGTAGTAAAAAACGTTTTCAAACATTATCTGATCATAACCAAGCTAAAGCATCAAAATCAAATAATTTATTTAAAAGTTTAAAAGTGATTGAGAATTATCGCTTAAATAACCGCATAAATAAATTACAAAAAATTGCTTTAATAGATATTAAACCATTAATTAAAAAAGAACATTATAAGATTAAAGTTAATAATTTAAAATTAACTTTATCACAGACTAAAAAAACTGATAAACAAACGAAAATTAAAAACCAAATTAATCAACTTAATCAAAAAATTAATAACTAAATAAAAAAACAACCAATACGTTTGGTTGTTTTTTTAATTGCTTATAGTTTAAAATTAATAGTAATAAATTTTTGAGTATCTAATAAATAATGATCAACACTTTTATTAGATAATTTAGCATATTTATCTTTAATAATAAAACGCTGCGTTTTGCCATTAATTAATAAAGTGAATTTTTTAACTTTTTTAGTTAAGTTAGCAATTCTTAATTCATAATTTTTAGTTTGCGAAATACGAAAACTACTAATTAAAAAGTTAGGATCAATTTCAATGTTTGCTAATTTAAAATCTGTTAAGTTTTTATCACGATCATAATTAACGATGAATCGATCATCGAAAGAATCAATTCGATTAGGATCATTATGATAATAACTTAGTGGTTGGAAAAATCAATCATTTAATAATTTAGGATAGTTATTATTGTTAAATCCAAATTGAAATTTAAATGATAATTCTTTTTGTAATAGCGCATCTGGAGTATGCATGTGCATCCCAGATAAGCGACCAGGTCGTCAAGCTAAATTAGCTTTTCCTAAATAATCATAAGCACGAAATAACGTAATTGTTAAACAATTATCTTTGATGCTGTATTCATTATTAGCAAAAGTTAATAAGCTAAATTTTTGTGCTTTAGGAACAGCAATTAGTCCATCGTTAGTACTTAATAATGCCGGATTTTCTTTGTAACCTTTTTTAATTCAATCTAATTCTATAATATTTTTACGATTCATTAACGCTAATGACTGCGTTGCAAAAATATCATTTAATTGATTAAATTTAAAATCTAAATTAAATTCCAACATTCATTTTGTTAAAACGCTTTGATTTTTAGTAGTTATTTTTAAATCAAAAGGTTGGTGTCCATGACGACTAATTTCAATCATGAATGTTTGTTGTTTGTTTTGATCATAATTAACTTGGTGAATGAATTTACAATAATATAAATTATCCTTATTAATTGATTGAATAATTTTATTAGTGCTTGAAGTTTTACGTGAATCATAACCTTTATAATTTGGTGAAAAATCATAACCATCACCATGATCATCGTAAGGATTAATGCTAAAAATATTTTCAATTAACTTACTTGTTTTATCAAAATAATCAATTCGCTTTTCATTAATAATAATTTTATCTTTTACATCTAACGGGATAGTTGTAGGTAATATTGTTGCTTTTGATTGGGGGATAATTTTTAGGACTTGATATGAAAACGGAGCAACATCATTTAATTGAAAACTAATTTGGTGCTCAAAATATTCATTTAATGAAGCTAGTGTTTTTTTAGATTGTGTAGCGATCGTTAGAACATCGCTAACTGACGCACCAGTAATTGTAATTTTTGGAGCTAAATGATTAATAGTTCGTGAGATTGTTAATTGCTTACGTTTATAAGGTAATAAATTAAAAACTAATAAATCGGTAACAAGATTTAAATCTAAACGATAATAAATTTTATTAATAATAATATCGATTTCAGCTTGGATAATTGCTTTCGCTTGTGTTAAACGATTAATGATATCTTGATTAGTTTCATCGCTATTGCAACTTCCTAAACTATCATGTGCTTGTGAAGATAATAATTTTTTTAATGCTTCATTAACAACATCGCTATTTTGATAACCAGCATCTATTTGACGATAAATAATTTGTAACGGTTCTAATTGATGATAAATTAAATTTTCATTTTCACGAAATAATTGTTTAATGTCATAACGTGATGTTGTAATAGTTCGGTGAATTCGAGCTACATAAGGTCAAATTAAACTACTACTAATTTCATATTTAGGTGTGCTTGGCAATGCTTTGAAAAATCTTTTAAAATCACTCATAATTCATTCATTTTCAACGTCTAAGAGATTTAAAATTTCGATTAGTTCTGGTAATAACGCTACAATTGGAGATTCATCTTGTCCAAAAGGAAATAAAATTTGTTGTTTGGTATCTGATGATCGATCTTTAATGGCTTTTAAAATTGGTAATGCTTTACTAAAAATAATTTTAGCTTCTGCTAACAAATTATTTTTAGTGACTTTGTGATAAGGAAAAAAAGAACTAAACATTCAATAACCTGAATTATAACAATAAGCAGGAATACTAGACCCGTCAATTCCTTTTCAATTGAAAAAGATTGTTTTATCATTATCTTCTTTTTTCATTCCACGTCAAAAGATCATTTTTTTTAAATCAAAGTAATTGAAAATTTGAGGCAAGTTAGCATTAAATCCAAATGAATCTGGTAAATAAGCAATGTCTAAACAATTACCTAAATCATTAGCAATGCTAATTCCTTGTTCTAAATTACGAATAATCGTTTCACCTAGCGAGCTAAACATATCTGGTTGCGAGTATCATGGACCTAGTAAGAGGCGTTTGGCTTTTGCTAATTTCTCAATTTCTGGTTTTAAAGTTTTAAATTCTTTAAAATAATCATTTAAAACTGAAACTTGGCCATCTAAGACAAAACTATTAAAGTTAGGATGACTATTTAAAACTTGGACAATGTCCTTGATGTTGTTTGCAAATAACGTATTAGCGCGGCTTTGGCTAAAAAATCATTCGCGGTCTCAATGAGTATGAGCTATTACATGAATTTTTCATTTTTTCATAAAAATACTCCTTTATTTTACGTAGTGATTGTGGTTGACTAAACAAAAATTATCATATCACACTATTGGAATAAAAAAAATATATAATTTATTTAAATTCTAAATTATATATTTTTTATAAGCGGATAATTCGGTTTTTGTTTAATGTTTTAATTTTAAAATTGATAAAACAATTGGCATTATCACAATAAAAATAATGATATTAATTAAAATATTAACAAAATTAAATCAAAATAAAATATATCATAAATAGTGATTATTATTAGCTAAGCTATCAGCCCCGTATAAATGTAATAAAAAATATTTATTAGATAAAACATCACAACAAGTAACGGCTAAAATAGTGACTATAGAAATTAAAATAATTTTAATAATATCCTGTCAGATAATTTTCTTGCTAGATTCTGCAATAATTGATATTTCTGATTCAGTTTTAATTTGCGTTTTATTTTTATGAAACAATAAAATTGATATTGCAAATCAAAATAATATTAACATTACTCCAGTAATAGAATTGGAAAATGCACCAACTATTGTACCTGAAATCATCATTGTGCTAAAACCGTGTAAAATAGCAATTGTGATACTTCATAAAAGTCCGGTTACATATAAAGCGACTAATAAGACAAACATTCCTACATCAAATTGTAAAAAACCTTCAATTTTAGGCATAAATTCTAAACAAATTGTTGATATTACAAATGACAATGCTAATAATAAGCCTGATTGTGAGATTTTTAAAGTTAAATATCAAGATAAATTATAAGATTCTTTTTTAGTTTTTAATGGTGATCAAAGAATTTTGAAAACCTCCTTTTTTTAAAAAAAACTAGTTGGAAGATTCAAAAATTCTAATGATGAATATTTTTCAAAATATTTTGGAAAATTGGCATTAATGCTAAAAATAAAATAATGTTAATAACATTAATTACATTACTAGAAACAAAATGACTTCATAAAATTAATGGTTGTTTAATAATGTGATATAAACCTACTAATGGATAGAAAACATATAAATTTGCTAGTGTCATTAAAACTGCAGCTATAAGTGAAACTAATATAATTGTTATTATAATTTTAACAACAGATCATATTGGATGCGACTCAGCATTATTATTAGTTAAAAATACACTACTTATTATTAATCACGTGCTGATTAATAAAACCGATTCTGTCATATTGGCAAATCCTCCGACTCAACTGCCGGAAATAAAAATTGTAATCAAACCATGTAAAATTGAAATTATAAAACTAAATTTATAACCAACTATATATAAAGAAGCTATCATTAAAAAATAACTGCAATCAACTCCGTACACAAAACCAAAAGATTTGGTAATATATAATGAGAAATATGAAATTACGAAAGATAATGCTAACAAAATTGCTGCTTGAGCAATTTTATAATTAATTGTGGTGTGATTTATTTTTTTTATTTTAAAAACACGAATATAATTATTCATAAAAAACCTTTCTAAAATTTAAAAATATAGTGCTTAAACTCTCAAATGCACTTTCACCACATTAATATTTTTGTCTTTAAGCAATAGTATTATTACATAAATAAAAATAAAAAACAATCATAATGCTTGTGTTTTTTATAAAGTTATTAAATGGTTAAACTACTAATAATATAGTTGTTAAAAATATTTTAAATTAACTTAATTAAAGATATCATTCTATATAAACATCAAAAAAATAATATTTAATGAATATATTATTTTTTGATTTTTAATTATCAATGTAGTATGAATGGGATATTATTTATTTTTAACTATAAAAGACTTTAAAAATTGAGGAGATTTTTTTAAATCTATGTTATGTATTTTTAAATATTTAATTTGAATTTAATATGATGGGCGACATTTGTAGTTAAGATATTTTAAATTGTAATGATCAAATTAATATTTATGATATCGCCAATCCTTTGGCACTGATTATTTAATAGTGCCTTACTTATTTTATGTGCAAAAAACTACTAATTTCCTTTATATAAGTTTGATAATATTTATATTAAGTAAAAAAGACTATTTTATAATTTTCATTCATTAATATATTTATTATAAAAAATTTTGGAATTATAAATATTATTATTAATTTGTATAATAAAAAATAGTAATAATTGTTATTGTAGAAAAACATTAATAACTAAAGATAAAATAGTGCTAATTTGATTGAATTATCGCTATTTTTATTAATATATAAACTATTTAGTAATTTAATATTCTCTAAATAGCTTGATTAATCACATTTTAAATTAAATAAAATAAAAATAATCCCACTATTTTGCTACTATAATTATTTTATATCGAGAAATAGGTATATTTTTCTTGATAAAAATTGTATAATGTACATATCAAGTGAAAATAGTGTAGTATAACTTTGTTTATCAATATATTTAAAATAATAGTAATTATTTGTAAAAAATTATCAAATCATTAAAATTTGTTTTTTGCAGTGTCATAGCTATTGTATAAAATATTTTATCTTTAATTGTAATTGTTTAAAGTTTATTTTATACATTTAATAAAAAACATAATATTTTTTTATAAATTACTCTCCTACTGTATATTTTAAATAACTGCACTTGAGCCTGATATTTTAATGCACATATATTTTAATATATTAAACAACATCATTTTTTTATATTGAGACTAATTATTAAAAAATAAATTGAAATACATATTCCTATTATTAATCCTTATTACTTTGTTAATTATCATATTAGTAATATTAAATTTATGTAATAAAAAAAGTATTGTAATCACTTGAAAAATTCATTATATAAGCATTGTGATTAAAAAACTAACTAGTAAGATTAATAAATTAATTTAAAAATAATAAGTTGGCGATTTATTAAAAAATAAATTATTTAATTAAGAAAAACACCAATTATTAATTGGTGTTTTTTGATTTATAAAATTCAAATATTACTAATTTATAATTTTAAAATATTATAATAAGTAAAAGGCGAAAGGTAGTTTTTATGGATGAAAACCAAAAAGGAATAATTAATTGTGAATAATTAGCTTCTATAATAGTTGAGTTGGGTATTGCTGAAACAAAAATAAATCCAATATATAATTTTACTCATTTAAAATTACAAAAATTAATGTATTTTGCAACAATTGAATATTATCAAAAAACCAAACAAATTTTAATGGATGATAATTTTGAAAAATGAACTTATGGGCCTGTGATTAGAAAAATTTATCAAGAATATCGTAAATTTAGTTTCTTAGAAATCACAGAATCACAAATTAATGAAGATGATGCTGATAAACTAAAAAAAACTTTACATGACAAACCTATGATTGAAAAAATAATTACGAAAAGTTTTAAAGAAAAATTAAAATGATCGCTTGATAAGTTGATTGATGAATCGCATACTGGTGAATTATGAACACAAAATGGTAATTTAATAACATCTAACGAAATTGAAAAAGTATATGGAAAATAATAATAATAATAATTCATCAGAAATAATAAAAATTCTATTATAATATTAATTACTTTAGAAATTTCAATTCCTTATGTTATTTTTTGATCAAAGTCATTTTGACATTTTAATAATAACTATTCACTACCAACTAATTTACTAATTTATATATTTTTAATCACAGTGCCAATTATATCTATATCAATGATTTTTATTATAATATATAAAATTATTAATAAGTGATGACCTGGTTTATTGCGATCTAGTAAACTCATTATAAATAAATTAACAAAAATTAGGAAATCAGAAAACAATACTTTATAAATAAAAAACACTAATTAATATTAATTAGTGTTTTTTATTAGTAACATTTTTACTTTTTGAAATTTTATGACATTTGATTTTAATTTAATGCATCGAAACATAACTTACAACAACAAAATTATTTTAATCATAAGTTCATCAACTTCAGAACAATAACCATTTCATCAATCTTACTTTAAAAGCGGTACGATGTGCGCGTTTTATTGAAGGGCCTTCTATTATTTCTTTCGTATTATCAATGACTAATGGATTTTTGATAGATTTTTTTACACTTACAATCGCTTTTTTATCAATATTATGTTTGTGTTTTCATAATTTATATGACATTTTTAGTTTGACTCCTTAAGACTTAACTATTAAAAATCATTATTTAAACAGCATATTTTTATTATACACCTTTTATATAGTAATACTAATTATTTATTAGCATACACTTATACGATCACTAATTCTCAAAATAATTTTAATATAGATAATTACTATCTGATCTACCTTACTAATTATATGTCATTAAAATGCTCATTTTACTTTATAAAATTTAATAGCTGTCTTTTAATTAATTACAGCATAAAAAAATAATAACATTTGAAATGTTATTATTATAAAGTTTCATTAGGAGTAATCTATGAAAGAATTAGGAGTTTTAAAATAACAACAATTACTAATACAGCAACGATGGCAACTCCAAAAATTATGAAAAGGACAAGTCAAATAATGATATCATCTTTGGCTGGTGGTGTAGTTTTACTAGGTGCTGTTTTTTGATCAGCAACACTATTACTAATATAAATATTTTGATAATTATTTGTAGTTAATGTGTTACTATGAAAATTAGTGACACTGTGGCTATCTCCATTAGTTGAAGATAGTGCAGTTTGGGGTTCGTTGTTGATTGGAGTTGTATTAACTTTATTAAGCATAATAAAAGATAAACTTATCATTAATAGCATTAATATAAATCCGATAACAGTTAATTTTTTTGCTTGTTTCATTTTGACTTCCTTTGCATTATTAGACATTTAAGACATGATTTATTTATGTATTTTAAAATTATCATTCTTTATAAATTATACCACAATAATAAAGAGAAATAGCATATCTATTTATTAAAGTTTTTAAAGATTATTAATCTGATTATTTATCTAAGGATAGGAGTATTTTTTTAAGTAAATAACACTTAATTTAATAGATTATAAAAAATTAATTATTCCTATTACAAAAATATTAAACGATATTAAGTTTTGAAAATTATATATTGATTGATTTTATTACAAAAAAAATGTAATATTGTTTTTATAGTAAAATCATAATAAATTCAATCAAAACAAGGAGTCGTTATGGATTTAAAAAATAAAGACATTGATATTTGAAATAATGCAAAAAATTGTAATTGTGGAACAATCCAACAAGACGAAGCGAGAGATCATAAACTTTGTGGAATATGTTCCAAAAAAATGGTTTATGGTGCTCATGAATCAATAAAGTTACAAAACAAAAGTAAAGGTTCCTGAAATATAGATCATATTATTCCATTGAGTAAAAATGGTTCTAATAAAATTAATAATATGCGAGCAGTTCATATTAATTGTAATATTTATAAAGCTAACAAATAAAAAAACATATCATCAGATATGTTTTTAATTATGTCTATAACTATAATTTTCAATAAAATATGGAAAAATAGATTATAGAACGAAGTTTTTGTAGCTATTATTAATAATGAAGCATTAAACATAATAACCAACATCAACCTAATATATAGATTGAACTATCCTATATGATTTTAATCATAAGCATAACTAATCGTAAATATTCATATAAATTATATAAGAAAAAAAATATTTTGTCAAACTTTCTTAATAATAAATTTATAAAATATAGGAAAGGAATACTATGTCAGGAAATAAGAAATATAAAACATCGCCAAAAAAACTTTTTTATCAAATTAAAGTAGGGACAATTATATACATTTCTGATTTTGATATTGATGGAAATGTTATTAAAAATAAAGCAGGCAAGCCAAAAAGAAGACCATATTTTGTTTTAAAAAAGAATAATCACCATTATAAATGTTTACTTTTAGGATTAACGACGCAAAAACAATATAAAGGTAGTGATACAATAGAATTACCAGAAATTATGCTAAAGAATATTAAAAGTTATACTCATCCAGATTATCTTGACTCAATTCATATTAAGGATTTAAAAATTAAAATAATTACAAATATTAAAAGTTGTTCTAAAGAAGGTATGCCTAGTTTAATTATAAAAATGAGAAATATTGGTAGTAGAGCAATTCATGATTGTCAAAAATAATAATATTTAATAGATTATTAAAAAACTAAAGTAATAAAATCTATTAAAAATTATTAAATTGCTTTGTAGTCGGATATTAAGTGATATTAAGTTTTTTTAAATTATATGTATTTTGGTTGATTTTACTACAAAAAAAATGTAATATTGTTTTTGTAGTAAAGTAATAATAGTTTTGATTAAAACAAGGAGTAATTATGAAATTAAAAAGCAAAGACAATGATATTTGACATAATTCAAAAAAATGTGATTGTGGAGCTACTCAACAAGATGATGGTAGAGATCATCGACTTTGTGGAATATGTTCCAAAAAAATGGTTTATGGTGCCCATGAATCAATAAAGGAACAAAATAATAGTAAATGCGCTTGAAATGTTGATCACATTATTCCATTAAGTAGAAATGGTTCTAATACTATTAACAATATGCAAGCAGTTCATATTGTTTGTAACGCCACTAAAGCAAATCTATAACTATAGTTTTCAATAATTTATGAACCCATAAATTAGAGAACGAAGTTTTTATAGCTATTACTAATAAGAAAGTATTTAATCATAATAACTAACATTAACCTAATATATAGATTCCACTATGCTATATGATTATCATCATAAGCATAAGTAAAAAAATATTTTGTCAAACTATTTTAATTGTCTACATATATTTAATAAAAAAATAACTTGCAATAATCAAATTATTGCAAGTTATTTTTATAAAGTTATTTTATCCATAATTTCTTCAACTTCAGGACAATAGTCGTCTCATCAGCTTTACTTTATAAGCAGTGCGACGGGCATGTTTTATTGGAGGATTTTTCATTGTTTTTGTCATATTTTCGATGATTAATGAATTCTTGATCATTTTTTTATCAATACGATGTTTGCATTTAAAATAAATAATAATTGAAATGTTAACAATATTTAAAGTATAAATATTAAGTCAATTAATAATACCTAATAATATCAAAATAATGATTTTAGTTGTTTTGTGTTTATACCTAAAAAGATGGTGGATTATTTTCAGAGTTGCGATCCCTACGCTTATATTGAAAATAATTAATATTCCACAACCTATTAATATTGGTCAAAGTATATTTATAAGTCAATGTAATGCGTGAGCATCACTATTATCAAAACCCCAACCACGGAATGTCATAATCAAAATAAAAATATATCAACTAAGATTGATGACCCCGATTAAAATATTTGATATTAAGATTCTTTTTCATGATTTATATGACATTTTTAACCACTTTTCTTTAGATTAAATTACTAAAACTCATTATTTAAAGAGATTATTTTTATTATACACTTTTTTTATTAGCTAATACAAATTGTTTATTAGCATGTGATCACACGACTACTAATGCTCAATATAGTTTGAACCAATTCCGTTATCTTCATTATTACTATTACTAATTTTAACTTCAGGAGTACTTGGGATAGTATGATTAATAAAATATAATAAACAAAAATCACTAGTATCACAAAAACAAATGTCACTATCTAATAATAAATAATATGCATAAAAAAATAACAATTATTTATTTAAGATAATTGTTATTTTTTTAAATATAATTATTTACGTTTTTGCATATTGGCGTAATTCTGTAATTCCAACATTACGAGGCGCAATATTTTGTCATCGTTGTTTAAACGCGATCATTTTACGACTATCATATGAATTAATATGTGAATTTGCTAAACGAGCAACATTGCTTCTTTTAGTTCATAATATATTACTAATATTTGATAACGCATAATCAATAGAAGTATTTTTTAAAACACTAACAAAAGATGTTGCCTTAGTTGGTGTAGCGAAATCTCTAGCAGCAATTTGGGGTTGTAAATAAGCAACTGTTGTATGGTTTGGTTTCGAAATTGGAAATGTTGCTAAATTAAAAGTAACATTACGCAAATTCTTAATTGTTTGTAAATCATTTTTTAATAACGGTAAACGTTTTTGTGAATCATCTTTTAATGGTTGATTTGGATCAGTATTATTACGATTTTTATTTTGACCATTTAAAGCCGCAAAAATATTAGATGCCATATCACGATAACCGTAAGGACCAGGATGTACATCACTAAATATAGGTGCAAATCATGAACCAGAGTTATAATTATTTAAACTTAAATTATGACCTTTTGGAGTCACCATATTAATATTAAATTTATTTATAGTATGTAAACTATAATCATCACTAGCAACATAATCAACATAATTGTAAGGTAGTGTGGCACTTTTGATTGAACTATTTAAGACATTAAGAATGTCTTCAAACATCGGATTACCATCAGTTGGTTGTGCTAAATCTAAAATTTGACGTAATTGTGTTAAAGGCACAAAATAACCCATTAACATAATTTTGGCATTAGGATTTAATCGATGAATCGTTTTAATTAAATAACTAATATTATTCTTTAAATGGGTAACCGCTTTTGCCATATCAGATTTATTATATGAAACAGCTTTATTAATATTAAATTTATCATTGTACATATTATCGACTAATTTAATAATTGTCGCAAATGACAAACTTTTTAATTGTTGTGTTGATATTCCAAATAATTGACATAAATAAATAATGTCATTGCCTCCTAAACTTAAATTAATAAAGTTAGCTTTTTTAATCGCATTACGAACTACTGTCGTATTATTATAATAATTATTTCAATCTGTTTTACTAACTCAAGCATCAAATTTACCATTATCAGTAAACGTATTGTAATGTGCTTGGTCATCTGAGTTTTGTGGATAACTTGGGTCTAATTGATGAATTACTTGACCTGTTGTTTGACTTGCAACAGCAAAGTTATCATAACTACCTAGTAAGTTATCTTTTTGTAATGCGCGCGCAACTCAAGCGCTATAAGCATCACCATAAATTTGATGGGTAGTCGTAGCGTGGTCGCTTGCTTGATAATCAATATAATTATATTGTTTCGCATTAACGTTAGTAAATCCCGCAGATAATGAATTACCTAGCGTTACATAATTAACTTTTCCAGTACTGGAATTAATAATGCTATTAGTTTCATTAATTACATTTGTCTGATTAATAACAGATTCTTGAATTGCTGTTTTATGTGTTGTTATTTGAATATGAGGAATTGCCAAACTTAACATTGGCGTTATTGCAGATAATAATAAGATAATTTTTTTAGTCATAAGCTTCCTTTTCTTCTTTTTATTTTTATATATATATATATATATGTATTAACAGTTATAATTATAACCTATGTTTAAAGATATTGTTACAATTAATTATTAAAAATTATTAAAATATTATAGAATTTATGTATAACAAATATTTATCACTTAACTATAAATATGTATAAAAAAAACTAAGCATATTAATTATGCTTAGTTTTTATAAAAAATAATTATTAAAAGTTCCTCATTTATCCAGAGTAAGTTAAACGAAAAATATTAAACATTGTTGTTGCTAATGAATCTTTACCTCACACTTGAGGATCGCTAAAACCATAGTTAGTTTTTGAAAAGCGAACATAGCTCGTTGAATCAGACTGGGGATTTTTAATGCTATGAAATCCATCAGTAATAAGTGGATTAGTTTTAATTTTATAAACGTTTACACTGCTATTAGATTTTATATGACCTTTAATAGTTAATTTAATAGTCCCGTTTTTATCAATTGAATCTACGTTAAGTGCTGACAAGATTAATGTTTTTACACTTGATCCTGGAGTGAATGGTAATATTTTAAAATTATTCATTCATAATTCTTTGAAAGTATGCGTTGGATCACTAACATTTTTCATTGCTAAAAAAGTATTAAATTCTGCTTTAAGATCAACTAATGACATTGCGCTAATTATTGTTGTGTTATTAAACGAGGCCGCTGTCATATTATCAATGCTTAAAATTGGTGGATGTAAAATATTAGTTGAAAAATGTAGTGTTATATTAACTATATTTTGATGAGTGTTTGAATCGATTCCAGTAATTATAAAAGTATAATCAGTGCTAATAACTAATGGTGCAGTATCATCTCTTAAATTCATTATTATTCGGGGTATTTGTTTTTTAATCGATAAATAACTATGTCCACTAATTTGACTAATGCTAAATTTACTAACTCCTTGATATCGTAAACTGTTAGCTATTTTATTACTTCCAAAAATTTTGACTAATTTAGTTTGGTTAGTTTTAATAGCATTGAAGAATTTTGAAATAATATAACTTGGCCCATTATCAAAATCATTTCAATTATCTGCTAAATATTTTCTATTATTTCATGAATTAAAAATAACTTTACTGCTTTTATATACTTGCGTCCTTAAGTCGCCTTTTTTACCTTTAAACATTACTAAGGCAATTGTATTATGAGTATCATAATTAAACATTTCTTCAAATGACCCTGCAGTATCTGCTTTTAATTTTTGTGAGGCTGGTTCAAAAATTCCTGATATTCTTTGATTGATTTTTATCGGATCTAAAATTGCACTACCTCAATAATCACTAACGCCAAAAGATTTATATCGATCACTAGTAATTATTGTTTGAGCATCGTGATTTGCTGATTTCATGAATGTATTAAAACTGACACTATCTTTATGTCTGCCACAACTAGATAAACTTAAAGATATTCCACCAATATTAAAAATACTTATTATAGTAATTAATTGTTTAAAAGTTTTTTTCATTACGACTCCTTGAATGAGTTCGTTTTATTTATTAATTGTTATATACTAATTATAATATATAATTAGTATATAAACAGCATTTAAGAATACTATTTTAAATTAGTTATATATGACCATAAAAAATATTTATCTATTTTTAAAAATATTACATAATTAGTATAATATAATATATAGGATGCGGCATTTATTATGATATATAAATTAAGTTATGCTTATCATTATATAAGGTGGTTTTATGAAAATTTTTAACATTAGGCAAAGTTTATCCGGAATAGTATACTTAATAATATTTCTTGAAATATTATTGGCATTCACATTATATGATATCGTTGTAAATTATAATGCACACGCTATGTATTCGACTATGATAAGAGATTGAATTGGTCTTGTTGTAACTATTGCTGTATGATGTTTTTTCATTATTTTATTGTTTATAACATTAAAATCTGAACTTAAAAAACTATTTAATTTAAATAAATCATTTTATATTATGCTGTTACCATTAATAATTTTAACTTTGGGTATTTTTGGATTAATTTGATCAATAAAATGTAATATAAAAAGATCTATATTAGATAGAGGGAAAATCTCAGTATCACATAAAAAATAACTATTATTTCTTAAAATAATAGTTATTTTTTATTAATTAGTTCTATTTATTGGGCGTGGGCATAAACGATATACGGCGCTCCTCAACACTCTATTTCGATATGTATTCCACTACCTTCATCAGTTTCTCTTCAAGTTATATTTCATTGAAGATATAGAAAAAGACCAACTGCTGCTGCCACACCAGCTCCAATGCCATTTGTTAAAGCTGCGAGAGCAACAAGAAAATCCGAAACATCTCTTCCGTCTTTTAAAATTTTAGTCAATTGTTGCCCTTTTTCTTCATTAATTCATAATTCCAAAGTACGATATCATCAATGTCATTTATGTCCATTACGACCATCTTTTAAATTTATTAAATTTGATTTTTGGTGATTTTCAGAATTATAAATTGTATTTAAATTTTTTAATAATAATCCGCGATTTAATTTATGAGTTTTAAAAAAAGTTTTTCGCATTTGGCTTATTTCTTGCTTGGCATGAGTAACAGCATTATTGCTATTACTTATCATTGCCGTACTTTGGCTAACGCTACCAGATAAAGTAGCTAATACTAAAATTGCAGTTTGTAACATTTTATTCTCCTTAAATTTTTTTTCTTTATTTATTTTATTTTTTCTTTTATAGGATACATTAATAGTGTAATATATATATATATATACTATGTCAAGATAATTATTATAATAATCCTATAATTACTATATGCATATTATATAAATTAAGTTTTCAAGTATAATTGGATAAGGAGATTTTATGAAAATTTTTAAAATTACAAGACGCTCCTCATTTGTAGTATCTGTCGCATTAATATTTATTGACATAATATTTGCATCAGTATTATATCAGTTTATTACAAGTTATAATGCAGATGTAATGAATTGAATTATAATAATTAATTGATTAACTCTTATGTTTGGTATATTTGTATGATGTTTTACTGTTATGCAATTATTTATAAAGTTAAAATCAGAGCTCAAACAACTATTTCATTTCAACCAATTATTTTATATAATGCTGTTACCATTAATAATTTTAACTTTGGGTATTTTTGGATTAGTTTGATCAATAAAATGTAATATAAAAAGATCGATATTGGATAGAGGAGAAATCTCAGTATCGCATAAAAAATAACTATTATTTCTTAAAAATAATAGTTATTTTTTTT
>CBDCUL010000008.1:0-82702 GCA_965222855.1 Mycoplasmatales bacterium | reverse complement strand
CAATTTAAAATATTGATTATGAAACAAAAAAGTTTAGATCATATTATTATGAAAAGAACTAGTGAAACAGCTCCGGAGTTACTTAATATTAAAAGGCGCTTCGCATTATTAATTGAAATTAGTGAATTTGCTAATGAAGTTAAATGATTTAAATATTGAAGTCAAAAAGAGCCAAACCAACTAAAAGTAAAAGAAGAATTAATTGATGTGATTCATTTTTCACTTAGCATAAGTTATGATTATATGGCAAGTCAAAATATTTCAATTAATGATTTTTACAAATTAATAAATATTCCTGAACTGATTATTAATAATAGTAATATAGGAATGACTTTTTTTGATTTTTTACATTTAACTAGCAATCCTCAAAGTTCGATTGTCGATATTTGATATTACTTAAATAGTTTTATTAAATTATCTTTTAAAAATCAAACAGAATTAATGGAATTTTATGACCATAAAAACAATATAAATAAAAAAAGACAAACGATTGATAATTATTAAAAGAGGTATTTTATGAAAGAATATTTGGATTTATGCAAATTAGTTTTAAATAAAGGTAGTCAGAAATCTGACCGAACCGGAACAGGAACTATCTCTTATTTTGGAACACAAACACGTTATGATCTTAGTCAAGGATTTCCATTAGTCACTACAAAAAAAGTCCATTTAAAATCAATTTTGCATGAATTATTATGATTTATAAAAGGTAATACTAATATTAAATATTTAGTTGATAATAATGTTCGCATTTGAAATGACTGACCTTTTGAAATTTTTAAAAAATCAGCAGAATATAATAATGAAACGATGGCTGAATTTGTTTTAAAAATTAAAAATGACGTAGCATTTAGTGAAAAATTTGGTGAATTAGGCCCAGTTTATGGCAAACAATGACGTGATTTTGGTGGAATAGACCAATTAGAAAATGCGATTCATGATATAAAAACTAATCCTGACTCACGACGAATCATTATTAGTTCTTGAAATCCACCCGAAATTAAAAAAATGGCCCTACCTCCATGTCATACATTTTTTCAATTTTATGTTAACAACAATAAATTATCATGTCAATTATACCAAAGATCAGCTGATGTATTTTTAGGAGTTCCTTTCAATATTGCATCATATGCTTTATTAATTCATATGGTTGCAATGGTATGTCAATTAGAAGTTGGTGAATTTGTGCACACAACTGGTGACACACATATTTATCTAAACCATATTGAACAAATTAAAACTCAACTAGGAAGAGAACCAAGAAAATTACCAAAATTACTAATCAAAAGAAAAGTAACAATAATTACTGATTTTAAATTTGATGATTTCGAATTAACTGGTTATGATCCTCATCCTAGTATAAAAGGGAAAGTTGCGGTTTAAGATGATTTCTTTTATTTGAGCTCAAACTAATCAAGGTGTAATTGGCAATCAACAACAATTACCATGACATATTAAAGCAGAATTAAACAATTTTAAGAAAATAACGCTAAATCATAAAATTATTATGGGTCGTAAAACTTGAAATAGTATTAATCGCCCATTACCTAATCGTGAAAATATTGTTATTAGTCAAAATCCTAATTTAAAATTACCGGATAATGTGGTTTTAATTAATGATATTAATCAACTAATTACTAAATATCAAAATTCAAAAGAAGAAGTTTTTGTTATTGGTGGAGCGATGATATTTGGCTTGCTAGTTAATTATGTAAACAAACTATACGTCTCTTTTATTAAAGAAAATTTTATTGGTGATGTTTATATGATTAAAATTAATTATGATTTATTTAATTTATTATCAACTGAAGAATATTCCGATTTTACTTTAAAAATTTACAAAAAAAATAAAGTATAAATACTTTATTTGAAATTTATAAATATTCTGGTTTTCCCGGAATTTCATGATGGTCTCGACAACGAGCCTCATAACTTTCACTACTACCAATTTGAATAATTGGTTCATGAAAATTTGCTGGTTCACCATTAACTAGTCTTTGTGTAAAAATAGCATTTTTACCACAATTTAAACAGACAGCGTTCAATTTATATATTTTATCAGCATGCGCTAATAATTCTGGCATCGGACCAAAAGGAATCCCGCGAAAGTCTTTGTCTAGTCCAGCTGCAATAATTTTGATTCCTTTATTAGCTAACTCATTTAACAAGCTACTAATTTTACGATCAAAAAATTGGATCTCATCAACAATGACAACTTGTGGTTTATATTCATTAATTAATTTATTGATTTTTTCAATTGAAGAAATATTAATTGCTTTTAATTTTTTACCATTTCGAGATTTAATACTATTATTTTCTCTAGTATCAATCATTGGTTTAAATACTAAGTAATTAATTTTGGCATAATTCAAACGATTAACACGTCTAATTAATTCTTCACTTTTACCAGAAAACATTGGACCGACAATAACTTCGATCATACCTTTAGTTGAATCCATACTCTCTCCTCCAATGTACATAAAGCGTTACGATATCTATATGTGCTTGAATATTATATAATACTAAGACCGATTTTGTTAAAATTATTTATTAAAATTTTATTATCGATAATATTATGATAATAAATTTATTAAAATATTTTATTTTATTAGTATCTAATAATATGATAATATATTTGGTACATTAAAAATATAAAATTTTTTTATATTGAGTATGAAATTTAGAATAGAATTAACATTAAAAGCAAATACAAAATAATAAATAGAAATAAAATTCGAAGGAAGTTGTTAAAAATGAAATATAGTAACTTTATTACAAATTCTATTAATAAAACGATAGATGAGAAATACCCACATTTAGTGAAAATTGATCCCAAAACTATGAAATTATCACGTAGTGGTGTTGCTCGATTAGTAATGATTGATCGATATGCTCAAAAAGATCACGATTTAAAAACATTACAAGTTGGCGATTTGGTCTTAACTTTAGTTAAACAAGATGAAAAATATCCTACTAAAGGGATTGGAACTGTTACTAAAATAGGACGCAGCAAAGTTACTATTAAATTAGAAGAAGAATTTTGAGGTTCTTTAAGTGGTAAAGAAGCAGCTAGTGGAATTATTGTTAGAAATAAAGCTGATATTGATAAACCTTTAGAAATTTATTTTGAACAAATTGCTAAAAGAGTCGGACATTCTTTAGCACAGCAAGAAAATACGCATGAAGAACGTAACAAATGATCAATTAAAATGTCACAAGAAATTGCTGATTTAAACATTATTCCAGCTGGTCGTGTATTATTTGGTGCTGGTTCTGGCTTTGAAGTAACTTATTTTAATTGTTTCGTAATGCCATTCATTAAAGATTCTCGTACAGGAATTTCACGTCATCGTGAAAAAGTAATGGAAATTATGTCGCGTGGGGGCGGAGTTGGAACAAATGGGTCTACACTAAGACCACGTGGTTCTTTCGCCAAAGGCGTTGGTGGAAAATCATCTGGGGCTGTTTCCTGATTGAACGATATTGCTAACTTAACTCATTTAGTTGAACAAGGCGGATCGCGTCGTGGTGCACAAATGATTATGTTAGCTGATTGACATCCAGATATTTTGGAATTTATGATTTCAAAAATGCAAAATTCTAACATTTTAAAACATTTAAAAAATAATTCACCATATGATTATATTCGTAAATTAGCATCTGAAAAATTAACATTTAAATCTTTAAGTCGTCATTCTATTGAAGTAATTCAAAAATTATTTAAAAAAGAAGGACAAACATTATCACCAGAATCGCATAAAATTATTGCAGAATCTGGTGTATGAGAAGTTAACAATTTAGAATTTTTATCAGGTGCCAATATTTCAATTGCTATTTCTGATGATTTTATGAAAGCTGTTGAAACAGATGGTGATTGAGATTTAAAATTTCCTGATGTTGATAATTTAAATGCTGAAGATAAAGCGTTTTATGATGAAAAATGACATGAAATTGGCGATGTTAGAGAATGAGAAGCGCTAGGTAAACCAGTTAAAATTCATTTAACACTAAAAGCAAAAGTGTTATGAGATTTAATTAATTTCTGTGCAACTTACTCCGCAGAACCAGGAGTCTTCTTTATTGATACTGCTAACAATATGACTAACGCTAAAGCTTATGGTCAAAAAGTAGTCTGTACTAATCCATGTGGTGAACAACCGCTAGCACCTTACTCAGTATGTAATTTAGCAGCAATCAATTTAGCAAACTTTGTTAATCGCAAAACTGGTGAAGTAGAATATAATAAATTAAAAGAGAGCGTTAAAACTTGCGTTCGTATGCAAGATAATGTTATCGATGCAACACCATACTTTTTAGAAGAAAATTCAATCCAAGCTTTAGGCGAACGTCGTCTTGGTATGGGAATTATGGGACTACATGATATGTTAATTTGAGCTGGTCAAAAATACGGTTCTAAATCAGCTAACAAACTAATTGATAAAGTAATGCAATGTATTACTGAAACGGGTTATTTATATTCAATTGAACTATCGAAAGAAAAAGGATCATTTCCATTTTTAAAAGATCGTGAAAATATGATTAATACTGGATTCATTAAAACGCTAAATCCTAAAATTAAAGAAGGAATTTTAAAATATGGAATTCGTAATTCGCATATTTTAACAATTGCTCCGACTGGTTCAACCGGAACTATGGTTGGAGTATCAACTGGGTTAGAACCATATTTTGCTTTTAAATATTATCGTTCTGGAAGACTTGGAAAATTTATGGAAGTTAACCAACGTATTGTTCAAGACTGAGCAGAAATTCATAATTTTGATTTAACTAAAAACAAATTACCAAACATTTTTGTTAGTGCTATGGAACTATCTCCTGAAGAGCACGTTAGTGTGCAATTGATAATTCAACGTTGAGTTGACTCATCAATTTCAAAAACAGTTAACGCTCCTAAAGGTTATACAGTAGCGCAAGTTGAACAAATCTATTACAAACTTTATAAAGGTAAAGCTAAAGGTGGGACTGTCTATGTTGATGGTTCGCGTGAATCACAAATCTTAACTTTAAGTGATGAAGAAAATGTATTAGATGATGTTTATAATATTGATAAAAAAAATAATATTGATCAAATCAACGAGTTAAACGATAAAATCGATGGTAATTTAAGAGGATCAAAAATTAATCGTGCTATTGGAGTTGAAGTTGGTAATTTATGTCCAATTTGTAATGAGGGACTTATTAAAGAATTGGGTGGCTGCAACACTTGTTTAAATTGTGGCGTTCAATTGAAATGTGGTTTATAATTAAATAAACTAACAAAGGAGGAATCAAGCATGGGATTAAAACATAAACAAAATATTGAAGATGAATTACCTTGAATTGATCCAAAAACTGGTAAACGCTATAAAATATCAGATTTAGATATGGAAAGTATGGACGTTTATTCAATTGATAATACCGATGACAATAATAAAAACGATAAAAAATAACTTAATAAGGTAAAATTATGAAAATTATCAAACCTTTTGCAAAAAATCAAGAACCAACTGCAACACTTTTTATTTTGGCAACGCCGATTGGTAATTTGAGTGATGTTTCAAAAAGATTAATTTCAACTTTGGAAGAAGTTGATTTTATTGCTTGTGAAGACAAACGTGTCACTCGTAAATTATTATCAGCACTAGATATTAAACATAAAAATTTAATTAGTTATCATAACTATAACGAAATTCAAACTAGTCAACAAATTATCGAAATTTTACAAAATGGTCAAAATGTTGCTTTAGTTAGTGATGCTGGAATGCCAACTATTTCTGATCCAGGATATCGTTTAATTAATTTAGTTAAAGAACATAACTTTAATTTAAGTGTTATTCCTGGACCAAGCGCTTTGATTAATGCAATGGCCGCTTCAGGCTTTTATCATAAATTTTTGTTTTTTGGATTTTTACATCCAAAAACTGGGAAACGTCAAACTGAATTAACTAGTTTGATGAATTTATCATTTAGTTTAATATTTTATTGTTCACCATATAAATTAAAAAGAACTTTAGAAGACATTAATGTTGTTTTTACAACGCAACCAAATGTAATGGTTGCTAAAGAGCTAACTAAAATGCATGAAACATTTTATTTTGGAACTGCTCGTGAAATTCTTGATGGATTACCCGAAACTATTAAAGGCGAATATGTTATAATAATTGATAATTATTCAAAATAAAATTTATAGTTTTGAGGTTTTACATGTCAATATATATAATTATTAGTTTATTAATTTTAACTGGATTTTTAGCAACTTCTTTAGGTGGCGTTATTGGAATTGGTGGCGGAGTAATCATGATGCCAATCATGACAACATTCCTACATATACCACCTTTACAAGCAACGCTATATTCATTATCAGCAATTTTTATAATGTCGATCATTTCTAATTATCGTTATTTTAAAAAATCAAAGCCTAATTATAAAGCTTGATTTTTTATTGTATTATTAGCGATTCCTGGTGAAATTGTTGGTGCTGAAATAATTGCTCCTAGCTTAACACCAGCAACTTTCAACATTATCTTTTTGTTTTTATTATTAATTATTGCTGTTTTAATGTTTTTCCGTAATCGATTAAAATTAAAATGACCGCTTTTTTTAAGTTCAATTTTAGGGTTAGTTGTCGGACTAGCATCTGGTTCTTTAGGAATTGGTGGCGGAATCTTATTAGTTCCTGGATTATTAATCTTTTTTAACTTTAAAGCTAAAAAAGCAGCTAGTACAGCAATGTTTGTGAAATTTTTCACCGCCTTGACTGGTGCAGCAACTTTATTATCACATCCAGGAATGACATATCACTGATATTATTTAATCGCAATTATTGGTGGAGCAGTGCTCGGATCGTTAATCGGATCATGAATTCACCTTAAAGTAAAAGACAGACACGTAACTTTAATATTGTGGATTGTCATATTGGCGCTTATCATTAAACAGTTTATTGTAGTAGTTATTTAATTAAATACAAGAATTCATTAATTTTTCTAAACATATGTAAAGAAAAAATGATAAATTCTTGTATTTTTATCATTTTTACATTATAATATTATCGGTGATAAAATGCGAATTTTTGATTATGAGGACGTAATGTTACTTCCTAACAAATGTATAGTAGAATCAAGAGCCGAATGTGATACATCAGTTAAATTAGGTAAATTTACTTTTAAAATGCCTGTTGTACCTGCAAATATGAAAACAGTCGTTAATGAAGAGTTATCAATTCAACTAGCTCAAAAAGGCTATTTCTATGTAATGCATCGATTTAATTTCAACAGTTTTGACTTTGTAGTGAAGATGCAAAAAATGAATTTAGTATCTTCAATCTCTGTTGGTGTTAAAAAAGCGGACTATGATTTAATTGATAAATTTAAAAATAATAATATTAGACCAGACTTTATAACAATCGATATAGCACATGGGCATGCTGATACAGTTTGTCGTATGATTAGATATATCAAACGTCGTCTAGGTCGTAAAGTTTTTGTGATTGCTGGTAATGTAGCAACTCCGGAAGCAGTTAGAGATTTAGAACATTGAGGAGCAGACGCTACCAAAGTTGGTGTCGGACCTGGTAAAGTTTGTATTACAAAATTAAAAACCGGATTCGGATCTGGTGGATGACAATTATCAAATGTGAAGTGATGTGCTAAAGCAGCAACTAAACCAATTATTGCTGATGGCGGATTACGTGTTAACGGAGACGTTGCTAAATCAATTAGATTTGGAGCAACTATGTCAATGATTGGCTCAATGTTTGCTGCTCATGAAGAATCTCCAGGAAACCTTGTTACTAATGATGATGGGGTAGAATTCAAAGAATACTTTGGCTCAGCATCTGAATACAATAAAGGTGAAAAACGTTATGTTGAAGGTAAAAAAGACATCATTAAAGTTCGAGGTTCAATTTGAGAAACTCTAAAAATGATGCAACAAGATTTACAATCTTCAATTTCTTATTCTGGTGGTAAAAAATTATCTTCTTTAAGAAGTGTTAATTTTGTTGTTCTAAAATATTCAGATTATTAACCTAATTAGAAGGAGAGTAATATGATTTCTCGTTATACTAGAAAAGAATTATTTGATTTATGAACTAATGAAGCCAAGTTTGATAGTTGATTAAAAGTTGAACTTAGCGTTTGTAAAGCACTTAATAAAACAGGTAAAATTTCTGATGAAACGCTAGCTATTCTTTTGCAAAATTCTAAATTTGATGTTAATGTTATTGAAAAGTTAGAAAAAGAATTGCGACATGACGTTGTTGCGTTCACACGTTCTGTGAGTCAAAGTTTAGGCGAAGAAAAAAAGTGAATTCATTATGGATTAACTTCAACTGACGTCGTTGACACTGCTCAAGGTTATCGTTTAAAACTAGTTAACCAAGTTATTAAAAAAGATTTAACTAATTTTAAAGTTGTGCTAAAATCACAAGCTTTAAAATATAAAAATCTAGCAATTATTGGTAGAACACATGGAATCCATGCCGAAGTCACTTCATTAGGTTTAAAATTTGGACTTTGATATAATGATTTAAAGCGCATTACCGAAGTTTTTGAAGCAGCGTGTAAAAATATCGAAGTTGGTAAAATTTCTGGCGCTGTCGGCACATTTGCTAATACTAAACCAGAAATTCAAGACTTCGTTTGTGCTGATTTAGGAATTGCTTCTTCAAAAATATCAACACAAGTTTTACAAAGAGATCGTCATGCTCAATATATTAGTGCAATTGCACTAATTGCCACTCTATTAGAAAAAATTACCTTAGAAGTTCGCCATTTACAAAGAACTGAAGTTGGTGAATTAGAAGAGCGCTTCACTAAGAACCAAAAAGGTTCAAGTGCAATGCCTCACAAAAGAAACCCAATTGCTTCTGAAAACATCAACGGACTAGTCCGTGTTATTCGCGGTTATCTATTAACTAGTTTTGAAAATGTTGCATTATGACATGAACGTGATATTTCACACTCTTCAGCTGAGCGTATTATATTACAAGATGCGACAACTTTAATTGATTATATGTTGAATCGTACAACTAATATTATTGCTAATATAGTAGTTGATAAAGCGCGTATTAATGAAAATATTAATCACACTAAAGGTTTAATATATGCACAACAATTAATGAACGGTTTAATTAATAAAGATTTTAACCGTGAAAATGCTTATGATTTAGTGCAAAGCATTGCCAAAAAATGTTTTAATAATAAAACAAACTTTTTTGATGCTGTTATTAAAAATGTTGAAATTAATAAAATTCTGTCTCAAACAGAATTAAAAAACATTTTTAATCCACAATATCATTTAAAAGAAGTTGATACTATTTACAAAAGAATTGGTTTATTATAAAATTAGATAGAAATAAAATATCAAGATTATAAAAAAGGTGTTAAAAATATGGAAAAATTCAGCACATTAGCTATTGTGGGCGCTCAATGAGGCGATGAAGGTAAAGGTAAAGTTACCGATTTTGCTTGTCAAGCAGCTGATATGGTTGTTCGTTATCAAGGTGGAAATAACGCCGGACATACAATTGTTGTTAATAATGTTAAATATAAATTATCATTAATTCCATCAGGTGTTTTAACACCAAATGTGAAAAATGTTTTAGCTAACGGAATGGTTATTAATCCAAAATCATTTTTAAAAGAATTAGAAATTTTAAAAATGCAGGGAATTGTTAATAATAATTTATTCGTATCTAATCGCGCCCACATTATTTTAGATTTACATAAATCACTTGATGCAGCACGCGAAATTGCTAAAGGGAAAGATAGCATCGGCACAACTAAAAAAGGAATTGGGCCAACTTATGAAGATAAGTATAGTCGAATTGGAATTAGAGTTGCTGAATTTATTCAACCACAAGTTTTCCTAATTAAATTAAAAGCACTAATTAAAGAAAAAAATATTTTATTAGCAGCTTATAATTTACCAACTTTAAATGCTGAAACAATTTTTAACGAATACGAACCTTTGATTGCTCAAATCAAACCTTTTGTAACTGATACATCATTATTAATAAATCAAGCGATTGAAAATAATGAAAGAGTTTTATTTGAAGGCGCTCAAGGAGTGCTGTTATGTATCGATCACGGAACTTATCCAATGGTAACGTCATCTTCTCCAACGGCAGCATCAATACCGCTATATTGCGGTATTAAGCCTGCGTACGTTAATAAAGTGTTAGGAATTGTCAAAGCTTACACAACGCGTGTTGGTGGAGGGCCGTTTGTGACAGAAATAGATGGTCAATTAGCGCATCAAATTAGAGAACGCGGTAATGAGTATGGAACAGTGACTAGACGCCCTAGACGTATCGGATGATTAGATATCGTTGCACTACGCTATGCTAAGCGTGTTTCAGGAATTACTGACATTGCCCTTACTTTGCTAGATGTTTTAAGTGGCGTGGCTGAAATTAAGATTTGTGTTGATTATAAAATTAACAACAAGATCATCAAAACAATGCCAGCTGACAATAAAACACTAGAACAAGTTGAACCAGTCTATATAACTATGCCTGGATGAAACGAAGATATTACTAATGTTAGCGCGTTTATTGATTTACCAAAAAATGCCCAAAACTATTTAAATAAAATCAAAGAATTAACAAATTTAGAACTTTCAGTTTTTTCTGTAGGCCCCGAAAGAAAACAAACAATCATTCTTAAAAAATTATTTTCTTAAAAAGTTTTTAAAAGTTTTTGAATTTTACTTGAAATTATAAGATTGATATGCTATTATATTAAGGCATTTCAAATAATCTAAACACAATCTCAACACAATGATTAAATAATTGTTTATGCCATGTTAGCTCAGTGGTAGAGCAATCGGCTGTTAACCGATTGGTCATAGGTTCAAATCCTATACATGGCGCCATTTATGGCCCGTTGGTGAAGCGGTCAACACACATGCCTTTCACGCATGCACTCACGGGTTCAAACCCCGTACGGGTCACCATTAACGGGGCGTTAGCTCAGTTGGGAGAGCACCTGCCTTACAAGCAGGGGGTCACAGGTTCGAGCCCTGTACGCCCCACCATATTCGCTGGAGTAGCACAACCCGGCAGTGCAACTGACTTGTAATCAGTAGGTTGCAGGTTCGATTCCTGTCTCCAGCACCATTATTTTTGGTCCCGTAGCTCAGCTGGTAGAGCATCTGGCTTTTAACCAGGGTGTCGAAGGTTCAAACCCTTTCGGGATCACCATACGCGCAAGTGGCGGAATTGGCAGACGCGCTAGACTTAGGATCTAGTGTCTTAGGACGTGGGGGTTCGATTCCCTTCTTGCGCACCATTTCATTTTAAATACCATTATGGCCAGCACCATTTGGTGTTTTTTTTATACAGAAATAAAATAATTGATAATTTATGCTAAATTTTGCATTTAATATAGATTAGCAATTATTTTATTAAGTATTTTTATGTTATAATTATTTTTATTAATTGTTAAAAAAACTTCTAAATTTAGTTTAATTTTTAAGGTATGGTATGTTATTATGATTTATAAAAATATAGATATTAATATGAATGCTAAAGAAATAGAATTTCTAAAATCAGTCCAAACCACTGAATTAAATATTATGGATATTGTTCATCAAGTTTGTATCAAAAATAATATTGAATACGGTCTATTTTGAGGTAGTTTAATTGGGGCGATTAGACATCAAGGGTTCATTCCTTGAGATGATGACATTGACATTGCAATGACTTCAACAAACTACTTAAAATTTAAAGCATTATTAAATAATAATTCAAAAATAATTTTAGTAGATTATGAAACTAAAAATTGGAATCGTGCTATTAATAAAGTTTACTTAAAAAAAAGATTACTTAACAAAGGAAAAAAACATTTTGAAGAAATTCCTTTTATTGATATTTTTATTATTAACAAAGCACCTAAAAACCCAAAACATATTAAAAAAACTTTTTATTATATGACTTTTTTTTGAAATTTATCTTCTATGTGGTCACAAAAAACATTTTTATTAATTCCTGGGATTCGAAAAACAATTATCAAAAAAATTTATAACTATATATTTAAACGCGACCAAATGATTAAATCAGAAAATTATGATAATGTTTATTTACCATGTGATCCGTATGCATTTAAAAAACAAGAGCCAAAATTATATAATAAAAATTGATTTAACAAAGGCACAAAACTAATTACTTTTGAAAATCGTCAATATTGTATATTTAAATATTCTGAAAATTTTTTAACAGAATATTATATTAATTTTTTAAAATTACCACCTTTTAAAGATCGTCAAAGCCACCATTTTATAAAATAAATTATGAAGTTAAGAAATACGAAAGGATTTATTAAATGATTTATAAAAATGTAGATATTAATATGAACGCCAAAGAAATAGAATTTCTAAAATCAGTCCAAACTACTGAATTAAATATTATGGATATAATTCATGACATTTGTATTAAAAATAATATTGAATACGGATTAATGTGAGGGAGTTTAATCGGAGCGATCAGACATCAGGGATTCATTCCTTGAGACGATGACATTGACATCGCTTTAAGCACAGCATCTTTTTTAAAATTAAAAAAACATATTAAAAAAAACTCAAAATTATTTTTAGCAGATTATGAAACTAAAAAATGAAACCGTTCTGTTAATAGAATATATTTTAAACAAGATTTATTAGATAATAATAATAAATGGGCGACCCCTTTTATAGATGTTTTTGTTTTTAATAAAGCGCCTATAAAAAAACGTGTAATTAATCGTCGACTTTTTAATATGAATATCATTTGATATTCAGCCACACCAATTCTTCAAAAATATTTATGGTGATTTCCTGGTACTAGAAAAATTATTAGCAAACTGGTATATCATTATATATATAAATCAGATATGAAAATAACTAATGAAGATTATAAAAATATTTATTTTTTAAGTAATTCTAAATTCACTGTTAGAGAATCAATAAGAACATATAATAAAGATTGATTTAACAAAGGCACAAAACTAATTACTTTTGAAAATCGTCAATATTGCATTTTCAAAAATTCAAAAGATATTCTAAAACAAAAGTTTGATAATTATTTAGAATTACCATCATTTGAAACAAGAAGATCCGATTACTTTGTTGTTAAAAAAGGGAGTAAATAACTATGATTAAAATTAAAGCTGCGATCGCTAATTTACCAATTCATAACATTCCTTCAATGAAAGAATTAGAATTAAAATATAAACCAAAAATTATTAAAATGAATTATAATGAAAATCTTTATGGTTGTTCACCATTAGTAGATCAATGAATTAAAAATCAAAAAAATATTAAAGGGTTTATATATCCAGATATTAAACCGACAAAACTATTAACTTCGATTGCTAAATTATGAAATGTTAAAAATGAAAATATTTTAATAGCTAATGGTAGTGATGCGATTATTGATTTAATTCCCCGAGTGTTTTTAGATAATAATGAAGAATCAATTATTACAGAATTAACTTATGGGCGTCAAATTAAAACTTGTAAAATTACTGGTAATAACGTTATCACAATCCCACAATTAGATAACTATAATTACGACATTGATTTATTTTTAAAATCAATTAATGAAAAAACAAAATTAATTTATATTACTAATCCCAATATGCCAACAGGAACTTACATTCCGAAGCAAGAACTATATGATTTCATTGCCAAAATTCCAAAAAGAATTTTAATTGTTTTAGATGAAGCTTATGTTGAATTTGCTGATGCAGTAGATTTCCCATATAACACGACTGAATTAATTAAAGACTATGATAATTTAATAGTACTTCATACATTTTCAAAATATTATGGTTTAAGTGGTTTTCGAATTGGTTACGCAATCGCCCAACCTTACTTAATTGAAGCGATGCACAAAACATATCAACCGTTCTCAGCTAATAAATACGCGATATATGCAGCAACGGCAGCGCTACAAGACCCAAAATGATATTTAGATATAAAAGCGCAAGTCAAACTTGAAAAAGCTAAACTGTACCAATTATTTGATGAACTTAATATTAAGTATCTTAAAAGTCAAGCGAACTTCATTTTGGTAATTACTAATAATCAAAAATGAACTAATGTTGAGTTAAGAGAATATTTACTAGTAAATCAAAATATTTGTATTCGTTGTGTCCGTACAATTGGTTTAAGAATTACCGTAGGAACACCTAGTCAAAATAAACTTTTAATGACTGGTATTAGAGCATTTATTAAAGATAGATCAGGAGTTTAGATTAATATGTATAAAGTTAAAAGAGCTTTTATCCTAGCAGCTGGGCGCGGAATGCGTTTGCTGCCAGTAACTGAAAAAACACCAAAACCTTTATTAGATATTAAAGGGATTATTATTATTGAAGATATTATTAAAAAATTACAAGAAAAAGGTATTAAAAATATTACTGTTTTAACAGGTTATAAAAAAAGTCAATTTAAATATTTAAAACGCAAATTTAAAGTTAAGTTAAAATATAATTTCAATTGAAGACATTGTAATAATATTGGAACTTTATATTTCGTACGTAAAAAAATTAAAAATAGTTTAATTATTAATGGTGACACTATTTTTAATACTAATATTTTTGATAACAAATATCCCTATACAGTAATGTTTGGTGAAAAAATTTCTGGCGTGTCAAATGAATGAACGCTTAAAGTAAATAAAGAAAATCAAATCACTAAAATTAAAAAAAGTGGTGGAATTAATATTATTGCTCATCGTGAAGTAACTTTTATTGCTAAAGATACTACTAAATTTGTTCAACGTCATTTAAAGAAATATCGTAAAAGCATCGAAATGAATGACTGATATTTTGAAGATATCTTTATTAACGATTTAAATTCAGAAAAACCCAAAACAAAAATTTATTTACATAAAATTGCTAAAAATAGCTGTTTTGATATTGATGATTTGCCATCATTACAAAAAGCTGATAGTAAATATAAAAAATTCTCTCAAGATGCAAAAACAAAAGCATTAATTTTTTGTTGTTAAGGCAACCGGAAATTGCTCCTGAAGAAATCAAAAACATCAAAAGCATTGCCAATAATTATATTGTCACTTTAAAAAGCGATGAAACTTTAACAATTGCCAAATAATAACTTAAAAGAATTACATAAAAAATTATTAGTTAATTTAAATGCTTTTGATAAATTTTGTAAAAAACACAATATTAAATATTTTTTAGGATACGGAACTTTAATTGGCGCTTTACGCCACCAAGGGTTTATTCCATGAGATGATGATGTTGATGTTTGTATGGATCGCATTAATTATAATTTATTATTACAAGTGGCTCATTTAGCACCAAAACCATTTCTAATTCAAAAAGCTGTGACAAATACTAATGATAACTTTTTCTTGAAATGGGAAGACACTAGTACTACAATAATTGAACAATGAAGCGAAAAAGCTAAGTGAGCGCGTGGAATATTTATTGATATTTTTCCACTTGACAAAGTTCCTAGTAAAAATGCTAAATTTTAAATTTTTTAAACATCGCATAATTTCTTTTTTTATTTTATTTAAAATATAAAAAATTTAGTTTTTAAAAGTTTAAATTGATGATTGACTATTTTAATTTTTCCATGATTTTTGACTATTCAAAATTTTATTAATGTTAACACCAATTACATCTCAAAAATTTAAAAAAATTTTAAATAATCATTTTACTAAATGAAACAGTTTAACAGAAAATTATCGCTATGCTTGTTTGGTAGATCCGATTGAATTTCCTAAAATTATTTTTAAACGAGAAACAATTGAATCGCCATTAAAAAACATCAAAATTTGAAAATTTATCATTACCAATACTAATTAATAGCATTGATTTTATTATAAATAAATATGGTGTAGAAGTAATGAAGATTCCGGAAAATAAAATTGAAAACAACAAACACTTAGTATTTTTAAATTTATCAAAATCATATTTAAATATTGTTGATAACAAAAAAAACATTAAGATATTTAAAAAAGAATTAAATAATAAATAAAAGGAGTAACATATGAATGATCATTCAAATATAAAAGCAATTCAAAAAAATTTGTTAATTAATATTGCTGATTTTGATAAATTTTGTAAAAAAACATGATATTAAATACTTTATTTGAATGGGCAGTTTAATCGGAGCTGTTGTTCATAAAGGGTTTATTCCATGAGATGATGATATTGATATTTTTATGGATTATGAAAACACTAATAAATTATTTTCACTAATTGATCAAATTCCCAAAAAATATAAATTACATAATGTTTTATCAAAAGATAATGATAATATGATCATTAAATGAGTTGATACTAGTGTTACTGTTATTGAAAGATGAAAAGAAAAAGTTAAATGAGCATCAGGCACTTTTATTGATATATCGGTAGTTAATAAAAATTCCATTAAATTACAGTAAATTCAATTTTAAAATATGACAAATAATTTTTTTATTTATTCATATTCGTCATAAACAATTTGTTTTTAAATATTGAAAACAAAATTCTAATCTTAGTTTTTTAAAAATAGCTGTTTTTTCCCCGTGTTATTACATTGCTAAATATTGTTCTTATCTATTTCCATCATCATTTTTTAAAAAAAGGTTTGCAAACAAAATTAAGAAATGAGAAAAACTAACTGATAATTATCAATATGGAGCTTTTAGTAGTAGTAAAAGAAATACTTTTCCAGAACATATTTTGAATCGATCATTAATCGAAGTAAATGTTGAATATATTAAATTTGCAGAATTAAAGTTACCAATTCCTGCTTCGGCAAAAGCGATGTTATTTGAAATTTATGGGGATCAAGTTATGATCATTCCTAAGGCACCAAAAAATAGAAGTCACAATATTTTCTTTGATAAAACAAGACCGTATTCAGAGTATATAACAAATAAATCAAAATATAAACTATTAAAAAATATTTTAAAAAATATTTATAAAAAAAATGAAAGTAAATAATACCATATTATAATCTAATGTGGTATTATTAACTTACAACTTTATGTAAAAAGGAGAATTACAATATGAAATCAAGCAACAAACAAGAAATTTTAGATACTATTAATAATAACGAATTAGTCATAGTAGATTTTTTCGCAACATGATGTGGACCTTGTAAAATGATTGCACCAATTTTGGATAAATTATCACAAGACGATACTATGAATGCCAAAATTATCAAAGTTGATGTAGATCAAGAAGCTGAATATGCTAAAGAATTCAACATTAAAACAGTTCCGACAATTGTTTTGATTAAAAACGGTAAAGAAGTTAATCGTTTTTCAGGATTTAAACCCGAACAGGGAATTAGAGAGTTTGCAAAATCAGCATAATTTTTATATATTATTTAAAAAAGAAAGTATGATAGCTTTCTTTTATTTTTTTATTTTTTAAGTATTCAATAACAAGTTAAGTATAATTAAATTAAGAGGTATTGTAAAATATATAATGAATTAACTTATTTTATATAATGTTTTTTTATTTATAAAATTATTAAGATTATAATAACAATTTAAATCATTCTACAATTTAGTTTTTAATGTTTAAAATTATGAATAATATATATAAATTATAAAAAGGTAAATTAATAATTAAAGACAATTTAAGTAAGTTTTGATATGTGAATTTCTTTATTGTTTTATTATAATATGTTATAATAATATAATATTTTTATTCATTTTTTAGGAGTCAATATTCATGGAAAAAACGAAAAATTTAATTAGTTTTATTTTTTTCTTATCATAAACAAAAATTTGAAGATAATATTAGAAATATAATTAATAAAAAAATATTAGTAATTTGGAAAATAAAATCATTTAATTATTAAAAATATTATATTTTTAATATTAGGAGTTAGTTTTATGAATAAAAACAAGAATTTAATCAGTTTTATTTTACCTTATCATAAACAACAATTCGAAAAAAATATTAAATACATTATTAAACAAATAGATAAATATTTTTCAAATGTTGATTATGAAATATTGTTAGTTAAAAATAAAGATTATGAATTCCCTTATAAAGAATTAAAAAACCCTTTTATTCGTCATGTCGAAATAATGAGTAATTATTTATATAGAATCCGCATGTTTGGTATCAAAGAAGCAAATGCTAAATATTTGTCTTTTATTGATGTTGATGATGTTTTTGGTTTTAAAAACTTAGCTGATCATTTAGATGAAATTAATAAAGGCGATTATGATATTGGTTCTTTTTGCGTCCAACAATCAGTTACAGACAAACCAATTTTATGAAAAGTAAAATCTGAAGTTTCAGAAATATCTTTTAAAACTTTAATGTATAAATCACTAGCTATCGCTAATAAAATTTTTAAAAAATCTCTCGCAAGTCGTATAACTGCTGATTTAAAAGTAAGCTATGATGAAGATGTTGCTATGTGAATGCAAATGAGCAAACCAAGCGTTAGAATATTGCATATCAATAAACCTTTTTGAATTTTTGGAGATCATCCAGAAAGCATAACTAGAACTTTTGGTGCAATTCAATTAGAAACGATCAAAGTTAATCAATTTTTAGAAACAATTACTAATGATGTTGATTTTCAAATTTTATTATTTCGTTTTGTTTGCTCTAAATTAATTGATATTAAATTAATTCCGAATAAAGAATCTCGTAAAAAAAACTATGCTATTTTAACAAAATATATTAAAGCAAAATATAATAAAAAAATAATTAATAAAACATTTAAAAGAAGTACAATTATTATGTGCAAACCTTGGTTTATTTCTTTAGCTACATTTTTAATACCAAGAAAATTTTTAGTTAAAAAAGTGAGACAAAAAGTTAACGCTATTTAACTACTACCTGATATTGGAGGCAACTATCATGGAATTAAAAGTAATTTTTATTGATCTTGACGGAACATTAGTTAATGGTAAATTAAAAGATCGCAATTATATTAGTCCAGAAAATATCGAAGCTTGCAAAGCAGCACAATTAAAAGGAATTTACACCGTCATCAATACCGGACGCGGATTTAATGTATGTCGCCAATTGCAAAAAAAAATTAATATTAATAGTTTTGGTAATTATTATATTGCTTTTAACGGAGCATACATTGGTAATCTATCACATAATGAAATTATTTATTCAAAATTAATTGATCCCAAAAATACTAATCTAATTATAGAAATTGCTAAAAAATATCGTTTTTCAATTAAGTTTGATGAACCATTTGAATTTTATGGTACTAATTTATTAACTAGAATTTATGTTAAATTTTTAAAAGTACCTGTAAAATTACATAATAAATATCATTTAGAACGTATTAAAAATAAAAATTATTATAAAATATTGTTAACTGGTAGAAAAAAAAGTGTAGTACAAAAAATAATTAAAGATTTAAGAAAGCTATTACCTGATTTGGCAATCACAACTTCTGGTAATGGTTGGGTTGTTGAGATTACAGCTAAAAACACTTCTAAAGGAACCGCTGCAAAATTTTTATGTAAAAAACTAAAAATAGATTTAAAAAAAACTGCTGCAATTGGTGATTCAATGAATGATCAAAGTATTTTTGAAGTTGTGGGCAGATCTATCGCAGTTGAAAACGCCAATACTGATTTGAAAAAAATCGCTTCCGAAATAACGACCCATCATAAAAAAGATGCGGTAGCAAACTGAATTTTAAAAAACATTTAAAACCAAAGTCTAAGGATGGTGTATTTTGATTTTTATTTTAATCTTATTAATTGTATTTCAATTTCCAATTTATTTTTTAGTGCCTAATAATTTATTGCCAATAAAAAATACTAAATTACAAAATTCAATAATTAGATATTTTATATCATTTTTACTAATGATGGCATTAGTTTTTTTTGCTAATTTTTTACCTTTTATATTTTCCTTATATTATATTTTTTGATTCGTGACTTTTATTACATTAGAAATTATTATATGAAGTTGATTTATTTATAAAATAATTATCAAAAAGATTACCTTTAATTGACTAAAAAACAAAACCGACCTATTAATATTAATTATTGTAGTTTCTGTGTTTTTATTATTATTAACACAAACTATATTGCATTGAGATGCTGATAATTATTTTTATGTCAATATGGTTGAAGGTAATTCGTGATTTGTTAACGAAAACCAATATAATTCGTACAGTAATACAATGTTGTCGCAAAGTTATTATTTAAATGAAAGTTATTATGAATTAATTAGTTTATTTTATATGATTAATAATAATGCTGCTTTTTCAACATTATATATTAATAGATCTTTTATTTTTATTTTTACTATATTAATATTTATGTTATTTTTTAGACCTAAAAAGTCAAATATATTTATTTATTTTATCATTTTTATATTTTTTATTTTTAATATTTTTTATTGAATATTATTTGAAAGTATAAGAGGTGTGGATGTTGGATTTTTTTTAGGAATATTTTTCATATACTTTTTATTAAAAATCTATAATTCAAATATAAAACGAGATAATATATTATTAATTATTTTTCCTCTAGCGATTTCAGCGATAAGTACATATTTTATCTTGGTCAGCGTATTCATAATATTAGCTTACATTTTATGAAATAAAAAAATTAACAACTATTTAATATTTATGATAATCGCTTTCATATCTTGGTTACCTTTAATTAGATTTGATAACCATAATATAACACTTTCGATCATTATAACTTTATGAATTTTGATAGTAGCTTTCTTTTTATTGAAATTTAATATAGCCAATTTTATCAATCCACTACTACAAAAGTTTAATAATAAAATATTTATATGATTAATGGCACTATCCCCATTACTATTACTTGTATTTTGTATGCCTAATCTTTTACCAAATTGAAATATAAAATTTCTTTACAAGCAATGCTTTATGCAAATTTTTGATATAAATAAAAACCATCCTATCAGTTTTATTTTTGTAATTTTTGTCATCGCTTTTGCAATATCTTGATTTCATTTACTAAAATATAACAAAATTACTTTTGGACAATTTTGAATTATTATATTAATGAATCCTTTTGTTTGACCAATTATATTTTTAATATTAAAAAATACTAATTATCGAATATATTATATTTCTATTTTAGAAGTATTCTTAATTGTGGAAAATTTTATTTATTTATTTATTAAGCATATGTGAAACTATAGCCCAAAATTATTATCAAGAAATTATAATAAAAAAATGCAATGTTTGATATCAGCCATCTTTTTAACACCTTTAATAATATCAAGTGTTTTCAGTAATGTGTATAGCCATCATTCTTATGCTGTATTAGATAAACATCATAACTATCTAACTCCTAAAGATTTTGGCACGTTTAATAATAATTTAAAATATAATGATTTTACAATAATCAGTAGTGATGCAATAGAGGCGCAATTGTTTTTAAAAAACGGTTATTTTATAAGTCCTTTTTGAAATGGAGAAGATGTAACTAAATTATTAAATAAATTAAATTTAAATAATGGAAAAAACAGTTTAACTAATCAAGAAGTAAAGACAGCAATAAAACAAGTTGTTCATAACATAGAAAACAAAGGAATCATTAATCAATCAGACTATTTATTTTTACAAAATTTTAAAATTAATGATATTTTAGTTTATACAAATAATATAATTGATGAAACATCAAAAAGTCATATTAAAATTTTAACCAATTTTAAAAGTTATTATTTATTAAAAATATCTCTAATTTAATAAGGAGTTAATATGCAAAATATAGCAATAATTTTAGCTGGTGGTTCCGGAGATCGTATGGGCAATCTGAAAACGCCAAAACAATTTTTAAAAATTAATGATAAACCAATAATCATTCATACTATAACTCGTTTTCTATTAGTAAAAGAAATTGATAAAATCATTATTTCTTGTAGAATTTCATGAATTAAATTTTTAACAATAGAAATAAATAAAGCATTTGATAAAAACGTTATTCATAAAATATTTATTTGTAATGGTGGAACAACTCGTAACAATTCCACTATTAATGCTGTAAAATACATTAAAAAAGAATTTTCATTAGAAGATGCAGTATTAATCACACATGATGCTGTTAGACCTTTCGTGTCTTTTGCTACTATTATAGCTAACATTAAAGCTTACAAACCAGGAATCTGTATAGATACTGTAATTCCTGCTACTGACACTATTGTTGAAAGTAATGATGGAGATTATGTTAAGAATATTCCAATTCGAAAAATAATGTTTTTAGGAATGACACCACAAACATTTTCTATGGCCACTTTTGAAGATCTTTATAAGAAAATAAACAATGATGTTTTTTCTGATGTTTGTGGAATATTTGATTATTTCAAATATCCAATTAAATTAGTGTATGCTAATAAATCTAATATTAAAATAACAACACCTTATGATTTGAGACTAGCTAGAGCAATTGTTGATATTGGTGAGAATAATGATTAATAAAATCTATCAATTAATTGAACCATTTCAATTTATAGAAACTTATCGTTCCATCGATATTAATAACAACGTAATTATCAGGCCATTATTATTAGCAATTTGTAAAGCTGATCAACGATATTTCACTGGTAACAGAACTAAAGCTGTGCTATCTAAAAAAATGCCGATGGCTTTAATTCATGAAGCTGTTGGGGAAGTAGTCTATGACGGCAGTAACACTTTTGCACAAGGCGATCGAGTAGCTATGATTCCAAACACACCTAATTTTTTCAATTGTGATTTTTCAGAAAATTATATACCTGGTAAATTTAGAGGGTCAGGGTATGATGGGTTTATGCAAGAATTTGTTGATATGGATCCACGTAGATTAATAAAAATAAATGATATACCATTAGAATCTTCGATAATGTGCGAAACACTATCGGTAGCTTATCATGGCATTTTCCATATTTTAACCAAGTACAATTCAACAAATAAAGAAATAAATATTGCAGTTATTGGAGATGGGCCAATCGCTTTTTCTGCAAGTTTACTTTTAAAATTTTGCTTAGAAAATGCCAACATCTTTATTTTTGGAAAGCACAAAACTAAAATAAACAAATTTGATCATATTAACCATAAAACCACACAACAACCAATGAAATCTGATTACAATAAATTTGATTTAGTTTTTGAGTGTGTGGGCGGTAACAATCAAAACGGTATTATCATAGAGGCTATTAAATTATTAAAACCAGAAGGTACTATTGTTTTATTAGGTATAAGTGAAAATAATTTTAATTTTAAAGCGCGTGATTTATTGGAAAAAGGAATAACTATTATCGGAAGATCTCGTAGCGGTTATAAAGATTTTTTAGCAGTTAAGGAACTACTAAAAAATCCAGATTTTAATAAACACATTAAAAATTTGATTAGTGATACAATTAATGTAAAGTCTTTAAAAGAAATTGTGCAAGCTTTTCAAAAAGATTTAAATAATGATTTTAAAACTGTTATTGAATGATCGATATAATATCACTAAATTTAAGGAGTATTTTTATGTTAAATGTTAGTCAAAAAGTAGAAAATCTTAATTTCCCAGGAGTCAACTGTAATGGTGAAATAAAAGATAAAATTTGTTTTAGTAAAGATCAATATAATATTTTATTCATTATTCCCAAAGCAGGAACTTCAATTTGCGATAGCGAAGTCATTCGTTTAGGAGCAATCAACAATCAATTTTCTGGAGTAAACATTATTGTTGGTTCATTAGCATCACCTGAAGAATTAGCAAAATATAAAGCTGATCACCAATTACCGTTTTCATTTGTTTCAATTCCACTTGAATGAGCGCAAGCGAACAATTTTTATGACCCAGAGTTCAAATTAACGTACCGTGTTACGTTAATGATGGATGATAAAGGTATTTTATGAAACAAAACAATTAACGCCGTTAAGATGCCTAGATCTGTTAAAGAAATTCTAAGATTATCTAATTCTATTAAAAGAATTAATGAAGGAAAAACCGAACTTTGTTCAATTTAATAGATTTATTTAGTTTTTTAAAAAATAAAATTTTATAAAAGTTAGTTTTATTAGTTATTTTTAATTAAAACTAACTTTTCTATTGTATTTTTTCAAAAATATGTTATTATATTTAGTATTACCATACCCATTAATTTAGAAAGATCGGTAGGAAACATTATGAAAATGAAACTTAGTCGTAAAAAAGAAGGAATTATATCAGGGGTAGCCTGTTCCTTTTTTTATGGCCTATATCCAGTATTGATTTTATCGTTAGCTTTCCAACACGGTTCTATAAAATGGGCCTTTTCCGGGAACGAAACTTATAAAATTATTATTTGAGGATTTGTATTCGTAGCTTTGAAAGAATTATTCAACACAATAACCTCGATAGTGACAGCTTTGCTTCGTGGTCAAATTAAAAATTATTTTAAAGATATGTTTTATCTATTAAAAAATAAATGAGGTTGATTAATTGTCATCGGTGGAATAATATCTGGACCACTAGGTTACACATTTTTAACTTTAGGAATCTTATTCAGTAGTCCTGCATACGGTTCTGCATTTAGTGCATGAATGCCAATATTTACAATGATTGGTGCAGTTATAATATTCAAAGATAGAATTAATATCTATGGTTGAATTGGAGTTTTTTTAACTTTTGCTTCTGCTTTAGTTATGGGAATCGTTACAATAATTACTAGTGATGTTAGTGAACATTATAAAACAATGTTAATTATGGGAATTGTATTGTCTTGTTTAGCGCCTGTCTGTTGAAGTATTGAAAATATTTTAATTGATACTGCCCTTCGTTTTTCAAATATGAAAATGAAAACCGATACAATCGTTAATTTAAAAGTCTTATCTGGTGCATTGGCAGCCCCATTCGTAATTATGATTGCTACTTTATTTACAAATGTTAGCATTTCACAATCTGCTAAATGGTATGGAGAATTCTTTACAAATTGACAATTTCTAATCGGAATCGCTATCGTTGGAGCAACAATGTTTTTTGGAAGAATCTTTTTTTACAACTCAGTTCGAGTAATTGGTTCAGGAATTGCATCGGCATTTTATAACAGTTGTACTTTGAGTACAGCTATCTTTCAATCGATATTTGCAAGCTTAGGTTGACTAAGTAGCATATCGGGAAATAACGATTATAAATTGCACTGGTGATTCTGAATATTCTTATTTATTATGATAGGCGGAGTTTTATTAGTTTCTAAAAATAACATTCGTAATCCGAAACACGAAAAAAGTATTGTTTGAGAATAACTCAAATAATGCTTTTTTTTTTAGATATTTAGTGCTATAATGGAAATTGGAATAATTAATTATCTTTATTTGATTTTTGGATTGTCCCATACTTATTATTTATTTTTTATTAAAAATTTATTTAATTTATAAAAGTTAGGAGACTTTTAAATATGTTAGCTAGATTACAGAATCTAGGTAAGGCACTTCTATACCCGATTGCTTGTATGCCAGTCGCAGCTTTATTGATGCGTGTTGGGATCTTTGCCGGAACGTTTCACAATGTTGGAGCAGACGCAGCAACAAACATTCAAGCCATCTTAGGTAATATTATTGCCGCACCCGGAAACGCGTTTTTTGGTAATTTAGGGCTTTTCTTTTCTATCGGATTAGCATTTGGATTAACAAAAGACTCTCGAGGAGAGGCAGCCTTAGTAGGAGCATTAGCACTACTAGCGCTTAAAGGATTACTGTCAGCACATGCGTTACCAAGTTTATTTTATTCACATGTACTTACAGGAGATTTTAAAGTTGGAAATACTACAGTACCATCTAACTTATCTCATTTATTATGAACAGTTACAAATACTAACGGGAAGCTTGCACCAGCGTGAAATGTTATCCCAGGAGTATTGGGGGGGATCGTCTCAGGGTTCACTACAGCATTCCTATATAATCGTTATAAAGAAGTGGAATTACCAGCAGCTCTTGGATTCTTTTCAGGACGTCGTTTCATTCCAATGATAACAACATTCGTAATTATGATTGTTGGAGTTGTAGCAGCTCTAATTCTTCCATGAATTGGATATGTATTCGATTTATTCGGACATTGAGTTGTTAACCAATCATTCACATCACCAGGTCATCAAGCCAATACAATGATTGTTGGATTAATGGCTGGAATTTACGGAGTCTTAAACAGATTCCTGCTACCTTTCGGATTACATCATATTGTTAATACAATATTCTGATTCCAAGTTCCTTTTTCAGGAGGTAGTGTAATACCAGGAGTTACACCACACGCCGGTCAAACTATTTCAGCTTTCGGAGATATCTCAGCGTTTGCGCATGGTATTAAGGGAGCCGGAGTATTCCAATCAGGTTACTTCCCAATTATGATGTTTGGTCTACCGGCAGCAGCAGCAGCAATGATATTTTGTTCAGAAATTGAAAATCGTAAAGCAACAATGGGGATCTTAGGATCAGCCGCTTTAGTTTCATTCTGTACAGGAATCACTGAACCAATTGAATTCTCATTTGTGTTCCTAGCACCTGCACTATATGGACTACATGCATTATTAACAGGAATATTCTCATTCATAGTAGTGGCAATGAACATCCATATTGGATTTGGATTCTCAGCCGGATTGTTTGATTACTTAATTTCATTACCTACATCATGAGATTACTTCAAAAACATTGGTACTATTTGATCAAACCCATTATGAATTTGACCAATCGGCGCAGTATGTGCTGGTGTCTATTATTCTTTATTTACTTTCTTTATCAAGAAATTCGACTTGGCAACACCGGGACGTCACTCAAATATCGTGTCTGACGTTAACGAACAGCCAGAAGATCATAAAGGATACAACGAAACAAAAGGTAGTTCAGCTAATTCAATAGCACCTACAACTAAAAAATCACAATGAGTTACTTTATCAGAACAAATTCTACCTTTATTAGGTGGAAATGATAATATTGATTCTATTGGAAATTGTGCTACTAGATTAAGAATTATCGTACATGATGGCGCTAAAGTTCAAAAAGAAGCTATTAAGAAATTAAAAGTCTTTGGAATTATTACTCCTTCGAAAAAAACAGTACAAATAATTATTGGTCCTAAAGTAGAATTTGTAGCTAATGCTATGAAAAAAGTTACTGGAAAATAATTTATTTCCTATTTACAAATAAGCCAAAACAAGATATAATAAATTACAACTAAAATTATTAAGAGGCAACGAGATGGAGAACGTCGATGACTTGCACCAACCTATTGTTTAACAACAAGGTGGTTTGTTCCAGAGTGTATTAAATACACTAACAATAATAAATTTATTATGAATTTAAATACCTCTTTCTAATTTTATTAATTTAAAATTAAAGAAAGAGGTTTTTTTATGAAAAAAACAAAAAATTTATTATTATTCTCTTCTGAATCAGTATCGGAAGGACACCCTGACAAGATTTGTGATCAAATATCAGACGCTATTTTAGATGCGTGTTTAACACAAGATCGCTATTCACGAGTTGCTTGCGAAACTTTTGCAACAGCACATAAGTTAATTATTTCAGGTGAAATTACAACGAGAGCACATGTTAATTATGAACAAGTGGCACGTGATGTATTAGCTCATATTGGTTATAGCACAGCTACTGGAATTGATCCAGCAACATATCCAATTGAAATATTAATTAATAAACAATCACACGATATTGCAATTGGAGTAAATCACGCTAGTGATATTGCTCAAGAAGTTGGTGCTGGAGATCAAGGAATTATGTTTGGTTATGCAACTAATGAAACGAAAAATTATATGCCACTAGCGCTATCAATTGCTCATGAATTAGTTAAGAAAGCATCACACTTACGTAAAAGCAAAGCGTTTAAATTTGCTGGCCCAGATATGAAATCAGAAGTAACTATCGATTATACTGATGCTACTTGTCCAAAAGTTCATAGTGTTTTAATGTCAATTCAACATTTAGATAATATTGATTTAGGCGCTTTTTATGAATATATTAAAAATAGCATTATCAAGCCAGTAGTTAATAACTATTTACCTAATTCAGCAGATTTTAAAATTTTAATTAATCCGACTGGTAGATTTGTAATTGGTGGGCCTGTTGGCGACACTGGTTTAACTGGTCGTAAAATTATTGTTGATACTTATGGCGGATCAGCGCGTCATGGGGGCGGAGCTTTCTCTGGAAAAGATCCAACTAAAGTAGATCGTAGCGCAGCTTACGCTGCTCGCTATATTGCTAAAAATTTAGTAGCAGCTGGAATTGCTTCAGAAATTGAATTGCAATTATCTTATGCAATTGGTGTTGCTGAACCAACATCAATTTGAGTTGATACTAAAAATACTAGCAAATATGATCAATCATTAATTATTAATATTATTAGAAAATTATTTAACTTAACTCCGAGTGGAATTATTCGTGAACTAGATTTACAAAAACCATGATATTTTAAAGTTAGTTCTTATGGGCATTTTGGTCGCCAAGATATTGAAGGACTACCTTGAGAAAAATTAGACAAAGTAGCAGCGATTAAAAAAATCATTGCTCAACTGTAAAAAATATATAAAAAAAGTGGTAATTATTTTAAAATGATTACCACTTTTTTTTGAAGAATAGTATAATATTAAAAGAGGTGATTAATAATTAAAAATTTATTAATAAATACAAGTCCAAATCCAAGTGCTCTCGTATATGTGTTAGCCAGTCTTTTGGGATTCACAGGATTAATTTTAACAATTACAGGAATCTTTTATTTTTGCTATTGAATTAAACATTCATGAATTTATCGTAAAAATAATCGCCGTTTTAATGGAGCGAATTTTTCACGTAAAACAATGCAATATTATCATTTAAATAATACTAACGTAGTTGCGCGTTGATTATTTGGAGGGTTTACTTTTTGAAATTACAGTCGTCGTTTACAAAGATTGTCATTAAAAGGTTGAACTTATTGTCGAAAATCAATTTGAACTTTAAATGAATCTATGGAAAAAGGATATTTTGCAACATTAGTTGAGAAGCGCGAAAAACGAATTTGAATTTATCGTTTTGCTTCACCGTTAGCAGGATTAATGCTGTTAATAGCTTATATAATTGGGATTTTATTAGTCTTACCAATATTTGGTGTTAATGTTCTTAATAATTCTGCCAACGCATTAGAAGATTCAGCACTATATGCTGTTTTTGCAATTATTTTTATTGTATTAATAGTCGTTGGTTCTTGAATTGCTGTCGCTTTCAGAATAGAACTATTTAAAAAAACTAAACCATTTTTAGATAATTGTTTAAAAAATGGTGATTTAACACCACACGAATATACAATTATTAGAAGAATATTAAAATTACGTTTATTTTATGCTTTAATTCAAGCGATTTATAATTCATTACAATTAGCACTGCGTATCGCTCAAGAATACAATTCACGTTCTAAAAACTAAACCAAAGAAGGATCTATAAATATGAAGACAACTTTAAAGAATATTAAAATTATTAATTATAATGAGACTTTAAATGATGCAACTTTAATATTAGAAAATAATTTAATTTCTGAAATTAAATCAAATGATAATAGTGCTGTTGATAAATCAGAAATTGATTGTCAAAATTTAATTGCAATTCCTGGTTTTATTGATATGCATATTCATGGTGCTTTTGAAAAAGATTTTATGGATAGTGATTTAGAAAGTTGAAAAACTTTTTTATCTGACTTACCATTAGAAGGAACAACTTCAGTTGTTGCTGCTTCGATTACGGCGGAATTAAGCACTATTAAACGTGCTCTTAAAGTAATGAATCAAGCAATGGAATTACAAAATTCTCCAGAATGACCATCAATTGCAGCCACATTATTAGGTTGTCATTTAGAAGGGCCATATCTTTCAGAAGTGTTCAAAGGTGCTCATAAAAAATCTTTATTAAGAAAACCTAATATTAATGAAATTAAAAAACTTCAAGAAGCTGCTAACGGTAATATTAAAATTATTACTTATGCACCCGAAAGAGGTAATAAAACATTTACTAAAGATTTAAAAGCGCTAAATATTATTCCTTCAGTTGGACATTCTAATGCTAACTTCGAAGAAGCATTAGAAGCGTTTGATCATGGTGCGATTCACACTACGCATTTATATAATGCGATGAGTGGATTCCGTCATCGTGATCCCGGAATCGTGGCCGCTAGTTTTCATTACAAAGGAAACGTTTTAAATGAGTTAATTTGTGATGGGATTCATGTTCGTAAAGAAATCGTTGCGCTAACTTATGAAATTCTTGGACCAGAACGAATCACTTTAGTAACAGATGCAATCAATCCTAAAGGCTGTGATGATGGCGATCATTATATGTCTGGCGGAATGGCCGTTACTAAAAAAGGGGCCTTTTTAACTTTAAAAGGAACTGACACAATTGCTGGTAGTGGAGTTACGATGATTGAATGTTTTCGTAATATCATTTGATATAGCGCCGCAACTATTTCTGATGCTGTCCGCATGAGCTCTTTTAATGCTGCTAAACAATTAAAAATCAACAACAAAGTTGGTATTATTAAAAGCGGATTGATCGCTGATGTAATCATCTTAAATGAATACTTAGAAATTATTGAAGTGTTCGTTAAAGGGAAACCACTATTTGGTAAATTAAAAACTAATAATTTGATGAAAGAGGCAATTTAAATGAAATTAATAATCTTAGAAACAACTGATCAAATTGCTGATGCAGCAGCAAAAATAATTGCTGATCAAATTATTAATACACCAAATCCGATTATTGGCTTAGCAACTGGTTCGAGTCCAATTAAAACTTATCAAAAATTAATTGATATGAACCAAAATAAAACACTAGATTTTAGTCAAGTAAGAACTTTCAATCTAGATGAATATATTGGATTAAGTAAAACACATCCACAATCATATTATTATTTTATGAATAAGTATTTTTTCAATCATATTAATATTAATAAAGATGATATTAACTTTCCTTCAGGAATTGGTAATAGTCTAAAAAATGCTAATGATTATAATAATTTATTAAATGATCATAAAATTGATATTCAATTATTAGGTTTGGGAGTTAATGGTCATATTGGATTTAATGAACCAGGAACAAACTTCGATAGTGAAACGCATATTGTACAATTATCAGAAAACACAATTAATACTAATGCACGTTTTTTTGATAATATTAAAGAAGTACCACACACTGCTATTACAATGGGAATTAGCAATATTATTCAAGCTAAAAAAATTTTATTAATTGCCTATGGTACTAATAAAGCAAAAGCTATCCAAAAATTAGTAGAATCACCAATTGATAAAATGTGACCTTGTACGATTTTACAAACCCATCCAGATACAACATTAATTATTGATCAAGCCGCTGCAAGTTTATTAAAAAAGAAATAAGGTAGTTGATTTAAAATGTCTAATAAAGAAAAAATTAATCTTCAAAAAAACAAAAAATTATCAGTTAATCTTTTATCTAGTGCTCATACAGTTAAAGCTACAGGACCAGGATCAGCTTGACGTGAATTTTTAAAAAATTTTAAGAACAAACCATTTACGACTGAGTACAATGCTTTTGTTAATCGTAAAAAAGATGCTGACATTATTCATGTTAATTCACCCGATCCCCGCTATAAGTGAAAAATGCGTCGCGGTGTTTATCGTGGAATAGTTGTTTTCAATGTCCATTTCATTCCTGGGACACATACGGATACATCATATGATCCCAAAAACTTTTTTCATTTTTTCATCGTTAATAAAATTATTAAATGATCAAATTACTTTTTACAACACGCTGATGAATTAGTCGTTGTTAATCCAATGTTTATTGATGATTTAATGCGTATTGGTGTGAAACGTGAAAACATCACTTATATTCCTAACGTTGTACATGCTTCAGGATTCCATAAAGTTTCGGCTGCTGAAAAAAAAGCATTACGTAAACAATACAATTTTTTTCCTGAAGATAAAATTGTTGTCTCAGTTGGGCAATTACAGACTCGTAAAGGTGTTAAAGAATTTATCGATGTTGCCAAAAAATTACCAGATGTTAAATTTATTTGATTAGGTAGTTTTGCTTTCAAAAAATTAAGTCATGGTCATAAAGAAATTGAAGAATTTGTCTCTAATCCACCAGAGAACGTTTTCTTTAAAGGTCGTGTTCCAATTGAACAAGTTAATGAATATTTAAATTGTTCAGACATTTTCTTTATGCCAGCATTGAGTGAATTATTTCCAATGTCAATTTTAGAAGCTGCCAACGTTGGCATTCCGATGGTTTTAAGAGACTTACCAGAATATGCCGAAATTTTTAATTTCACTAAATATTTAAAAGCAAATAATAATCAAGATTTTGCTAACATTATTGAAGAAACATTAAATAATCAAGAGAAATATCGTGCTGCCGAAAAAGTTAGTAAAGCAATTGCTAGCAAATATTCAGCTGATATTATTTCTGGATATTGAGATAAATATTACAAACGAATTAGCAACAAATACGCAGATCGTTTAGCGGATAGAACATCTCGTACATCTAAGAAAAATGCGAAAAAGCGTTATCGATAATTAATGGCATCAAAACTTAATATCGAAAATAAAGAATACCGAAAATGATTAAATAACAAATCGTTATCACCAGAAATGCGTAGCGAACTTTTAAAAATTAAGCCTAAAAAAATCAAGGATTATTTTGGTGAAGAATTAATTTTTAAAACAGCTGGCATTAGAGGTTTATTAGGACCGGGTAACAAACGATTAAATGTTTATACTATTCGTAAAGCTGCCGCAAGCTTAGGTATTTATTTAAAAAATAAAAATCTTGCTAATTTAAAATCCGGAATTGCTATTGCTCATGATAATCGTCATATGTCTGCTGAATTTAGTATTTATAGTGCCCAAATTTTAACAGCACTAGGTTTTAAAGTTTATTTATTTAATAAGAACGAATTACAACCAACACCATTTTTATCTTTTGCAGTTCGACATTTAAATTTAGCTGCTGGAATTGTGATCACAGCATCACATAATCCAAAAGAATATAATGGTTTTAAAGTTTATGATCACAATGGATGTCAATTATTACCAAATGCGACAAACGAAATTACTAAAATTGCCAAAAATTTAGATTTCTTTAATTTAAAATATGATCAAGAATCAAAATGATTAAGCATTGGTGATGATGTTCGTGATTTATATATTAATGCTCTTTTAGATATTCCACTAAATAATCATTTAGAAAACAAAGCATCAATTGTATTTTCGCCACAACAAGGAACAGCGACTTATATTATGGAAGCGGCTTTTGAAAAATTGAACTATCAATTTTTAACTGTTCCATCACAACGTGATCCCAATCCAGATTTTGATGCAACTAAAACACCAAATCCAGAAAATCCTGCTGCTTATGAACAAGTCATTAAAATTCTAAAACAAAAAAAATACGATATTGGAATAACAACTGATCCTGACGCAGATCGCGTTGGAGTAGTTTTAAAATCACAAAATCAATATAAAATTTTAAGCGGTAATCAAACATCAATCGTGCTATTTTATTATTTAGTTAATCAATTACCTAAATTTAAAAAAGATAAATATTTTTTAGCTAAATCAACTGTCTCAACAACATTAATTGATTTGATTGCTAAAGATTATGGTGTTGCTGTTAAAGAAACGTTAACTGGCTTCAAATGAATTGGTGACTTAATTGAAAATTCAAATGATAAAGAATTTTTATTTGGGTTTGAAGAATCTTATGGATCTTTAATTAATCCCGATTTATGCCGTGATAAAGATGCATTACAAACCGCTCTCTTAATTGCTGACGCTGCTAGTTTCTACAAACAACAAGGTAAAAATCTTTATGATGTTTTATTAGATATTTATCAACAATATGGTTTCTTTTATGAAAAAACAATTGCATTAACAGTTCATAATAACGACGAAATTGATAGCTTTATGAACACTATGCGTCAACATATTGACAGTCTTGGTGATTTAAAAGTTATTAAAACTGAAGATTATTTAAAACCCACTAATAATTTACCAAAAACTAATATGCTAAAATTTTATTTAGAAGATGGTTCATGAATTGCGATTCGACCATCAGGCACAGAACCAAAATTAAAAATTTATTATTCAACTGTTGCCGAAGATAAAATCAAAGCAATGATTAAATTTCGCAACATTGAAAAAGAAATTAACATTTTAACAAACATTTCTAAAGGTGGCACAATTTCTAAAAAAGAAATTGGCATTTGATCATTCTGATGCGCCGCTTTAATTGGAATTTTATTTATTTTAGTTTATAAATTTTATAGCGGTAGCAACAGAGACCCTTGAGATATTTTTAGAAGTGTCTGAAATCATAGTAGTAAAGATCTAACTGCTAAAACAGTTTGGTATTTTCTGGCTTTTATCGTTGTTATCTTTTTAAACTGAGTTCCTTTCAGTGCTTTAGGCGTTTGGATTGTTGGTAAAAAATTTAATACCGGCTTAAAATATCGTCATGCACTCGTTGCTCAAATTCTTGATAAAATAGTTTCAGGAATCACGCCTTTTTCAACTGGTGGTCAAATATTGCAAGTTTGATATTTACGCCGAAAAAAAGTTAACACTAATAAGTTAATTTCAGCGCTATTAATTGAAACAATTATTAATCAAATTGTGAAGATTATTATTGCCATCATTTTAATTCCTGCTGGAATTGTAATTTTACAACAAACTTTTTTCGAAAACGGTAGCAAAGGACATTGAGCACTAGCTTTAGTAATTATTGGCTTTTTCATGGATATTTTAGCAGCAGTCATTTTTATGATTGGTGGTTTATCATCAAAAATCCACAAATTACTAATTCGCCTAATTTTAAAAATTGGAGTAAAAGTTCGCTATATCAAAGATTACGATAGCGAACTAAGTCGTTTAGAATATGAAGCTCAAAAATTACGTACCACATTAAAAGCAATTTGAGTAGATAAAAAAACAATGATGTTATTGATTTTTGTTAATGTCATTCCATCATTTCTAGCCGTCTATTACTTTGCTCAAAAAGCAATGGGTAATTTAGACGCCGACATTAGTTATTTTGCTTTTCTATCTTCCCAAAAAATCGTTAATGTTGCCAACACATTTATGCCAACTCCGGGTGGAGCTGGAACAATTGATTTCATTTTCAACAATATCAACAGCTTCTCCTTTAATCCAATCCCTTCAGACGGGGTAATGAAAGAGTTTACGGCGTTTTATCGCTCTTGAACATACTTAGTACCATTATCAATATCAGCGGCCTTCCTGGTAATGATTGCTATTAATGAGAAAGTCTATGATAAGATCAATAAAGAAACAATTAAAGATCATTTATATAAAAATAAAATTACAAAACGAATTAACTATTTAAAATTTTATTTTGCAACTAGCATTATAGTAGTATTTTTAATCTTTCTTTACTTAATGATGAGTTTCTATTCTTAAAAAATTAACATAAAAAAATACATCATAATTAAATGATGTATTTTTTTTATATCCATAATTATGACAAATTATTAATAATTTGTTTTTGAATCACGTTAAAATCCATTTTGTCATTAACGCACTTCTGTGAATAATAAGGAACGACATGAATATGCGTATGCATTACTTCTTGTCCAGCGTCACTACCAGTGTTGACATGTAATTGATATCCACTAGCACCGAGAGCTTTGATCACTTGATTAGCAAGTTTTACTGTTTGCGTAAATAAGGGACCAATTTCACCCGTTTTAATATTTATAAGGTCTTTACTATAGTTTTTTGGAATTACTAAGAAATGACCGCTGTTTTTAGGGTATATATCTAAAATTGCAATGTAGTTATCGTCTTCATAAATTTTATATGAAGAAATTGTCCCATTAATGATTTTAGAGAAAAGACTTTCCATAATTAGTTATCTTTCCCTGTACCAGCAGGTTGAACTTTTTTAACATCATCATTATGAACGTTGATGTAATATAGTGTTTGATATAAACTAAGAGCATCTGTTTCGATTTTTGATGATAGTTGCAGCGCAACATATCGTTCTAAATCAGAACTCTTTGATACTTCAGTCGCTAATTTAAATTGTCCAAATGGTAAACCTGAAGTTGCTGCTGTGTAAACGTTAGCAATTCTTTTATCATAATAAATATGATAACTGGCAGTTTTACCTTGTACATAAATTTTTGTTGAAGTATCTGGTGTACCATCATTTTTAGTTTTATATGTATATAGTAAATTAGTTGATGATAGATCATTAATTTGGTCTTTTTGTGTGTATTTGAATAAACTTTCAGTTGATTGGTTATCAACTAATTTATCACCTAAAAATTTCATACCTTGATAATTATACAACTGATTGAAAATACCTAATGTAGTATTGCTTGTAAAGCTATCAACTTTAGGAACAATTCCTAAGCTTGATAATTTGTATTGTGGCGCAATTGTTTCAGTGTTGTAATAATTAGCTCATGTATCAGTTGTTTCTTTTGTATTGAAAGCAGTAGTGTTTCATTGTTTAGCATTAGCTAGTGTACCATTTGTAGTTGGTACTTTTAGCATATTAGCTGCTAAGTCAGTTAAATGAGAACTAGTATTATCTTTCGTGTTATCAACGCTTCACAGCATTGCTGGTTTATATTGTTGAATTGCTTGTACTAAATATGAATTACTATAAATTGAACTGTAAGATACTAATTGTTCTAAATAATACATATCAATCATTTGTTTATTGATTGTAATTCGAACGTCTTGGTTTAAATTATAATAAATATTTAAAATTTCAACAATTTGTTGGGGACTAATTTTAACGTTATTAACAGTTCATGTACCATTTAAAACTTTATGCAAATCACTAAACTGTAAATATTTTAAAGCAGAAGCATAACTTGTTTTATAATCAGTTCAATCACGATCTTTCATCATATTATTACTAATAAGATCAGATCCAGAAGTAGTGTAGTTTTTTGAAGCGTTAGCAGTACTTCATAAGTTATTTAATAATAAGTATTCTTTCATATCAATATAACTATTACTAGCCATATCTTTAACAGAATCTACTTTATGAGTTTTATTAGGATTATTATTTAAATCATTCGATTTATATAATTTGTTTGCCACGCCAGTGTAATATAGCTCTTTTAATTCGTTAGAACCATATTGTTCAACTCAGTGCCCGTCTTCAGCATTCAAACCATGTGAATGACCACAACTTATAGTCGACAGTCCAATGGCAGCTACAGAAGTAAAGCTAGCAAATACTACTAATAATTTTTTTAGTGAATTATTCTTTTTCATCTTTCTATCTCCTTAAAAATTTTGGATTTCTGGAATATCTTTATTCAAGATACTTCTAATTGAATCTGTATTTGCTCATTTAGTATCTGTTCATTTGATTTCAGAGTTGGCATTATTTTGCATTCATGTTTGATTTCCACTAATAAAACTTTGGATGTTCGTAATTAAAACAGACAACACATTAGTATTGATTAATTTTGAAGTAAATTTATCATATTCAGCTTTTGGCAAAATTGAACTTGTGTCGTTAGCATCTTTCGAAGCATCTTTAACTAAATTTAGCGCATTCATTTCGAATCAATATTTTGATCCACCTAATCATGTGCTAAATTTGTCTAAAACACCATAATTAATATTGTTTGATGTGCTCGAAACCACATTATTAACTTTTTGATTTAAATCACTTTTAAGCATTGTGATTGGATTATCTTCAGTATTGAAAAAATGGAATCCATCTTTACTTACCATTACATTAACTAAATCTCCAGCTGTGCTGCGATTTGGTAATGTATAATAAGAAGCGAAACTTGGCATTGCTCTTGATATTGCAGTAGCAACATTTTTTTTCCATTGAGCTCCGTTAGTAGCATCGTCGAATTTTTTTCAAATGCTAGGATTGTCTCAACTAGTTCCCTTTGGAATAGCACCAGATGAATTTAGTATACCTTCATAACTTGCTAAAGTAATCGGAAACGCTTTTGTTGTAGATCCAGTATCACCATTAATAATTTTGTTATACATACCGTCGATGAATCCAGGAACGTAACTACTTTTTAATAAGTTGACAGATCCTAAATATCCTTTTTTAGCACCGGAACCAGTATCTTCACTTCAACTAGTTGCAATACTTGATAAATCTTGAGTATGGCTTTTATCTTCGATTGCTTGCAGTGTGAAAAACATTGCTTTAATATCGGCAGTTGCCATTGAAGGCTCTTCTCCGAAATTATTAGTTTTATCCTTTGACGGGAATCAACTAAATTTTACTAAAGAATGTTGTACTGAAACTGGCAAGTTAACGATGTTATAAATATAGAAAGCTTTAATTCCGAATTTATTCATTACGTAATGATCACCATTTATTAATGAAGTATCAGAAGTAAAGTTATCGATAATATCTTGCGCAGTTAAAGTTACTGTTGAAGTTTGAGTTGCTTGATCATAAGTAATACCTGGTAAATTATCTTTACCATTAGCTGTATCATTTCAAGAATTTTTTAAATTAATTCCCTTAATTGTAAATGTTAAGCCATCTTTATAATCATCTTTAATTGTAGCTAAACTTTTAGTTTCCATTGTATAACCAAAGTCAGCTTTTACAACTCCCTCAATTGAGGCAGTTATTAAACTATCTAAATAATCACCATTGTTAGTGAAACCTTTAGATTTTAATGATTTTACTCATTTACTTTTTCAGTCATGACCATCTGCTTTTTTAAAATTCTTTATTTGATCATTCATCTTCTTTTGCGCTTCACTTTTGAAAGCGTTAAATTCAGATGCACTATGATTGCTTTTAAATAATAAGTTGATCGAATCGTTGTAAATAACATTATCTGTTTTACTAAATTGACCACTATCTTTTTTAATATCATTGATAAATTCTCTCATGCTGGTTCTTGGGCCTTCGTTTCAATCGAAAGCGTAATCGTTTTTCTTACTTGAACAACTTACTAATCCTAAAGATGAAGTTGCTAAAGTCAGTAAACTGATTGATTTAATTAGTTTCTTTTTCATAATTTAGTTTAATTTTACTCCTTTAAGTTTTATAGTATGACTATTATTAATTATATATATATTTTGAAAAAAAGAAAGCAAAAGTATTATTAATTAGGAAATTGGTTCCTGAAAAATAATACTTTTTTGTAATTTCTTCTTAGCTCTTTGCAACGCATTATCGCTTGCTTTATAACTTATCTCTAATATTTTAGATATTTTAGTCAGATTTTCACCTTCAAAGTGCATAATAAACACTTGTTTTTCTAATGATGATAATTGGACATCATTAATATAATCTTGCAAATCAAAATCTCGTAATTCGATATATTGATTTTTTGGTGAAATTTCTTTAATTTTATCTAAATTAAAATAATTTCTTAAAGCATCTTGTTTTGAGGGGATCATTTTTTTAATTTGATCATTAATGCGGTATTTTAAAAAGTTATTTAAATAAGTTTTAAAACTAGCGCCTTTATTAGCATCATATGATTTTAATAGTTTAAAAAATGAAATTTCTGTTAATACATATATTTCATTATAATTTAAAAATTTGAAATATTTATTATAAGCCATTTTCGTATGAATATCGATTTCTAATGCAAAAAGTTGCTTTAGTTTTGAAAACAAATGAAATTTCTGTTCTTCTTGATATAGCATTATCAATTTATTAATATTTTCACTTCTCATCTACAGGATTCCTTTAATTTTATAAGATAATATTCCGGCTGCACAAGCAGCGTTTAAAGATTGTACTTTTCCATTCATTGGAATTTTCACCTTCATATCTATTTTAGTTAATAAGTTCTTGCTAATGCCTTTGCCTTCGCTACCGATAATTAAGCAAATTGGCATTTTATAATCATAATTTGATATATTTTGTGAATCCTTCGATAATGCTGAACCAACAATTCAAAAACCTCATTTTTTTAATTGTTCACAAGTTCTAGATAAATTAGTAACTTCGATTAATTTAACACTATACATTGCCCCAGTTGATACTTTTGCAATTGTGGCATTTGGTTTTACTTGACGATTTTTACTATAAATTACTGCGTTAGCGCCAACGGCGTCAGCAACTCTTAAAATAGCACCAAAATTTTGAGGATCAGTGATTGAGTCTAACATTATTACAAAAGGATTAGGTTGTTCAACATGCTCTAAAATATTTAGATTATGATTTATTGGACTTTTAACTTCTGCAATAAAATTTTGGTGATTACCACCACGACTAATTCGGTTCAATTCGAATTTATCAATAAATTCAATTGGAATACGGGCATCTTGACACTTTGTTAAAAGGTCATCTTGTTTAATGATGTTGTTTATATAAACTTTTTTGACTAATTTTGAATCAATATCTAAGATTAATTCTAATGTGTTTTTACCATATATTAATATATTTTCCATAATTAAGAAACAATTCCTTTTTTCATTAAGATTTTGCGGATTCGATCAGATTCTTGATAATTTTTATTTGCTTGATGGTTACGTCATTCGTTTAACAAAATTAAATCATTATCAGATAAATTTTGTAATTCTAAATGAAATCCTAGCATTTCACTCATTTTTTTAGTAGTAACAAATAACAATGCTAAGCTAGTTAAACTCTGTTTTTTACTTAATAATTTAATATTATTATTAATCACACTAATTGCATTAGCAGTATTTAAATCTGCTTCTAAAAAATTAAGAAATTTTTTAAAGTTAACATTTTGATTAATTTGAGTAGTTGAAAAATTTAAATTAATTTTATTAATTTGCAATTCGTTATATTGTGATTGTAATTTGTTTTTTCACTTTTCGAGATTAATTTTTGCTTGAACAAAATTATTTTCACTAATGTTGATTGGTGATCGATAATGATTATTTAAAATAATAAATTTTAAAATATCAGCACTATATTGTTCTAGAACATCATTTAATAATCACGTATTACCTAAAGATTTTGACATTTTAATATTATTAATATTTAATTGTCCATTATGAATTCAAATTTTGCTTAAAGGTTTTTTATTTAAAGCAATTCATTGAATGCGTTCATTTTCATGATGGGGAAATTTTAGATCTACCCCGCCCGCATGAATGTCGATTGTTTCGTGATTAAATAATTCTTGATTGAAAACAACACATTCAGTATGTCATCCTGGTCGACCAGTTCCTCAAGGTGAATCCCATGTTAAACCAACATTATTATTTTTTCATAAAGCAAAATCTTGATGATGATTTTTTTTAGGGGACTCACTTGTATTATCAGCTTGATTTGTAAGAAATTCCTTTTTTAAATTTATAATTTTTCCATAATCACCAGAATATTTAGTAACATCAAAGTAAACATTGCCATCTTTAACATAAGCATCTTGTTGATCAACTAATGCTTGAATGAACTTAATAATTTGAGCTATATAGTCACTAACTTTGGGCTGGGTATTCGGTTTTAAAATACGTAAATCTTTAATATTTTTATTATAAGCTTGAATATAAAAAGTTGCAATTTCAACTTCACTAGTTTTTTCTTTTTGCGCTTGCGCAATAATTTTATCATCAATATCTGTGAAATTGTGAATATAATTAACTTGGTAGCCTTTTCAAATTAATAAGCGATGTAAAACATCAAAATTAATTAAAGGTCTAGCATTTCCAATGTGAATATAATTATAAACGGTGGGACCACAAAGATAGAAATTTATCTGTTTATTTTTAGAACTTATTTTTTGTTGAGTATTAGTTAATGAATCTAATAAAAACATAACCAACTCCTTAGTTATTAATTTTTTAAAATATTTTTTTATTAAATAATGTTAAAACGATTATACACACATATGTTCAGATTAACAAGTTATTTATAATTTATAGACTCTTTTTAGAGCAATTATTAAAGCTTCATAGTTATGAACTAATAGGATATACCTATCTTTAACGGGATATTGACCTTCAATAATAACTTTGTGTTTTTTAATTTTTATATGATTTTTATTAATTAAAAAAATACTCTTTTCAACACCATCATTCACAAAAATAATCCGTTTATTAGTAATATAAATATTCCCAAATCACGGTTTATTAATTCAAAATTTCAATTTATGTTGATCAGTGATAATGTTTAGACGACTTTTCAAAAATTGAAAATAGATTTTTTCCATTTTGAATTTTTGAAAAGGAGCACTTTGAGTTTTCAACGGTCTAATTTTACTAAATTGACTTTCATATAATTTCATAATACTATCTTGGGAATAATAGTCTAAATCAATTTTTAACTCTTTAATTATTTTTGAAATCTCTTCTAGTTGATTAGTATTATATTCGCGATTAGTATTGAAATAGCGCACAAAACAATTAAAAACATAATCATCAACAAAACTTTTATGATATTTTTGATAAAATGTTTTTAAATTTTTATATTTAATATGTACTAAATTTTTTGAATTCACAACTTTTCTGATGTGACTTTCCATCAAAAAATATTTAAAATTTAGATTAATACGGTATCTTAACAACATATAATATGACCTCGCTTAACATTATTGTCCCACATTTAGAAATATAATAATAAAAAAAACACTTTTTTCAAAGTGTTTTGGTCAACATTTATTGATATAAATGGTGATTCAGGACGGAATTGAACCGCCGACACAGGGATTTTCAGTCCCTTGCTCTACCGACTGAGCTACTGAACCATGGCGGTCCTGACGGGACTCGAACCCGCGATCTCCTCCGTGACAGGGAGGCATGATAACCGCTTCACTACAGGACCTTAAATGGTTGCAGGGGCAGGATTTGAACCTACGGCCTTCGGGTTATGAGCCCGACGAGCTACCAAACTGCTCCACCCTGCGATATAATGGCGGAGGAAGAGGGATTCGAACCCCCGCGCCGATTTCTCGACCTGCCGGTTTTCAAGACCGATCCCTTCAGCCAGACTTGGGTATTCCTCCGTGGTGGACCCTACAGGACTCGAACCTGTGACCAACCGGTTATGAGCCGGTGGCTCTAACCAACTGAGCTAAGAGTCCGAATTAATGTAAGTTACGTCCATATGGTGGCGGGAGCGAGACTTGAACTCGCGACCTTTCGGGTATGAACCGAGTGCTCTAGCCAACTGAGCTACCCCGCCAATGGTGGAGCGGACAAGAATCGAACTTGCGACCTCCTGTGTGCAAGACAGGTGCTCTACCAATTGAGCTACCACCCCATGGTCGGGAAGACAGGATTCGAACCTGCGACCCTTCGGTCCCAAACCGAATGCTCTACCAAGCTGAGCCACTTCCCGATAACGACCATATACGAATAAATAAAAATATTTATGCCCTATCATTATATATTTATTTCGGGAAAAACACAAGCATTTTATGAAAAAAAATAAAAAATATTTAATTTAGCATTTTTTTAAAATTTAACTTATGACTGAATTATTTTATAATAAAGCAATTTATTTTTTTATTTTTTAGTTTTATACTTTATTTATATTACAATTATTAAATAACGGAGGTCTTAAAAATATGAAACAAAAATTTTTATGAGGTAGTGCTTTTTCTGGTCCGCAAACTGAAGGAGTTGGTATTAATAAATCACAATCAACTTGAGATTATTGATTCCAAGAACATCCGGAAAAATTTTATCAGCAAAAATTCGTCTGTAATGATTTCCTCAATCAATATAAAACAGATATTGATTGAGCTAAAAAAGCTAATTTTAATTCATTACGTACTTCAATTCAATGAACCTTTTTAATACCTGATGGTAGAAACGTCAATCCAGCAGCAGTAACTTTTTATAATCAAATGATTGATTATATGATTGTTAATGACATCGAACCAATTATTAATCTTTTTCATTTTGATATGCCAATGTGATTAATGAAAATTGGCGGATGAACTAATTCTAAAAGTGTCGAATTTTATAGTTATTATGCTAGCAAATGTTTTGAACTATTTGGCGATCGTGTTAAAAAATGAGTTACATTCAATGAACCAATTGTTCATGTTGAATGTCAATACTTATATAAATACCACTATCCTGCTCAAGAAAGCATTCCTAATGCGCTAAAATCAATGTGATACACATTGTTAGCGCATAAGGAAGCGATTAGAGTTTATCGTGCTGGAAAATACGATGGTCAAATTGGCATCATTTTAAATATTAAATTACCAAAACCAAGAAGTGATTCACCAAGTGATCGCTTAGCAGCTAAATGAGCTGATATTTGACAAAATAGTTATTTTTTAGATGGTTGTGTTAAAGGTGAAATTCCAGCAATGCTAATCACAGAAGCAAAAGCTCGAAATTGAATGTGAACTAATACTCCAGCGCAATGAGATAGTATTAAAAAATATCAAATTGATTTTTTAGGCATTAATTATTATCAACCATTGCGCATTAAAGCACCAGTTAATAAAATTAGCAAAGAGCTACCTAATCAATTATATTATAATGATTATCAAAAACCAAACATTAGAATTAATAAATCGCGTGGTTGAGAAATTTATCCTGAAGGCATTTATGAAGCGTTAATGCATATTAAGAACAACTATCATAATATTCCTGTCTATCTCGCTGAAAATGGCATTGGCATCGCTGATGAAGTAATTAGTAATCATCAACAATCAAATATTATTGTTGATGATTACCGAATTGAATTTTTAAATGAACATATTCAACAAGTCAAACGTGCTATTAAAGATGGTAGTAATTGTTTTGGATTCCATATGTGAACTTATATTGATAATTGATCTTGATTAAATGCTTATAAAAATCGTTATGGAATTATTGCTCTAGATATTAATAGTGGTAAGCGCAGCGCTAAAAAATCATTTACATGATTTAAAAACTTTATTGCGCACGAGGAGGATTTATAATCTAATGAAAAAATGAAAAATTCATGTTGTTCCCCATACTCATTGAGATCGGGAATGATATTTTAGCCAAAGCCAAGCCAACACTTTATTTAACCATAATTTAACAGAAATTATTAAAGTGCTAAATAATAATTCTCAATTTAAAAACTTTGTCTTAGACGGCCAAGTTTCAATCTTAGATGATTATTTAGCAAGTAGCTCAAATGATCGCGCTGCGTTAGTTAAACTAGCATTAGCGAACAAATTATTACTAGGTCCATGATATTCACAACCAGATATGTTCAATTCATTAGGTGAAAGCATTATTCGTAATTTAGAATACGGAATTAATATTGCTAATGATTTAGGACGTAGCATTACTAGTGCTTATTTACCAGATTCTTTTGGATTTAATATAAATTTACCACAAATTTTTAATTATTTTGCACTAAAAAATATGATTTTTTGACGCGGAATGAAAAAAGAAGATAATGATCAAACGGTTTATTTCAATTGAAAAGGGATTGATGGAAGTGAGATTCCAACATATTGTTTACAACATGGTTATTGAGTTTTTGGTGGTGTTTTTCCTTATAATAAAATTAATGCGATAAACTACCAAGCTAAAACACCAAAAATTCTGGCTGACTTATTACCATTTTTAAAAACGATTAAAGATCGCTCGCCCGACGAATTAGCTAAAAATATTTTATTACCTTTTGGGGGCGATGAAGGTCCGATTATTAATGATTTACCTTTAGTGATTAATGAGTTAAATAAAATTGATCCTGACCACGAATGAATAATTAGTAATTTTGATCAGTTTTTTGCTAATGTTGAAAAACCAAATTACGAAATTAATACTAGTCTTCACTGACCATACTTAGCAAGAATCCATCGCACAATTGCATCATCACGCTATGATCTTAAAAACTTATTTCGTCAATGTGAAATAAAACTCTATTATGAATTGGAACCACTAACTATTATGTATCGCCAATTCCAACCAACTTATAATAATCAACGTATTATTGATGAAGTTATGAAAAAAATCTTAGTTAGTCAAGCACATGATAGTTTAGGTAACTGTAATAGCGATGGCACTAACAAAGATATTTTCAATCGCTTAACCCAAGCTCATCAAATGATTATGATGGAAATCGCAATCATTAAAAAGAAAATATTTCACCAATTAAACTTAGATGCTAAAACAGATATTTTATGTTTTAATTTAGCACCTTATGCGCGCGTAATAACACTAGATTCTAAAATAACTTCAACGCAAAAAATGATTACTTCTAATGATCGTAATTTTGTTTTAAAAATTAAAAAAATTACGAAGCGTTTAACTACGCTAGAATATAATCCGTATTATGAATTTGAAGTTGCAATCAAAACACCATTAATGCAACCACTAAGTTATCAAGTGTTTAAAATTAATCATCATAATGGGGCAGTAAAATTAAATCAGAATTTTACTAACATTATTGGTGACCCTGATAATCATTTATGAATTCATCGCCATTGCATTAGATATATTAATAAACATTTATCACTAGATGATTTTATTAATATTTTACCTTATGATGATTTTGGTGATAGTTATGATTTCTCACCTAATCCCCAAAATCAAAAAACAACAAAAATTAGTGCTTTAAATAAAATCACTAAAAATATTACAACTCTTTTATATCATCTAATTGAATTAGACCATGTTGTAACTTATCAAAATAATAAATCACAAACGTTTAAAATTATTATTAGTAAATGATATGGCGAAACTTATAAAATTAAAGTTAAAACTAATAACAAATCACAAAATACTAAATGAGTAATTAATTTTAATTTTGAAACTGAGTTTAATTTAAGTGATGTTTATGCTACTCAATCTAATTCACTAACATCACGCGCTAATTTTAGTGAATTAGATTGAGTTAAAAAAGGTTACAAAGAATTTCCGTGCCCAATTACTACTAATGACAATGCGATTTTGATTCCACAGTTTGATAATTTCACATTATTAACACGCGGAAATAACGAATTTCAAGTAGTTGATAATAGCCTTGAAGTCACGCTTTTTAGAAGTTATGGGTTTATTGGTAATAAAGATTTAGTTTGACGTCCAGGACGTCCATCAGGGATACATTTAGCAACTCCTGATGCGCAACTCCAAAAAGAATTAGTGTTTGATTTTGGATTTTCATTTAACGATCAACAAACTGCCAAATTAGTTAATAGTTGAAATTTTGAGAGTGGTTTTTATTATGATGGTAATCTTGATGATTTAGAATTTAGTGCCGATCGCTTTGTAATTAATTATGACCAAACAACAAATGTGACTAATATTAAATTAGCAAATCTTAAAATCAATGCCAATTTATTAATTAGTAGTTTGCGATATATCGATCAAATACATATTGAATTAAGAATTGCTAATTTAAAAAATCAAGCACAAACATTTGATTTAAAAATCAATAATAAAAATATTAATTTTGCATTTAAAAAACAATTTAGTGATCTTGATTATCAATTTAATCAAACGAGTATTGTTATAGAATCGCAAAAAATAGTAACCATTATTTTTACTTTACCAAAAATTAAGATTGGAGTTTAAAAGATGTTAAAAAAATATTTAGCAGTTGATGTTGGCGGCACTTTTATCAAAATGGCACTGCTCGACAAAGATGGCAATTTTGATCAAATAACGCATCAGCCAACAGTTGATAATTTCCCTGATTTAATTACATTATTAAAAAAATATCTTCAAGATCAACCTATTATTGGCATGGTATTTTCACTACCTGGTTCAGTTTCTAATAAAGCTGGTACAGTGCGTGGCCTTAATGCGGTTCCTTTTATTTGTGAAGGAAATTTTAAATTAATTTTACAAGCAGCTTTTCCAAATATTTTAATTACAATTGAGAATGATGCTAATTGCGCTATTTTAGGCGAAATTTGAAAAGGTGGTTTTTCAGATAATGGCATTTTAGTTTCAGTTGTAGTTGGCACTGGCATTGGTGGCGCTGTAGCAATTGATCATAAAATTTTACGTGGTAAAGATAATTTAACTGGTGAATTTGGCTATGCACTAAACAGCAATAATAATAAAATTCTGTCACGATCATCATCAACTAGAGCAATGATTGATCAATACAATAAATATTTAGCAACTAATTTTAATACTGGTGATCAAATTTTTAATGATTATCAACAACGTCGTCCAATAGAAGTTAATGACTTTTTAAAAACAACAATCGATCCGTTTGTTAATTTTTTATTTAACGTTGAATATTTTTTGAATCCCGATTATATCGTTCTTGGCGGCGGGATATCTAGTAACCAACAATATTTAAACATTATTAAAGAGCGGGCTCAAAATAAAATTAATCAGATTGAAGAATACGATCATATTCCTAATATAGTAGCTTCGAAATTAGGTAATCGAGCAAACTTAATTGGTAGTTTATATTTTGCATTATTATTAGAAAACAACAAAAAGTAAATTGGTTAATTACCAATTTACTTTTTTAATTACTTTTTAAAATCTAGTAACTTAATTAATACAACTTTGTATTATTTTTGTAATTCAAATTTATTATTTTAAAAAAATTAAGCAATTCATAATTGATCAATTTTTTTAAAATCAATTGCTCCATTTCAACTTTTTGATTCTCGTACAGCAGTACCGACATGAAAATGCGCTAAACCAGCAGTAGATAAAGTTTTGATATTACTTTGATTAATACCACCCCCAGCTAAAACTTCAATTTCTTCTGATAGTCTTTGTAAAATTTCTATATTATCAGTAATAGGATGACCCGGAGTGCCAATAGTCATAATCCGATTAATGCCAATTTTTGCCAATTTTTTAGCAGAATTTATTTTATCTTCGACTAGATCAAAAGCACGATGAAAAGTAATTTCGATATTTTGAGTAGCTAGTTTAATAGCACGCATTTGTTCAAAGTCAATTTCATTGTTATTAGCTTTTAAACAACCAATAACAATTCCCTTAATACCTAATTTACGATAATTGCTAATTTGGGCCAGCATTACACTAAACTCTATTTTATTATATACAAAATTACGAGAATGATTTCTAATCATTACCATAATTGGAATAGTAGTTAATGCCAAGCTTTGGGTGATTAATTCACGTGTTGGCGTTAAACCATCTTGTTCCATATCAATACACAATTCGATTCGTGTTGCACAAGATTGGTTAATCGCTTTAATATCTTCTAAGTTATGGGCAATAATTTCTAAAGTTTTCATAGTTTAATAACTCACTTTCAATTAAAAAAATTATATATTATATAATTAGTATATATATTGAATATTAACAAACTAATTATATGTTTTAATAATAAACTATTGAGGGAGTTAATTATGCAAAAACTTTGAAAAAAATTATTATTCGGAACAATTGCCTTGGCAGTTCCAATCAGTTTTGTAACAACAACAACGATTAGTTGTGGTCATAAAAGAGCACCAAAACCACCACCAAAACCAACGTTTGCTATTTTTTTAGCAGAAGCTGCTGCCGAAACGGCAATTGCGATTGTTGACCAAACTCACCCAACTGGATGAGATAATGCACAACCATCAGAATTAAGCATTAATCAACATACTAATGATCACCAATCAAAATATGTAGTAGTTATTATTCGTACTTTAAGCACAAAAACAGAAGAAGCAACTTTTACAGCAACGTATATAAAAGATCAATCTTATAAAGTTGCTGATTGAAAATGTAGTAGTCCACCTAAAAAAATATTATCTTTTGCAGAATATAAAGCACAGATTGAAACAGACAATTCTGCTCAACAAATGTGAAAACAAATTTTCAATTATCAACAAGAGACTAAAAAATTTCTCCCTAATGTTAATATTAATTTAAACTTTGATTTAAAAGTTTATAGTTATGCATATGATGATACTTCTGAGAAGAATGTCGTTATTTTAGTTATTGTTTTACAAACGACTGGTGCAACTGGTGATTTTTATAAGACTACATTAAAATTTCGTGCCAATTATACAGGAGTAAAATACAATATTACTGATTGAACGCTAAATTATACTTTTAAAGATTATCAAAATACTTTTAGTGATTTAATTAAACATGCACCTGGGGGCGACTTCGCTGCTTGAATAGATATTCATATCTCAATGCCTGGTGAACCAAAATGAACTGATAGTACTTCAGTGATGTCGCCACCCAAAATTGATAACGCTAACAAGAAAGTTACATACACGCTTACAAGAAAATATTATGATGTTACTGAAACAGAAATTATTTCAGCAACAATGAGCTCAACAACTAATTTAATTAATATTTTTGGTGGAAAACAAAATTTCATTGGTGAAATTAATGTTGGTACCCCAACTATTGATCATTTTAATGTTTATAAAAATCAAGCAATTGAATGAGGTCAAAATAAAAGTAATTTTGATGTCCGCACTGTTTTATATTGAATGTATAATAATCAAGATCATCCAGAGTATCGTAAAACATTTCCTCAAAACTGAGGGATACCAATAAACAACACCAAAGATCCGTTCACTGCTGTTGTAGCAACAAACGAGGCCCCAGACCGAACAACTAACTCAATTACCTTAACAGTTACTCCACCAGCAAACCTGCCTAATAATGCGTCTAATTCACGCTATAACGTTACTGCAACCGAAAAACAAAATACTGGAGCTAATGCGTGAGATGATATTCAAATGACTGATTTTAAACCAGCAAAAACAGTCGCTCCTCCAAATATCCCGGCAGCATCAAAAACATGATTAAATTCTGCTAAAACATTTTTATCAACATATAGAGGTGCTGGAGCACCCGCTACTGGAGCACCCACCAACTATTTATGTTTCGGACTTGATGATGCTTATCATAACGGGTCTCATTGAGTTGAATATCCTAATTTAGCTAAATTATTTGGTAATAATGAAGATCAATTTCATGTAACAACTCTAGATGCTATTGTGCAAACAGCGACAATTAACTACAATACTTTATCAATTGAATTCACGGTAAAATTTTATAGCCAAACTGATACTCAATACAAAACACCACTTGGTGGGGATGGAGCAGTATTTTCTTATAGTTGATCTAGTGGCAACGCAGCTACATTTACAGAAAAAGATATTAAAAGTGCACCGACAATTAATCATGATATGAATGCACTATAATTTTAAACAATATTAAAAAATAATAGTTATTAAAAACTATTATTTTTTTATAGTAGAATTATAATTAAAATTTCTGAAAAATAAACATAAAAAAAACAATTAAAATTAATTAATTGTTTTTTAAACAAGCCATCACAATGATGATATGGCTGGGGTAGCTGGATTTGAACCAACGCATACACGGATCAAAACCGTGTGCCTTACCGCTTGGCTATACCCCAAATAAAATGGTGGAGGGGGAGGGATTCGAACCCCCGAACCCTAAGGAGTTGAGTTACAGTCAACCGTGTTTAGCCACTTCACTACCCCTCCAAATTAAGTTGCTCTTATAATTTTATAGTACTAAACATATAAAGTCAATAATTTTCGGTGTTTTTTTTAAAAAAATTTCAAAAAAATTTCAAAAAAATACGTTTTATTATAATAAAGCTTTAATATTAACCTTTTACTGATTATTTTTTTTATGAAATATATTGCTAAATTAACACCTTTATGGTATAATTGTATATACAAATTAAATTAAAATAATTCTATATAAATGCAAAAAACAATAAAAATAGTTATTAAATACCAATTATTAAATTAAAAATGTTTATATTATTATAAAATATTTTAATAAATATATATGGTATTTTTTATATCTTTTTCAGCAAATAAACTAAACTAATTTATTTGAAGTTTATATTAAATTATAGGTAACTAATTTATAACAACATTATAACAACATTATCTAAAAAATCATAAACAAGGAGTGAAAAATATGCAAAAAAAATCAAAAATCATAGTATCATCTTTATCGGTAGGAATTATAGCTTTAGTTGCTATCGGGACTCCTACAGTTATGGTATTAAATCATAAAAATACACCAATGCCACATGGTGATAAAACAACACCGAATACAAAATTAATAATTCCTGGTCAAAAAATTACACCCAATACTTCAATTTTTGATAGTTCTAACTTAAAAGCACCAGTTTCTAATACAATTAAAAACTATATTCCAATTGGCGCTTTATGAACTTTATCAAATATTATTGCAACTAATATTCAAACTCAAACTTTTCTTATCAAAGGTGAGCCAACAACAGTATCGTCATCAGCTAATATTTATGGGGTAGTAACTGTTAACAATAAAGATGTAATATTTACCGCAACAGCATTTTACAATATTAGTAATGAAAATTATTTTATTACTAGTTTAAATATTAAATGAAGTAAACCAATCTCAAACTTGACTCCAGCTATGTCAAACTTGACTCCAGCTATGCCTAAATGAGATGACCTAACTCCAGCTATGCCTAAATGAGATGACCTAACTCCAGCTATGCCTAAATGAGATGACCTAACTCCAGCTATCTCAAATTTAACTCCAGCTACTTCAATTTTTGATAGCGCTAACTTAGATGTACCAGTTGCGAACACAATTAAAAACCATTTACCAATTGGTTTAAATTGAACGATATCTCCTACTATCATTGCAACTAACATTCAAACTAATACAGTTTTCATAATGGGTAACCCAATAACAACATCATCAGCTCATATTTATGGAATAATTAATGTTGCAGGTGAAGATAAATCATTTAAAGCATTAGCAACATATGATGTAAACTCACAAACATACAGTATTAATGATTTTGGAATTACTTGAACAGATAGTTCAGTAATTAAACCAGCACAATATACATTTGCTAAATTTGAAGTCGCTGCAAATTATGATTTAAAAAATACTCATTATAATATAACTAACGAATTATCAATTAGCGGAGTCAATAATGTCGCTTGAAATAAAAATGATACTTATGTAATTAGTAATATTAATACTGATTGAACAAATCAAAGAATTACAGCAACAATTACTGATAACACAATTTTCCAAAATGTTACAATTCATATTGATTTTCATAATAATCAATATAATGCACTAAATTGAGAAAAACAAGGCTCAGTAAATAATTTCTATGATTGAAATCATTTTTCAGCAGCTGTAAGCAAAGACATCAAAAACAACCCTCAATTAATTGCCGATCAATTTAATAACTTTGGTCTAGGTAAGCGAAATTGAACAGCAGAATATAAAAGTGTGTGTAAAGACCATTATATTAAGATTAACTTAGGTTATGGTGGTTATACAAGTACAGATATTAGAGTATATTATAATAAAACAGCTCTTTATAACATATCTCAATGACAACATAGTTAACAATAATTTTAATCATTTTTTAAAAATACTAATTTAAATATTAGTATTTTTTTATGCTTTAAAAATAACTTTTAATCAAATATACTTAAAATAAAGATATGATATAATTTTTTTATATATCAAGCTAACTAATTTTAAATATTAAATTTTAATAAATATGACTAAGTTAGGAGTATTTAATAATGAAAATTTTTGCAAAATTCAAAATAATCCTATTAGCTATGACTAGCATTGTGAGTTTAGGCACTGTTGCAACAATGTTAAATGGCTGTGGGGGAATTAACAAAACGTATCCGATTAATTTCGATGAATTTAAGAGAAGTGTTGAAAAAGCAACTCCATTCGACATTGTTGCTAATGCGACTCCCAAAATTTGAACAACGGCAACGCCATCACAATTATCAGCCAATAAAGCTGGTTTTCAAGTCAAAGAAAATGTCAGTATCTCAATTCAATTAATTTTTACTGATAATAGTTTTATTAAGCACAACCCCTTTACAATTTTATTTAATCATAAAGGATACGATGCTACAAATTGAACAGCTGATCAAGCAAGTGATTTTATCGCTTATAAAACAGCCGCTGAAAAAGGCGGAGCTGCTAAAGTCTGAGGCACAATTTATAATTATTACGCTACTAATAAAAAATATTTACCAAATATCAATTTTACTACTTCTGAAATTAAAAATTATCAACCAGAATTTTCTATAAATGGAACTACATTTTTTGAAGATGCTAAAAATCATACTGTTGACTTACAAGTAACTATTATAGAAGGTAAAAAACATGATATTAATCCAGCTTTCTCTTATGTAATTCACATTATCGCAACTTGAAGCGGTCGAGAATTTTCAATTAGTGATTGAACTTCAAATTATGATTTTTCACAATACACTACTACATTATCATCTTATTTAACACAAGATATAGCATCCCGTACATTAATGTATTATGCATTGGGAGTTTTAGTTATTGATGCAGAAGATCTTAAAATTAGTAAGCCAGTAATTAATCAAGCTCAAAAAACAATCGATGTCACTTATACATGAAAACACGAATCAAAAACAATAATATTAAAATTTCAAGCAAAAATGGTAACTGATTCCTTAAAACGTGTTGGTTTATTTGGATATAATGAAATTTATGGTGGAAAAAGCACAAGTACTACAATTGGAGATATTCATTGATTACCACCTTATCCGCCATCACCAACTGATAATTAATAGCATTATTATTATAAAAAAATAGCGTTATCAATATAGCGTTATTTTTTTTATAAAATAGTCTAATTACTATTTGTACTCATCAAATCAAAAAATAAAGATATGATATAATTTTTTATATATCAAGTTAACTAATTTTAAATATTAAATTTTAATAAATATGACTAAGTTAGGGGTATTTAACTATGAAAATACTGTCCAAATTTAAAATTATTTTATTAGCAATGACGAGCATTATCAGTGCTGGATCAATATCGATAGTGCTCAATAGTTGTGGCCATAAAAATACAAATGCACCAAAATCTGACTTTCAAAAATTTAGTAATGATGCTCAAAAAGCGACACCGTTCGACATTGCATCCAATGCGACTCCAAACATTTGAGCAACGGCAGCACCATCACAATTGTCGGCAAGTCCAACTGGTTTCCAAATCAAGGAAAATGTCAGCATTTCAATCCAACTAATTTTTTCTGATAATGGTTTTACAAAACAAAATTCTTTTACAATTTTTTTCAATCATAAAATATACGATGCTAAAAATTGAACAACCAACCAAGCGAGCGATTTCAATACTTATAAAGCAATTCCTGAAAAAGATAGCGCTGCTAAAACTTGAAAGATAATTTATAATTATTATTTAACTAATGAAAAAATTTTATCTAATATTAATTTTTCAACTCCTCAAGTTCAAAAATTTTTACCAAATTTTCGTATAAATAGCACTACCTTTATTGAAAATGCTAAAAAACATACTATCGATTTACAAGTAAATATTATTCAAGGTACAGGATCAATAATAGTTCCAACTTTCAGTTACAATATTGATCTTATAGCTACTTGAAGTGGCCGAGAATTTTCAATTAGTGATTGAACTTATAATTATAATTTTAAAGCGTATACAACGACATTATCTATGTTTTTAGTAGATAAATTAGAAGCTCGCGAACTTATTAAAGATGCTACCGATAATGACATCCATTCAATTCGTGATCTAGTTATTGGAAAAGTCACAATTGATAACGATAAAAAAACAATTGATATTACTTATGAATTTAAAACTAATGAAACACCAACTAAAAACTTAACATTTGAAGCAAAAATGGTAACCGATTCGATAAAACGTCTTGGTTTATTTGGATATAATAAAATTTATGGTGGTAAGAAAAGTGATAACGGTATTGGTGATATTCATCAAATAACACCTTATTATAAATCTTAAAATCCCAACTAATAAAATTATTACACAAACACAATCTAATTATTATCTTTGCTCATCAAATCAAAAAATAAAGATATGATATAATTTTTATATATATCAAGCTAACTAATTTTAAATATTAAATTTTAATAAATATGACTAAGTTAGGAGTATTTAACTATGAAAATATTGTCCAAATTTAAAATTATTTTATTAGCAATGACTAGCATTGTTAGTATCGGATCTATATCTATAGTAGTTAATAGCTGTGGTCATAAAAAAACATCGCCACCAAAATTAACTTTTAAAAAATTTAGTGATGATGCTCAAAAAGCAACGCCGTTCGATATTGTATCTAATGCGACGCCCAAAATTTGAACAACAGCAACACCATCACAATTATCAGCAACTCCAACTGGTTTTCAAGTCAAAGAAAATGTCAGTATTTCAATTGAATTAATTTTTGCTTATAACGGAATTACAAAACATAATTCTTTTAGCATTTTATATAAAAATCAAGCATATAATATTACTCAATGACAAACTGACCAAGAAGGCGATTTTAATATTTATAAAACAGCAGCTGAAAAAGGCGGTGCTGCTAAAGTCTGAGGCACAATTTATAATTATTATGATACTAATAAAAAATATTTACCAAATATTAATTTTACAACACCTAAAAATACAATTTATAAACCAAATTTAACAATAATTTCAACTAAGTTTATTACAAATAGTGATAATCATACTATTGATTTACAAGTAAGTATAATGCAAAATCCAATTAATTTTCCAAGTTTTTCATACACAATTAATATAATCGCCACTTGAAGTGGTCGAGCATTTTCAATTAATGATTGAACTTACAATTACGATTTTGCTACATATTCAACAACCGCATCTAATTATTTTAAAACTCAATTAGCTGCGCGTTCATTAATTCAAAATTCTACATCACATATACTTGTTAAAAAGGATATTGGGATTAAAGTAACTGTTGATAAAACTAAAAAAGTCGTTGATGTTATTTATTCATATCACCTTGATACTGATAGTTCATCAGCTCCAGCACGTAAAGTTTCTTTTGAAGCAAAAATCGTAATAGATGATAGTCAACATCTTGGTTTATTTGGATATAATAAAATGTATGCTGGTAAGAAAAGTGATAATATTGTTGGTGATATTCACTGAATTCCACCTTATTCTAAGTTTTAAAATAGCGATTAACGGTATTGTTATTTATAAAAAAATAGCGCTATTTATATAGCGCTATTTTTTTTATGGCATAGTTTAATTACTATTTTTACTCATAAAATTATAAAATAAACATATGATATAATTTTTTATATATCAAACTAACTAATTTTAAATATTAAATTTTAATAAATATCACTAAGTTAGGAGTATTTAACTATGAAAATATTTGCAAAATTTAAAATCATCGTACTAACAGTGGTTAGTACGATTAGTACTTGCACAATGCCATTCATATTAGATAGCTGTCATAAAAAAACATCTCCACCAAACATTGGTTTTAAAAAATTTAGTGATGCCGCTGAAAAAGCAACGCCATTTGAGATTGTATCTAATGCAACTCCCAAAATTTGAACAAGAGCAACAGCAAAAACTTTATCACAAAATTCAACTGGTTTTCAAGTCCAAGAAAATGTCAGTATTTCAATTGAATTAATTTTTACTGATAACGACTTTACAAAACAAAATTCTTTTATAATTTTATTTAAAAAACAAGCATATGATCTTACTAAATGAATAACCCAACAAGCAAGTGATTTTAATACTTATAAAGCAGTTGCTGAACAAGGTGGCGCCATTAAAGTATGAGACACAATTTATAATTATTATGCTATTAATAAAAAATATTTACCAAACATTAATTTTACTACGCCACAAAATATAAATTACAAAGGAAACTTTACAATCGATTCTGCTAATTTTATTGAAGATAATAAAAATCACACTATTGATTTAGCAGTTAATATTATTCAAAATACAAACGTAATAACCGATCCTGCTTTTAATTACAAAATTAACATTATTGCAACTTGAACAGGTTGCAAATTTTCAATTAGTGATTGAACTACAAATTATAGTTTTTTAAATTATTCAACTACGCTATTCATTTTTTTCAATACTATCTATGGTGCAAAAACATTAATTATAAAGTCTAAAACCCCTAACAAAGTCCCGGTTATCAACAGTACAAAAACATTTATTGATAAAACAAATCAAACAATTAACACTACTTATACATATCGAACTGCGACACGCCCTTTAGACCCGTTACAAAGAATTAGTTTTGAAGCTAAAATGGTAATTGATACTAGTCAGCGAGTTGGTTTATTTGGATTCCATGAAATGTATGGTGGCAAGAAAAGCGATCATGGCATTGGTGACATTCATTGACTTCCGCCTTATAAAATTTAAACAAGTTAATTCACATAAATAATTGCTAGTTTATATTTTGGATTAAAGAAAAAACCAGATAATTAATTTTATCTGGTTTTTTATTTGGATATATTATTTATTTTTAATTTGTTGAATTTTTTGATAATGAGTTTTAATTTTATTAATTTTATTTGCAGTTTTTTCTCTAATATGTGTTTTTTTCTTACCAAAGTGAGATTCTAGTTTTGATAATTTATTATTATTACGATCTTTACTTTTGATTAAACGTTTTTTTTCTTTTTCACTAACATCTTTAGCAATTAAACCTTCAAAACCAACGTTAATATTTTGGAAATTTTCAATTTTCACATTATATTTTTCTAAAAATGCAATTTCAAAATTTTTGGTTTTATTAATTTTGTAAGTTTCCGGATTTTTAATTTTATTAATTTTATTTGCAGTTTTTTCTCTAATATGTGTTTTTTTCTCACTGAAGTGAGCTTCTAATTTTAATAATTTGTTATTATTACGATCTTTACTTTTGATTAAACGATTTTTACCTTTTTCACTAACATCTTTAGCAATTAAACCTTCAAAACCAACGTTAATATTTTGGAAATTTTCAATTTTAACATTATATTTTTCTAAAAATGCAATTTCAAAATTTTTGGTTTTATTAATTTTGTAAGTTTCTGGGTCACCGAATAAGTTAGGATCTCTTAACCACTTCTTCGGATTAATTAAACTCAAACCAGCATAACCAACAGCTTTAGATATTTTAACACTATTAAATTTAAAAATACTTCATTTTGTTGTTAAACCTTGTTCATGATATGCTGCTCTTTTAATATTTTGTTCTACGATATAAGCTTCTTCATATTCAACAACTCGTGGTCGACTAAATCCGAAAATTAAAGCAGTTACGAGAGCGCCAGATAATACAGAAATAATTCATCCTGCATAAGGAACATTTCCTGGGATATATCCGGCAAAAGTTCCGATTGGCGAACCAAGACCGGCTACAAAACGACAACCGAATAAAACAACCATTAGTCCAGCAACAGATGCACCAACGACATTGGCAATTACAGCACGTAATGGATTAGTAATTGCGAAAGGAATCGCTCCTTCACTAATTCCAACCATTCCCATTCCGAAAGCAGCTTTACCAGTTGTACGCTCTGATACTGAAAATTTCTTCCTAAATATCAGAGTTGCCATTCATGCTCCTAACGGGGGAACTGAAATAGCAGCTTGTGTTGCAGTTTGTGGGACAATGTCAGCATATGGCATTGTCAAAGGACCTGAATGAATAAGAGCACTAGTATATATGGCGGTCCCAACTAACAAAGCGGTTTTGTTGAAAGGTCCACCTAAATCTAGAGCAATCATTGCTGCAAAAAGAATTCCGATTAATGGCAATACGATTTGACTGGCATTGCTTGATTGACGCAGCATAATAAAAAATTCACTCATAATATATGTTAATGGTAATGCTGCTACATAAATTACAAATACATAAGTAATAAATGTTGATAAAACAGGAATTATCATAATCGGTACGACGGGTTTAAGAATTTTTGGAAAATTGACCCATTTCATACCTTTAACTAAATATCCAGCAAAGAACCCTACGGCGATGGCGCCCAAGAATCCCGCCTGAACATTAAACGAACCGTGATTTAAATTATCTAATAAATCAGTAATTGCTTTTGGTAAAGCAATTTTTAAAATTGTTGGATCATTTATTAAATAAGTTCCAATTAATCCAGCAGGCATTGCGGACCTACCAGCAATCGCAAAAGCTAAATACATTGCAAAAATTGGCAACATTAATTTTAAACCGATTGCCCCAACTTGGAACCATCCAGCAACAAAACTATTCGGAAAATGTCAATGACCTTTTCCACTAGCAGCAATAACATCTGGAATTGCCATCAAGATTCCCCCAGTAATTGTTATGGGAATCATGTACCCAATCGCCGTCATTAGCGCTTTCATGACTGGGTTTTTATTTTTTGATGATAAATTAAAGATCATATTATCATCATCACTATTACCACTAGTATTATTTTGATCAGGTTTTTGCTTACTTGCTAAACCTTTTTTAATAATTTTTTCAGCACTACGAATTGCATCATTAGTACTAACTTCAATAATTTTTTTACCTTTAAATTGATTCATATCTAATGCTAAATCAGAAGCAATCACAACAAGCGTTGCTTTTTTAATCTCAGCTTTAGTTAATACGTTTTCAGGTCCGATTGTACCACGCGTTTCAAACTTATATTTTCAGCCGTTTTTTTCACAAGCTGAGACAAGTTTATCTTTTGCCATATAAGTATGCGCAACTCCAGCGGCACATGAAGTAACTCCAATAATAAATTCTTCATCTTCACTAGTTGTTTCCGTTTTAGATTTTACTAATTTTGATTTAGGAGTTTCTTTTTTTAATTTGATATTATTTATTGTATCGATGATTTTTGTAATATCCCCTTTTTTAATTAGGTCACAAAATTTTTCATCATTCATTTTAACAGCTAGCGCAGCTAACAGTTTTAAATGTTCATCACTTGCTCCTTTAGGAACTAATAAACAAAAAATGTATTTTACTTTATTAGTATTATCAATTGTTTTTCAACTTATATCATTTTTATTAGTAATGATATAAATTGCTGGTTCTGCTACTGTTTCACTAATAGCGTGCGGAATTGCAAAACCTTTTTCCAATCCAGTAGAGATTTGATTTTCTCTATCAATTAATGATTTTTCTAAAATTTTTTGATCTTTAGCATCTTTGTTATGAAATGCTAATTCTGCAATTTTTTTAAAAATATCTGTTTTAGATTGAAAATTACCGTTAATAATTATTTTATTTTTATCAATTAATTTTCGCATTTATTTATTTTACCTTTCTTAATTTTATAAATATTATTGTAGTGATAATTAAGATATAGTAAATATAGAAAATAATAGCGACAACATAAATTATTCATAAAAATATCTGTTAAGACACAAATTATATTTATCGCCATTTTTAATGATCTTCGAATTAATTTTTAACAATATTTAAAAGATTTTTATTTTTAAATTTTTGTTAAAAGCTTATCCAATGCCTATGTTATAAAAACACTTGACAATTTAATTATACTCTTTTTTTATTATTTTTAGCAAGTTTAATATAATAAAAAAAACGCCGGATTTAAAAGCATTATTCTTTTTTATTAATTAGTTGATTAATTTATAATCACATTGCATTAATTTATTAGTGATAATTAGTTACTTTGATATTTGTTTTACTAATTATGATTTATTATAAAGTGCTGTAATACTAACTCAACCAATATTATCAATTAAATTTTAGTTACATAGTGCACAAAAATCACATTAAAAAAAATAGCGCCATTTGCATAGCGCTATTTTTTAAGTTTAACTATAATTATTTATTAGTAATTTTAACTTCATCTAGTTTTACTAAATTAGGTTGATTATCTTTAATTTCGTAATCTAGGAAATATTTAATGAATCAATTATTAACTTGACTTACTTGCTTAGTAAACATTCAATAATAAGTGATCATTAAGAACCCAACGATTAAGAAGACAAAGACAGTTGTTGAAATTAATAATTCAACTAAACCAATTCACATAAATAGAACTGCGGCAAAATGGCTATCTAGTGTACCAAAATGCAAGGGACTACTTTTGATAAACATTTGCGCAAATAATATTGACGCAAATGCTTGCGTTACTAATGAGAAAGCAAATGATGAGAAATTTTGTTTGAATTTTGTTTTTCAAATTTTAAACATTGATAAATAAACTATCACTGTTGTAACTGTTCCTAATGGGAATAGTAAGAATAATCAAAATCCATGGCTATCAACAATTGAACTATGATCAAACGCAACTAAACGCGTTACAAATAATAATGGAATTGAAGAAGAATAGATTCCGAATGATGATAAATCAGTTTGTGGTTTCACAAATAGATGACGATATGTTAAGAATAAGAAAGCTAATAGCGCACCGACTAATGATATATATCAGAAGAAGTGAACTAAACCACTAAAGTTGCTATAAATGTGGCCAGTGTGGTCTAAAACAGTTGCTACTGCCGGACCAACAACGATAACATAAATCGAAGCATCTAAATCTTTAAACTTTCCTTTAGTAATAAATACATAAGCATAAATAAACATATGCGCAAATTGGACAATTACACCAATTCATCATAACAGAATTGCGAATCCGCCAAGTCATGGTGTTATTCCGAAATGGTAAGTTGAAAAAGTACCAATTGAAATATTATCAAATATTCCGGCAAATGCCATAAATGTTAAAGCAATAATTGGAATATGTGATGCTGTCTTAATATTAAACGAATGCGCTACATAATCACGAGGATGAAAAAAGACACGCGCTAAAACAAATAAGACAAATAGGCCACTCAAGATAACAGTTAGAAATGGGACTCAACTAGCTTGGAATGATAAGTTAATATCATATGATTTGTTATTAACAAATGCGCTTCAAGCGTTCCCTAAAGTTCCAAGTCCCAATGCAATTGCACCAAAACCATAAGGAACTTTTAATAAACGATTTTTAAAATTCATAATTTATTTTTAAAATCCTTTCAAGATTTTATTTTTTTAAGTTATTTAAAATATTATCAATTCGCATTCCGTCCTCAGTTGCATTGTCTAATTTAAATATTAATCGAGGCACGATACGAGTTGATAATTTTTTGCTAAGAGCATGCCTTAATACGCCACTACTATTTTTTAGTGCTTCTAATCCTTTAACGCGATCTCGTAAAAACATTACAAAAACAGTAGCTCAAGAACCATCGTTCGTTAAACGAACTTCGGTAATTGAGGGAAATCCTAAATTTGTATTAGTTAATTCACGCGTAATTGTTTGTGAGATGATTTGTGAAATTTCTTTTTCTAAACGTTTTTGTTTAATGTTATTCATTTACTAACACCTCTTCTTCAACGTAAGCTTCTAAAATATCGCCGACTTTAATATCATTAAAGCGTTTAATAGTAATACCACACTCTTTCCCAACTGGGGCAGATTTGATATCATTTTTTTCAAATTTTAATGAACCAATTTCACCATCATAAATGATGACTCCATCACGTAGAACACGAATATCGGCACCACGTTTAATTAATCCACTACTTACTTTACAGCCTGCAATTGTCCCGATTTTTGAAAATTTAAAAATCGCTCTAACTTCTGCTTGACCTAAAACTTTTTCTTGGAATTCTGGTTCTAACATTCCTTTTAGTGCTTCTTCAATCTCTTCAATTACTTTATAAATAATTGTGTGGAGACGAATTTCAACTTTTTCTTTTTGGGCCAATTTCGTAATTGACGACATTGGTCGTACGTTAAATCCATAAATGATTGCTTGTGATGCTTTCGCTAAAATAACATCAGAATCAGTAATTGATCCAACACTAGAACGCAGAATTTTTATTTTAAAATTACTGACACTAATTTTTTGAATTGTTTGCGCTAGCGCTTCACCAGTTCCACTAGTATCACTTTTAATAATTAAGTTTAGCGTTTTAATCCCACTACCAGAATCACTATGTTCGTTACTAATATCCATTAATGAAATTGCGTTACTATCTTTACGTTGTTCTAAGAAACGATTTTGATCTTTCCGCTCATTTGCTAATGTTTTTCCAAATTTAGCATCTTCAAAGACCATAAATTTATTACCAACATGAGGCACATCACTTAGACCAGTTACAATAACTGGTGTTGATGGTAGCGCAATTTTTAATTGCTTACCAGTAGCATCATATAAGTTACGAATGCGACCATAAACGCCACCAAGAACAATAAAGTCTTTAATTTTTAAAGTCCCATTTTTAACAATTAGCGTTGCCACAGGCCCACGCCCTTTATCTAAATGTGATTCTAAAACAATTCCAGTTGCAAACGTATTTTTATTGGCACGTAATTCACACATCTCAGCAACTAATAAAATATTATCTAATAATTTATCAATTCCCTCATTATTTAAAGCACTTCCGCTAGTGTAAATTGTGTCGCCCCCTCATTCTTCCGGCATTAAACCATAATCAGAAACAGTCGAAATAGTACGCTCAATATCAGCAGCTGGTTTATCAGTTTTGTTTATAAAAACAATAATCGGCACACTAGCAGCTCGAGCATGATCAATTGCCTCTTTAGTTTGTAATTTTAAACCATCATCAGCAGCGACAACAATAACAACAATGTCAGTAACACTAGCACCACGAGCACGCATATTTGTAAAAGCAGCATGACCGGGAGTATCAATAAAAGTAATTAAATTTTTATTATATTCAATTTGATAAGCACCGATATGTTGGGTAATTCCCCCACTCTCACTAGCGGCAACTTTACTTTTTCTAATTGTATCTAATAATGTTGTTTTTCCATGATCAACATGGCCCATAATTGTAATCACTGGCGGACGATTATGTAAGACATCATCATGTTCGACAATTTTAACACTTTCAATAAAGTTAGCTTTAGAAATTTCTTTAACTTTATTAATTAAATAATCAAAACTTTCACAAATGATTTCAATTTGTTCATCATCTAATAAAGTTCCGACGTTAATAATTTGCCCGCGTAGAAAAAATATTTTAACAATATCAGAAATTCGACATTTTAAAATCTCTGCTAATGCAGAAACTGTCAATGAACTACTATAAGTTAAAACACCATCGATTAATTCTGATTTAACAGTCTTAATTTGTGATTTTAAAAGCTCTTGGTTTCTTTGTTTATGTTTCGTTTTTTTTGTTTTTGCCATATGGTGTGCCTCTTTCAAAAATATTTTAAAATTATTGCAACTGCGTTAACAGCGATAGTATTTTTTTAGCAATATTAACATCATTAATTGATAGAACTTTAATATTATTGTCACCAATCGCTTGGCTAATTTGATCGCTATTAAATTGGTCATAAAATTCCACTTTATAATGGATGCATTTGTTGATTGCACGTTTTTTAGTATTATCACTAGCATCGCTTGCTACGAAAACTAAACGAGTAGCATTTTGAGTAATTTTAGCTAAAGTAGTAGCACCGTAACTAATTTTAGCAGCACGTTTTGCTAAGCCAATCATATTAAAAATTTGTTGATTAATATTATTCATTGTTGCATTCCTTTGCGTATTCTAATAATTCTTCATAAAATTTTGGATTAATTTTTGCTTTTAAAGCACGATTTAAAAAACGTCGCTTCGTTAATAATAAAACATTATCAACTGATAGTTTTATATAAGCACCTTTACCAGCAATGTTTTGCAATCGATCAATTTTAATTTTACGATTTTTAGTTTTAACAATTCGCAGCATTGTTTTTTTATCATAAAATTTTTGACTAACAATATCTAAACGAAAATTGGCTATTTTATTCTCTTTAATAGTTTTCGTCATAATAATCATCATAGTCATCTGATGCAAATTTATCTTCGTTTAATTGTTTTTCAATTTCTTTAATTGCACTATCATTAGCTTCGACATCAATTTTTGAAACAACTTTTTGAGTTTTTTCAGCTTTTGTTAAATGATCGTCTTCAGTCGGTAATGCTTTTTCAGTTTTATTATATCGTTGGAATTTTGGTTTATGTTCTTTGCTAACTGGTTTTTTAACAACTGGATTATCAATTGTTTTAGCAGTCGCAACTTCAACAAGTGATGCAGTTTCAACTTCAACTGGTGCTGGAGTTAGAACTTTTATCGTGCTCTCAACTGTTTCTACAGGAGTATCATCACTCACGGCTTTAGTGCTTGGTGATACGACTATTTTTTCAATCGGTGCTACTGGAGCTACTGGAGCTACTGGAGGAGCTGACTGCACTGGAATATTATTATGAAAATTAGCTTCCATTTGATCTTGACTGATTTCTTCTAAATCAACAGCGTTAGCCACTTCTTTTTTGAAATCAATTTCTGGTTGAAATGGTGCGAATTTTTTAGTTTCAGCTTTTTTATAACTATCTAAATTAATAGTTTGATATTCGAAATTTTGGGCTTCTGCATCACTTAACTTCATAATCGTAATACTACGATTAGTTAATTTGGCTGTCATTGAAGCATTTGACCCACGCTTTCCAATTGCAACTAAATAATTTTTATCAGCAACAATTACTGTCGCTTTATTACTAGGCGCTGGTTCAATTGCTACACCAATAACACGCGCTGGTGATAAAGCGGCACCAATATAATTACGGATATCTTTTGAAAAACGAATAATATCAATGGGTTCACCAGCAAATAAATTACTAATCGCAATAATTCGTTTACCACGTTCTCCAATAATCGAACCAACTGGGTCAACATTATCGTTATTACTTTGAACTGCTACTTTTGTTCGTAAACCGGCTTTACGAACAATATTAACAATACGGACTGTTCCATCATAAACTTCAGGAACTTGCTCACTAATTGCTAATTTAATTAATTCAGCTGAAGTACGACCAGCAATAATTTGTGGTCCTGTTGCTTCTGGTGAAACACTCTCAATAACAACACGGAGTTTTTGACCGTTAATATATTTTTCTAACGGGTTAACATTTTCTGGTTTCATGTGAGCAATTGTTTTATTATCTCTTAATAATAAAATATAATCACCACGTGAAGTTTTACGTTCCAGAATAACATTTTCAATTTGACCCTCAAAGCTAACTCATTTTTTATACGTATTTTCACGTTCTAGTTCACGCATTTTTTGAATGACCATTTGCTTAATATGATTGGCGGCAGTAATTGTAAATGATTTAATATCAACTGGTGCCGAAACAGTTTCACCAACTTTAATATCAGGATTAATTATTAGGGCATCAGCTAGGGGGATTTCAATCGCACGCATCGCTTCATCACTAATTGATTTAATTTGATTGGCTGATTCATTACTAGCGGCATCATCATCAACGACAGTTTTACTATGGTTGATAATTTCAATTTCACCATCATTGATGTTGATTTTAACATCTAAGTAAGCTTCAGGATCGAAATTTTTATGGAAAGCTTTTACAAAAGCTTCCTTTAAAATTTCGATAATTGTTGATTCTTCAACATTACGCTCTTTGGCTAATTCATGCAAAGCTTGAATAAAATTTTTTGTATTCATCATGACTATTTCTCCTTGGGTACAGCTAGAGCTTGTCTTATATGACTGCTTGAACCATAATCTAGCGTGATTTTCTTTAAACGATCTTTAATATTAATTTCAATTACAAATGTATTACTAATTACTTCTAGTAATTTACCTTCATATACTTCGTGGTCATTCATTGTAACATTAATACTTTTATTAATGTTAGCACTTAATTCCACAATTGTTTTGATTGGTTGTTCTGCACCAACGCTACTAACATCAATTCCAAATTCTAAGTTAGAAAACAAGCGACTTTCATCTAATTGCACATTTAAAATTTTGGCAATTTTACTAATTTGACGCACTGTTACTTTTTTATCTTGGAGATTTTTAATTACAGCATATAAAATTGGGGTAGTACTTTCGGGCATAAACTGATTTTTAGCAAATTTTAAATCAACAATTTTTAAATGTTGTTCATCTAAATAAGCGACTAATATATTATTAATATAGTCTTTTTGTTCTTGGCTAATCGTAGTCATTTATCTCACCTAATTCATAAATTTAGTCATCCTAATCTTTAAATAGTCTAAAATAAAGAGAAGGTGGTTACCCTCTCTTTATTATTTCATATTTCTATTATTAGTGTAACCTATTTCCCTATTTTAACATATTTAGGAATTAAAACAAAGTTAATTTTTTGTTTTAATATCCTGGCTTCCCTAATAGTTTAAACATATTGTTTTTATAGACTTCAACACCGGGTTGATTGAACGGATTAACACCTAATAAATAAGCACTCATCGCACAAGATAGTTCAAAAAAGTAAACTAAATAACCAAAATGATAACTATCCATTTTACCAATTTCAATATGAATATTTTTGACACCGCCACTAATATGAGCGTCTAAAACACCAACAAAAGCTTTTTGATTAATTTCTTGCATTGAAAATTGATGTAAGTAATTAATCTTATTAATATCACCATCAGTTAATGGAATTTCATAATCATCATTAGTATGGGCAATCGTAATTGTTGTTTCAAAAAAACAGCGCGAACCTTCTTGAATAAACTGTCCTAGCGAATGGAGATCAGTTGAGAACGTTGCTGAACTAGTTAATAAACCAGTATGCTCTTTTCCTTCTGATTCAGCAAATAATTGTTTTCATCATTCGCTAAACATTGCCATTTGTGGTTCATAAGAAATTAAAAATTCATTGCTATATTTATTATTTTTAAATAAGTGATAACGGGCAACAGCATAACGATAAGCGCTATTAGTTTTTAAATTAGCATTATTAATTAATTTGTTGCGGGCATCATTAGCACCAACAAAAATCGCAACATAATCAGCACCGCTACAAATTAATGGAAACATTCCAACTGGCGTTAATACAGAGAAACGACCACCAATATTATTAGGAATAATAAATCTTGGATAATTATTTTTCTTGGCAATTTCTAACAATGTTCCTTGCGTTGCGTCAGTTGTAATGATGATTCGTTGATGAGCATCATTAAATTGTTTTTGTAAAAGATCTTGCAAAATACTAAAAGCAATTGCTGGTTCAGTTGTTGTGCCTGATTTAGAAATGACATTAATCGCTCATGATTTATTAGCTAAATTATTTGCCAATTGCTTTAAATATGTTGGTGAAATTGAATTACCAGCATATAAAATTTCCATGCCATTTTTTGGATCATGAAAAACCCCATTAATCATTTCATTACCAGCATGGGCACCTAAATAAGATCCGCCAATCCCAATAACAACAAGCGTCTTAACACCAATTTCGTGGAGTTTTTGCGCTGTTTCAACCATTAGCTTAACTTCAGCTTGATCATAGTTTTTCGGTCAGTCACGTCACCCTAGATAATCTGAGCCTTTATTAGTACCGCTTAAAATATCATTATGTAATTTTGATACTTTTACTTGATATTTTGATAATGTAGATTCATCGATTATATTACTAATATCTATTGTTAATTTTTTCATATTGGACTCACTTTCATCAATTAAAAAACTCGATATATATTTTATAGCAATTATAACATTAATTTTTATATTATAATTTATATATAGCAATTATCTATATATAAATTATGAAAGGTTGTGATTGATTATCTCAGTTGAAATGTGAATCACGTTCGGAGCAACGCTCCCACTCTTAATTTTAATAGCTGTGATCTGAATTATTTGAAGAAGAAGTATGGCATATCGAGATCGTTATGAAAAACATCATCAAAATACTGTTAATGTTAAAACTTGCGCATTAAGAATGATTAAAATATATAGTGTGTCGCAACACCGGAGTTGTTATTATGACTTAAGGCGTGTTTTGTTATCGCCTGAGCGCTTAATTTTTGAACGCCATAACTTAAATATTACAATTAAAAATAATGTTGCTTATCTCGATATTTCGCACCATCATCTTTCTTTTAACGTCAAACATTTGATTGGTTTAAAACGAAAATTAATCAATTCTCGAATTCCTTACTTCGTATCAACATTACGCAATAATGTTGATCGTGAAATTTGCTTCTTATATCGTAATTATATTTTTCATCTAGTATTTTTTAATCACGATTATAAAAAAATATTAAATACGTTTCATAATAGTCGAATTTCGAATTTGAATTTAAAAAGAATTAAACAGAAATGTTATTTACGTAATAATTATCGTCAAGCAGTTTCGTTACATGCTAAAGCTTCGCGTGCTGCAAAGGCAGCTCAAATTGCTAAAGCCGTAAAAGATCTACAAGCTGTAGACACTACCGATACTCCAAAGCGAAAGCATCCTAAAAAAATAAAGGATCCAACTAAAATTACCGATTCTGAAAAAACAACTCCAACATCAACAATAAAAAAATAGTGAATTATCATAATTCACTATTTTTTTAATGCCAGTTTTTAAATCATTTCAATTTCTAAAACTTCAGGAACTTCATCTAACATAATCATTTTGATACCATCATTCATTGTGTTCGCAATTAAACCACAACCAACACAAGCACCAATCATTTTGACATATAAAATACCATCACTAAATTTAATGTATTTTATATCACCACCATCAGATTGTAAATAAGGACGAACAGTATTTAATACTTCTTTAATTTTACCGATGATAATAGCATTATCATCGGCTATTTGAGTTGAACTCATAAATTTATTTCCTCGCAATCAATAATGATTCAGTTACGACACAATCCATCGTAATATCATGGTCTTCTTTTGGCAAGTTTAATTTAGAAATTGATAAATTAAAAGCTGCGCCAATAATTGTTGTTGTTTCAGCATCTGCTAAATAACGATCATAAAAACCAATACCCATTCCAATCCGCGTTGCTTTTTTATCAAATGCAACGCCAGGAACAATAATACTATCAATCTCATTTAGATGATAAAGTGGTAATTTTTTATTGGGCATTTTTAAACCTTTTCAGAAACTAAAGGGAAAATTAAAATTTTCAATTTGATGAAATTTTAATTGGTCTTTTTCAATTCGGGGCACGACAATAATTTTTTGATGATGTCATGCCTTTTTAATTAAGGATGTTAAATCAACTTCTTTTTCCAAAGCTAAATAAACAGCGATCACTTTACTATTATTAACTTGCGCTAGTTTTCATAAACGACGACAAATTATTAAACTACGAATATAGCGTAAAATTTGGTTTTGTTTATTCCGTAAATTTAAATAATGTTGACGCACTTCAGTTTTAAGTGTTTCATTATTTTGTTGTTGATGTTTTTTAGTAATTCTTTGGCGATGCTGTTTTTTAAATCAATTAACCAAGATCACCCTCAATTTCCATTGCGACTAGACGATTCAATTCAACTGCATATTCCATTGGTAATTCACGCGCAAACGGTTCAATAAATCCCATAATAATCATTTCACGAGCAGCAGTTTCAGTTAAACCACGACTCATTAAATAAAATAATTCTTCTTCAGATATTTTTGAAACTGTTGCTTCGTGCTCGATTGCTGATAAATTATTATTAACGCGATTAGTTGGAATTGTATCTGATTTTGATTTATCATCTAATAGCATTGTGTCACATTCAACTTTTGAACGAGAATTAATCGCGTTTGGCATATGTTGTACTAAACCACGATAATTAACTTCACCACCATTAGAAGCAATTGATTTTGAAACAATTTGTGAATAAGTATTATTCGCTAAGTGAATCATTTTTGCACCAGCATCTTGTTTAATATTTTTTACCATTAGCAATCGCTATTGAAATACAAGATGCTCGGGCTCCCTCACCTGCTAATAAAACAGCAGGATATTTCATATTAATTTTTGAACCAATATTACCATCGATTCATTCCATATTAGAATTTTTTTCAAATTTTGGCACGTTTAGTAACTAAGTTATAAACGTTGTCTGATCAATTTTGAATTGTTGTATAACGCATTTTGCCATCTTCATGAACATATACTTCAACAACAGCAGCATGCAATGAGTCTTTTGCATAAATTGGCGCTGTACAACCTTCAACATAATTCAAGTCACCATCTGATTCAACAATGATCAAAGTACGCTCAAATTGACCAGAATTTTCAGCATTAATACGAAAGTATGATTGTAGTGGTTTATCTAGCTTTACGCCTTTAGGAACGTAGATGAAAGACCCACCTGATCAAACTGCAGTGTTTAGTGCTGCAAATTTATTATCACTATAAGGAACAATTTTCCCAAAATATTTTTGGACTAATTCAGGATAAAGTTGAACTGCTTGATCAGTTGATGTAAAAATTACCCCTTTATCAGTAAATTCACTTAACATATTATGATAAACCATTTCGCTATCATATTGAGCGGCAGCGCCGCTTAATCATTTAGCTTCAGCTTCAGGAATTCCTAATTTGTTAAAAGTGTCTTTAATTTTTACTGGCACATCTTTTCAATCAGTTGCTTCTTTATCACTAGCTTTAACATAATAAATAATTTCATCAAAATTAATAGCACTTAGATCAGGACCTCAAGTTGGCATTTTTAATTTCATGAAATAATGAAATGCTTTTAAACGAATATTTAGCATTCATTCTGGTTCATTTTTAATTTCAGAAATTTCTCTAATAGTCGCCTCAGTAATCCCTTTTTTAACTTTTCTGATCGATTGATCACCGTCGTTAAAACCGAATTCATACTCTTTATGATTTGCTTGATTTTCTTGCATAATAACCCCCGCATATTTAAATTTTATATTTAATTATATATTATAGCATATTAAAATTAATTTGTGATTTTCTGCTTATTTTGTAACATAAGCAGAAAATAATGGTATCATAGAAATAATTAAGATTATGAAAGGAAGTATTAACAATTATGACAGTTTTAAAAAACCAAGAATACAATTATAGTTATAGTATTGAATTTAACTATTTATATCAAGAACGCCATTGAAAACATTTAACAAAAATTAATTATAATTTTGTTAAAGTAAAACAAGGCATTAAAATTACGCATCTTAATTTCATGCTTGATCGTAAAGGAGTAATTAGTGAAGGCGGGATAGAATTATCGCAATTTCACAATAAAATATTTCCCAGTTTACGCGCTTATTGTGATAAATTAAGTAAAATAATTATTGATAAAGTAATCCCAAAACAAAAAATTAATGGTCAAAAAGCTAAAATCACTGAACCAGCTAAAATCGAAAATAAAATAGTTAAGCAATGTTAGGCATTGTTTAACTATTTTATTTTTACTATATAATTTAGTTATATAAAGAGTAATTATCTATATTATAAAATATTACAAAAAATATTAAAATATAGGAGTGATACTAATATGATTAAAAAAAATATTTATAAATTTATCGCCGCGTTCGCGATTCCGCTAACATTAATAATGTCAACAAGCAGCATAGTTGCTTGTGGTAAAAAACAACCTATTAATGATGGAAGTTGAAAATATTTTTTGCATGATGCCAAAAATGTTACAGCTAAGAATTTAAAAACTACGATGACTGATGAAGATTTATTAGATAACTTTCATTGAAAAACTAATAATGTGGCCATTTTTGGTGTTGGTGGTAAACCACACCAAAATGGTAAATTAGAAGAAGTAGTTGCGACTATTGTAGTTAAAGATGCTGCTACAAGTTCATTATTTCCAATTAATTTTAATATTAAATATCCTGGCCCGGGCCATAAATATGATTTTAAAGGTTGAAAACATCATATGAATATTTATGATGTAACTAGTTGAGATGCATTTAAAGCAAAAGCACTATCTGTTCAGCCTAAAGATTTATTAAATTTTGTTAAAACAAGAAATAGTTGAGCAACATTTCATTGATATGGAAATCTTCAACAACGAACATGAGCAAATACAGATACTGCTGAATTCGATACTTTTGGTGGTTTAAATATCGGTACAGATCCGTTCAGAATGTCTGGGAAACCTATTGCTGATGATAGCGATTATACGATTATTGCTATTATTTCAATCAAAGGCAAAGAAGGAAATTACGATGCTAATCCAATTAAAGCTACAGCTACTTATATTCCTGATGTTGGGGATGCATACGATATTACTAAATGAACATTTAAACAAGATGAACAAATCCAATCATTACCTAAATATAATTCATTAGTCACTCCAATCGCTAAAGAAGCAAAATCTGATGATAGTAATGGTGCTGATTGAGTTAAATTTACTCAACGTATTTGAATAAGTCCACTTCATTCAAATGACACAACATTAGAAGCCTATTTTAAAAACACTTTACAATTAAGTGTTGCAGAATATTCTCATGACTCTGTCTATATTATTTCAAAACCATTTTATGATGATCACAAAACTCCAATTGGTCACGAAACTACAATCACGATTGCTGTTATGCGAACTGTTGATAGAACAACATTTATATTATCACTAGTTAGTAAATCAAAACAAATTGGTTATATAGCACCAAACATTGCCGGCTCAGCTTTTAGTTATGATTTTATAGTAACGAAAACTTAAATTAAAATTGAATGTCTAACAAATAAAAAACCACTTATTAAAAAGTGGTTTTTTTATTTGTTAGAAATTTTATCATCAATAAACGATAGTAATTGATGGCTAGTATCCTGATATGATATTTCACTAATATTTTTTAAGCCATGAGTTTTTTCATTATATTGCATTCGACCAGATAAGTTATCATTCTTTTTTGATCAACTACGATTATCAGTTGTTAAATGTTTGATATAGATTTGTTCAAAATAAAATGAATTTATATTTTGAATTAAAATATACTTATCTTTAATTTGATAATTAGTTTTAAAAATTAAAAATAATTTTTCTTGGTTATCAATATCAATATAATCTGCTTTAAATTTTTTTAAAGCAGAGATAGCATTGTTTAATTTTTTGACAACTTTAAAATTAACTAAAATTTTAATATCATTTAAAGTGATTGTTAAATCATAGCTACTATTTTGTGTACTACCAGTAATTCTTTTATATTTAGTTGGATATGTATAACACAAATAATTACAAATAAATTCTTCCATACAATAACCAATTGCAGTTGATGATGAAATACAATTATTTTCATTTGTTAATAAGTTATAATTACCAAATTTCAATTCCAATTTATTATTGTGTTTTTGAAAAATATTATTTACATCTTGTTCAATAGTTATTTTAGCTTTTTGAGCTGTTAATTGATATTTGTTCATTTGCAAACACTACTTTCTGGTTCACTCTTTTAAAATAATTCTAAAATACTTTTTCCAATTGCTTCCGCCAATTTTACTGGGACAGCATTTCCGATTTGAACTAGTTGACTACTCTTTGTTCCTAAGAAAATAAAGTCATCCGGAAATGATTGCAGTCTTGCCAGTTCTCTTGGTGTTAGTGCTCTATTCATAATCGGATGAAGATGCACCCCACCATGGTTCTCTTTTACGGTCGGTGAAGGTTTATTATATTCGACTTTCTTTCAACCATCAGAATAATTCTTATATAATGATTTTCCAGTTTCTAATGCAGTAATTCGCTCAATCATTTTAGGTGTATGTCTAGTATATATATGATTGAAGCCTTTATCTTCAACTAAATTTTCTAAATCAGATATCGCTTCTTTTACTGTAATGATTTTATTTTTAGTTGCTTTTAATTTTAATAAGATTTTTTTCAATGTTGGAATATTAGATTTTTTATTACTTCCTAGAAAAATAACTCTTTTTCTTTTTTGTGCAACATTGAAAAAAGAGGCATCTAGTATTTCATATGTAAAAAACAAATTATGTTGATTAAAATATTCTTCAATATTTTTAATAGTTTGTCCTTTTTCCATATTCAATATTCCTGGAACATTTTCTAACATAAAATATTCTACGTTAGTGTCTTCAATTACTTTAACAACTGTTTTAAATAATTGATTACGTTCGTCATCAACATTTCGCTTACCAGCTAAACTATAACCTTGGCAAGGGAATCCACCAATAACTAGTTGAATCTTTTGTTTTTTAAACGGTGCTATTCATTCTTTATATGCAATTGGGTCACTCAGATCAATTGGTTTTGAATCTAAATTAAAATTTTTATTATGTGTTTTTACAGCAGCAAGATTAATTTCTGCCGATCCCACAATATCATAACCTGCTAATTTAAATCCATAATCCAATCCGCCAGCACCTGAGAATAAACTTAATATTTTTTTGGACATAATCTTTCCAACCACCTTATGTAAATCTTTATTGTCTAATTTTAACATTTTTTCTTAAATAATTTTTATAAACCTTTAAATTTTTATTAATTAATATATTTGCGTTATATCTAATAAAATCATACATGTATAAAATTAGGGGGTACAATTGATCTGATTTTGTCAGTATTTAGACATATATGTACTACTGCACCTATTTTACAATGATATTACAATAACTTATTGATAAATCGTAGATAATATTTTTATTTATATTATTTTACATATTATTAATAAAATCTACTTATTTTTGCTTTTTTTAAATAATTATGATAATATTTATGTACTGATAAAACTCAGCACTCGCTTTATCAGTGTAATATTGTAGTTAAAATAAGAACAGCAACGAGTGTTAAATCTAAAAATGAATAAAAGGAGGCGCATTATCAGAAATGCTCCAGAATCAAAAACAAAACCATTACAAGAATTATTTAATAAAGAAGACTCGATGTTTATACCTATCTATCAGAGGGATTATAGTTGGGATAACAAACCATCTTTAACACTTTTTGATGATTTACATCGTTTTTATGAAAAACAGAAAAAAGATAAAAAAAATAATCAAATTTATTTTCTTGGAAATATCTTATTGTTTAAAAATCATAACGAAAATAGAACTGAAATAGTTGATGGCCAACAAAGGTTAATAACTATGTATATTTTATTTAACGCGATAAAAATAAAACTGGAAGAAATAAATATTAGTATTAATAAAAACATTAATTCAGAAATAAAAGTAAGTAATATACAAGATAATTTCAGTTTAACAAATGATCAAATGGATAATTTAACTATTGCAAAATTAAAGACTATAGAAACTTTAGACGAAATAAAAAACATTTCAACTTTTATTTTTTCTAATTCTCACCAACATGATGCATTTACTTTATTATCTACTCACACTCACAAAGAAGTTACTCATAAGAAAAATAAATCTAATTTTTTAAATAACTTCAATAAACTTTATTATCGATTAAATGAAAAATTTGCGAAAAAAAATTCTTCATATAGCAAAGGTATTAGTGCATTAAAATTATCTATAGAAGCTATTGAAATTTGTGAATTTTACAAAATCATTTATAAAAGTATATATTTAAATATAATAGAACTTACTTCAGAAAAGGATGCTTGAAGAGTATTTGTAGATATTAACTCTACAGGATTAGAATTAAAAGAAAGCGATATTATTAAATCAGTTTGAACCAAAAAATATGCCGAACAAGATTTAATGTCATTTTCCACATTATGAGATGACTTAAAATACTCGATAAATCAAAGCGCTAAAAATGATGAAGGTCTATTAACCGAAAAAAATGTTAATAGATTAGATGCTTTTTTAAGATATTATGTAATTATTTTAAAAAAATCAGCAGTTTCATCAAAACAAATGACAGAGGAACTTACCTCAGTAAATCTTGAAATTAATACTATAGATACGTATATGGAAGATTTTAACAAATTAAAACATATTTACATTATTTTATTCCATTACAAGTTATCATGATTTAGAAATCCTAAATGGTTAAAATCTAGAATGGATTACATTACTAATTTAAGTGCTATTAAAAATTTAGAAATCAAAGATATAAATAATTATAATGAAAATATTTCTGATCTTACAGATAAATATAAATTAATTAATCCAGAAAATTTTATTAAAGAAAACATAAAATTAATGGTATACATATTAAAATTAATAAATTTAGAACAAGCAAATTGCTATTTTTTCCAAATTTTTAAAACAATGCAAACATATGAATTTTCTACTAAGACTAAAGATGAAAAAGACATTTTTATTCAAAACTCTTTCAGAATTATAAAATATTCTATTGCAAAGTTTTTTATTGAAAAAACGTCTGCTAGTGAAATGCGCGATAAATATAGCACAATATTCAATTATATAAAAGGGGACTATATTTACAAACTAAACACAACACAACCTATTGACGAGCACGTAACAAACACAATGAAAAATACTAAAGAATATATTAAAATGTCTTTTATTATAGATGAAAAAATATTTTTTACAAGTTTAAAATATAAAATAAAAGCTTTTAAATCACTTTCTTATTTAATATCTTTTGTAAACGATTTAATATCTTCTAAAACTAATTTTAATAATTTAAGTGAAACATCTGTTTGCGAAACAATTAGTACTATTTTTGAAAAAAACAAAAATACTAAAGATGATAATCTATTTCTAAAATTAGAAGAATGAAAAAAAGAAAGCGATAACCCATTTATAAATATTGAAAATAAAGATATTTACAAATTACAAATTAAAACATTTATAAATTGATTGAACGAATAAAAATAATTAAAAAAAGGAGAACAAACTTATGGCAAATGAAGAATTAATGGAAATTATTGAAATTTCTAATTTAGGCGGACAAAAGAAACCTCTTAAAAATATAATTATAAAAAAAGGAGCACTTAATTTTTTTGCAATGGCTAACAGAACAGGTAAAACATCGATAACTAAAGGTATTGACATTTGAAGCAAAACAGGTAAAACAGATAATATAAAGAAAAACATAATAACAAAAAACGAACCTATAATTAAAATTAAACTAAATGACGAATTATTACCATATAAAGATGTATTTACTTTTAATGAAAGAAATTTTCAAAATGATGTTTATAAAGTGACTGAGGGCCTTGAATTTGGAAAAGGTATAAAAGAATTTAAAGATAGTAAGCATGCATATAAAGTTTTTGAAGAAGTTAAACAATCTGTTTTAGAAAATATTAAAAAAGAATGTCCCAATTTAGTTGTTGAAGAAATGTATGACACTGAAAAACTTTTAAAAACTTTTAAAAAAATTGATTCAGATAATATTGATTGTACTTACTTTTTTAATCATAATTTCAATGAATATAAAGACCAAATAAATATATTACATAATTATATAGAAAAATATGATAAACTAAAAAATCATATTAATAACATAAATAATTTAAAAACACGTATAAATAATAATAATGATTTTAGTGTTTTTGAATTATTTATAGCTAATTATTCTAATAAAAATTTTGATTTTTGTCCGGTGTGTAAAGAGTCTAAAGTATATGATCATAAAAAAATATGTTTAGAAATTAAAAACGAATTGGAAGGTTTTGTACATAATAATTTTTACAAAAAAATAATTAAAATTATAAAATATTGACAAAAATATAAAGGTCCTAATTTTATAAATGAAAATTTTATAAATGAAAATTATATTAATTTAAAAATTATATTATCAAAAAAAATAGCTGAACAAATAATTACAAATTTAACAAAATTACAATCTAATTGAGAATTAATTTTTAATGAACATTTCTATAATGAAGTATTAAAAAAATATGCATTAAAATCTAAAGAATTTAATATTAAATCTTTACAATCACATAATAAAACAATTAAAAAATATACAAAAAACAACAAAGATTTAAATAAAATAGGAAAAATTTTTATAGAAATATTACCTACATTTTTAAATCATTTTAAAATTGATATTACTAACGATCAAAACCGCCCTATTAGAGTATGTTTAAATTCTATAAGCTTTACAAAAACAGGAACAAGAGAATTAATGAATTCTATAATATCTGAATCTGAATGAAAATGATTATCATTATTATTTAGAATTGCAACAATGATAAATTTAAATAAGGATAAAAAATCTAAAAAATTATTAATTTTAGACGATCCTATTGATGCTTTTGATATTCGTAGCGAAGCTATTTTAAGGTGGATATCATGCTCGAGCAACAACAAAAAACGCGTGAAAAGGGTATATTTTTCAAGGGTGGGCACGTAACGCGCGTGATGCGTTTAGGGTGTCAACCGGAAGTGATCTGGGATTAGTCTGGGGGTCATGTGGTGGGTGTGGGGGTTAACAAACAGTCAACTTTGAGTGAAAGGGTATGCATTTTGGATGATTAGGGTTGTTTCAGGGATTAGGGATGTTTAGGGTATTAATTTCTCACATTAAAAGTACAAAAAATAAATGCATAAATAACCATAATAACATTTTTCTGGCGGTTTTATTTCTAAGATTGATTTATTTTAGCCGTGGGGAAGCGTAGCGAATATCGGAAATTCATATCTCGATTGCTACACCCTGTAGGAATGTACCTTCCAAACCTTTTGGTTTATGACGTTTATACATTAAAACTTGAATATAATTTAGATTTATACATACTTAGTCATGAAATAAAGAGAAAAAGGGTTTAGGGTCTAAGCTATGTGAATTATCATTTTAAAAGTATCGTCTTGCCATTTTTGTTTAAAAATGTTTTTTAAGGTCAAAATGTGTTGTACGAACTACATTATCTTTGTGAAGTAGTATGAAGTTTGGTAATCATTCAATAATAATGATATTGCAATGTATACTTATCTTTCAGTTGAGACGTCGTCCCCTGTGATTTTCAACTGTCCATCCAATATATTAGCACCTGTTAAACCAGGAAAGAATGGAACCACTGTAACTTGGATAGAGCCATTTGCCCTTAACATTTCAGCAGTTACGATCTCAAGCACTCATAGGCCAAATTACGACGCATTCAAACTTGGTCCGAATCCAGTGACATATACGTTCAAACACAATGATGGCAATGTGGAATTCTGCAACTTCACGGTTGTTCTGATAGAAACTGGTTGGTTTTATACTTACGCTATATAGTTTCAGTGGTGTATCCTGGGGACAACTGGGCTCAACTGCATGCCCTCCCCGTGAATTTCCCCCTTTCCCCCTGTGGGACGCTGGCTGCTCCAATATTTAAGATATTTAGGCTTTTTTAGTACTTTTTAGCCAATTTTTGACAATTTTGCCGCCCCCCTCTTTCCACCTTTCCCTCCCATCTGAGCCTCATCCGTAAAACTAGAACAAAATCCTGGCTACGCCACTGAATAGTTTCAGTATTTTGTGTCTGCCTTGCATGCAAAAACATTCTTGTAAAGAATTTTGAGTATGACTGAGATCTCTATGTTAAATGTTTATTTTTCTATTATACAAGTCATTGAAGTATATTAGTTGCAGTCTGGGCGGTAACAAACTGGCTCCACGATTGCAGAGTTGTACACGTTATAATGTAACAATTTTCATGACGGAGGTCAGATTTATCTCAAAATCTAAGATTTTGTCAAAAATACACAGCTCTTTGGACTCTTTGGTATTTTAGCAAATGCCCAATCCCAGAATTGTGCACACATAGGGACACAAGTGTTCCATTATACCGGAAAACCGAATCCATTTTCCGGTTTTCTGAATAACCAAAATTTCAGAATAAATGGTTGTTTTTGGTAATACCTTCTGTGGTATTATGTGTAAATCAGCCTAAAGTGTCAAAATATTCAATAAAATACATGTTTTGACCCAGGTGAACATACAGTTTGCATTTAGAAAACGGAAAAAACGGAAAATGCCCTTATTTATACAAAACGGAATTAGAATTTTAGAAAACAGAAAACTTATTCCCTCACCGTACAAACTAAATTCACCATGTTTTTCGGGTTTTTTCATTCCTTTTGTATCCTAACATTTTTGGGTGTGATCTTTAAATCCAAGATGGCGCCCAAAGTGGTCACCATAGCTGATTATAGTCGAATCAGCACTATATCTATGGGCGTCAATCCCACGGGGTACATGGGCACACGTTCGTCCCCCATACTTTTGAGAAAAAAATATTCTTTTCAGCCCCATTTAAAGAATTCAGGCTGCCCCCACACTTTTCAAAACGGATTGACGCTAATGACTACATCAGTAAATAATTGTTTTAAAATATGTTATAGGACCAAATGAACAAATTTTTTTACACTTTTAAACTTGGCACATACTTCAAATTCAAAAAATGGCCGCCAAAACATATAATTTTAGAATAAGCCCTATATCAGCAAATATATGGGTTAAAATATATCTGAAATACCTTGGTATATGTTATTGGACGAAATAAACACAATTCTGATATACTTTTAACTGGTCAGATGATGTCGGCCAATATGCCAGCCAAAATCTTCCAATTCTTCAAAAATGAATTATATAAAGTTACAAATATCATCCACAAATTAAAATGAGTTATTGAAGTAATTAAAAATGCACCTTTGTCATAACCAACTGATACCAGACAATCCTGATTTCTAAAAATGCATCATATCAAATTCCAAATAAAGATCACTTATGACCAAGCTTTTGGCCGTAAGAGTTCTTGTTCATGTTGCTACTCGGGAGCTTTAAAAATTGACACGTATACTAAGAGCAAGATAATGACGTCACCAACGACGCGACCCGTCATGTGAGACTGCATCTTCTTGCTCTATGTATATGTGCCAATTTCTAGAGTTATTACCAAAATAATAGACAAATTTTACAAGAAATTGGGTATTATTGATATCAGATACATTATCAATCAATGTACTCTACTATTTATTCATTGTCATAGATGCATTAACAGATGTGAATGCTCTCAAAGACTCTCTCGAGAAATCTACCAAATCTGGCAACGGCAATATTGGGGTATCGATTACAGCTTTGCTGGTGTCACTGTTAACTCTCATTATAGTTTGCCTAATACTGGCTATAATCTATATCCGGTAAGATACAGGGTGTCCCATAAAAAGGTTACATCAAGAAAATTAGTATCAGTTAAAAACTGTGCAACACATACTAACAATTTTCACAAAAATAATTTATACATCTATCGTCTATCCACATGCCAATTTTCAAATCCATATCTTTAAAAGTGTGTATTCTACGAGAATTAGAATACAAGGAGGTCAATTGAGATAAAGGAACAAAATGTGCTTGTATAGCATGTTGTTGCACAAGATCAAAGTGAAGTAAACAACACCTGTGGAATGTTGGCATCAATCCAAGAATGTTAATCATTCAGCTGAACATTACTACC
>CBDCUL010000007.1:0-72923 GCA_965222855.1 Mycoplasmatales bacterium | reverse complement strand
TGAAAATACAGCATTATATGATCGTCAAACACTAACATCTAAAAGCGATCCACCAATCAATCAAGAAGCATCTGATGATCAAAGCCATAGTGATGATATTAACATTAAACGTGAAATTGATAATGTTAATTTATCACCAATGATTGGTGATGTTAGCAAAAAAACGCCCCAAGAAATTAAAGAATTTTATAATAAACCCGGTTCTTATACACATACTAAAGCAGAAATTGCCGCTGAAGAACAAATTCATAATCAATATGCCCAAAGCGTACTTGATCAACAAACTTTTGATCAAAGTGGTAATGTCGTTGCTGATAACGATGATTATCAAACAACGACAGCAGTTGAGGAAGAAACTGATTTTGAATATAGTTTCGCTCCAGCAACGGCAAAACAAACTGAAGAGCAAATAAATGATAATGATGATGAACCACCACTAACAGATGCTGAATTATTTGCCTTCGATAACAACGAACCAGTAGCTACTAATAATAACTATATAGATGATGTGTCAGTAACTAATGATTCATCTTACGAAGAAGATAACGAAGAAGAGTTCGATGAATATAGTACGCAAAATAATCAAAGTCAAGACTATGATTATCGTGATCCAAATCCAACTGAGGAAAACTTTGACGAAGATGATGATTCAGAATATAGTGATCAAGATTTAATTGATGGCTATCTTGATGACAGTGATGATGTGCAATCAGCACTGCGTAATCAAGAATATTATGATGAGTCAGATGACGATGAAGAAGACTATACCCGGAGCATAGCCAAAACAGTGCTAATTTCAACCAACATCATCGATCAAGAGGATAATTACCACAAATACAATACTGGCCATTTATTACACCCCGAAAGTAATAAACGGATCTATAATCAACAAGTGATGTGGGCGGAAAATAAAATCAGCGTTTTAGACGATGTCTTTCATGCTTTTAAAATTAATGCCCAGACGGAAAGTTATTTAGTTGGTCCAACAGTAACAAAGTTTCTAATTACGACGGCACCTGGCGTAATGCTTAATAAAATTACTAGCTTAGCTAATAATTTTAAAATGAGTCTCGCTGTTAAAAGCTTACGTATGGAAGCGCCTACTCCAGGAACTTCATTAGTTGGGATTGAAGTTCCTAATCTCCATCGCCAAATTGTTTCAATTAAAGAAGTTGTCACTAATTTATCAGTTGATGATGAATTGAATCCGTTGGCGATTGGATTAGGAAAAGACATTAATGGCAATATTATTGTGCTTGATATTAATAAAGCGCCGCATTTATTAATTGCTGGCGCTACTGGTAGTGGAAAATCTGTCTGTATTAATGGAATCATTTCAACTATCTTAATGAAAGCGACACCACAACAAGTTAAATTCATCTTAATTGATCCAAAAAAAGTTGAATTAATTAACTATGAAGCGATTCCCCATTTACTAACACCAATTATTAACGATGCTGCGTCAGCAGCATACGCTTTAGAACAATTAGTCTTAGAAATGGAAAATCGCTACAATGAAATGGCTAAATATAAAATGCGTAACATTGAAAACTATAATAATTATGCACTAGATAACAATTTAGCGACCTGACCAAAGATTGTTGTGATCATCGATGAATTAGCCGACTTGATGGTAACTAGCGCTAAATCGGTCGAGAAATCAATCATTCGCATTACCCAAAAAGCGCGTGCGGCCGGAATTCATTTAATAGTTGCCACACAGCGCCCATCAACAAATGTCATTACTGGTTTAATTAAAGCAAACTTACCATCACGAATTGCTTTTGCAGTAAGTGCTCAAGTTGATTCACGCACCATTATTGATTTTAATGGTGCCGAAACGTTAATCGGTAATGGTGATATGTTATTCTCGATGTTTGGCCACGAATTAGTTCGTGTCCAAGGGAGTTTTATTGCTGACCAAGAAATTGATAGTATTATTAATTTTGCTTGTGAGCAAGGTAGTGCTGATTTCAATGATGACTATCAACTACAAGATGAAGAGCAACTAAATTAAGTTGTTTAGCAAACATTATTAGATTTATTTGATTTAAAAAAAGAGCATTTTTAAAAATGCTCTTTTTTAATTTTAATGAAATTTATTGATTGTTTAAAATATGCTTATTAATATATTGTTTTGTTAGCGCTGCTAATTCACTAGATTTAGATAGTGTCTTATTAACAATTAATTCTGCTTCTGCTAATAGTGACTCACTTACAACATCTAAGAAGACATCACCTTTACGTTTATCAATTCAATAAACAACCACACCATCAACTTGAATACCATGACTTTGAGCAAGCATTTTATATCATGCTAATTGTAAAGCATAGACGGCACGTTTTTTACCAACGTTCTCCGGCGTGCGGACGCTTGTTTTGAAATCACATAAATAAACTTTATTATGTGATTTATAAATCAAGTCAACAGTTCCCGCAATTTGATATTGATCATTTGTTAAAATGATTTCACTACTTAGTAATTCAATGTTGTGTGTTTTGACATCTTGGGAAAAATGCGCTACCGCATTTTTCAAACCTTGTTTTAATCATCAAGCATCATCAATTTCGAATGGTGCTATTTGTTTGATGAAATTTTCTAGTGCTTTGTGATAAGCTGTGCCAATTACACCAGCCCGTTTCATAATACGCTCTTTTTTCTCCGGGTCAATATCAAAGCCAACGTATAAAGCGTCGTTGAAATCAGTTAGTAATGAAGTAACATTACGATAATTATAATTATCAATAATGTTCGTATAAGTATGACTTTCTTCATCAAATTTTAATTTGGAACTAATTGCTTGATTAATTTTTTTTATTTGTTCTTGCATAAATGCCTTTCTAGGTTATTTATTATTAATAAATCTCTTTAAAATTATATCTTATATTAGTTGTTAAATCAAAACAATTAATATAAGATATAATAAAATTAATTATCTCAGTAATATTAAAAGTAAAAGTGGGGCGAAATTAGATGGCAATTTATGATTTAAAACAACGCTTAAGTCGCGTCAGCGACTTAAGTGGCGTCTATTGTTGAATTAACCACCATCAAGAAATCATCTATGTAGGGAAAGCAAAAAACTTACATCAGCGGATGAATCAATATCTGAGCAAAGTCCATAATTATAAAATGGGTAAAATGCTCATTGAAATTAGTGATTTTAGTTATACAATTACGCAAAATGAAGCTGATGCATTATTATTAGAACAAACTTTAATTAAGCGTGAGTTACCAACTTATAACATTTTATTTAAAGATAATAAAAGTTATCCTTATATTGTGATTACGAACGAAGCATATCCGCGGTTAGTAATTAGTCGTCGGATCAATAATAGTGATTATTTTATCGGTCCGTTCCCTGATGGGTCACGGATTCGAAAAATAATGGCTATTATTGAGCGCTTATATCCGTTACGGAAATGTAGTCTTAATCAAAAAAAAACCATGTTTCTATAGTCATTTACATCAATGTATTAATCGTTTATGTCGGCATAATGAAGATGCTAGCTTTGTTGAAAATATTAAAGCGATTAAACAATTTTTCCAAACTAATCCAAAAATGACAATTAACAAAATTAGCACTTTAATGAATCAAGCTGCCGCGCAGCTTGATTATGATACAGCGCAAGATTATAAAAACTTATTAGTAACAATTGAGGATTTTGTTAGTCATAGTGTGGTCATATTTAATGACTTAAAAGATCGTGATGCGATCAGTTATTATTTAAAAGACAACATCTTAAATATTATGACTTTTCAATATCAAGCTGGGAAATTACGATTACATCGTAATTTCATGCTCTTAATTAAAATTTCATTAATTGATAGTATTGTTGAATTTATTAATTACTTCTATAATAACAACATTATGCCAAGTGAAATTATCGTTGGGCAAAGTGTTATTAAAACAGTTTTGGAAAAATATTGATTAGCTAAAAAAATCATTGTTCCTCAAAAAGGTTTAAAAAAAGAAATTATTGATTCCCTAAATTTGAATGGCCAAAATTATTATCAAAATAATGTTGGCCAATTCAAAGTAAAAAATGAAGTTAACTTACATATTAAAAGTCAATTACTAGAACTTTTAAAAACCGACCATATTTCAGAAATTGCCTTCTTTGATAATTCTCATTATAGTGGTGCGCATAATATTGGAGCTGTCATTATTAATAAAGACTTCCAATATTTAAAAGCTAAATATCGCTATTATAAAATTGGGTCTAGTGCTGGGGATGATTGTAAAACTTTTAATGAAGTAATTTATCGTTTTCTGTATTCACGAATAATTAATAAAATCAATTTACCTGATTTATTAATTATTGATGGTGGATTAGCTCAATATCGAGTCGCTGCTACTGTCTTAGCACAATTTAATTTGGGCGCCAAAGTTTTATTAGTTAGCTTAGTTAAAGACGCGCGTCATCAGACGCGCGGTATTATCATTAATGAAGTTGAAAACTACCTTAAAGAACCGTTATATAGCTTTCTATCGCAATTACAAAACGAAGGTGATGCTTTTGCGAAACGCAAAATGCATCAGCAAAGAAATATTGCACTTTTGAAAAATTCACCATTAGATAAAATTAGTGGAATTGGAACTGTTAGCAAAAATAAATTGTTAGCAAAATTTAAAACACTCTATGCTATTAAAGCAGCTTCAGTTGAAGACTTGTCAAAAGTAGTTGCTTTAAAAATCGCTTTAAAAATTAAAAGCGATTTATAAAAATATCTACATAACTATTAAACGAAAGAAAAGTGATTAATTTTATGATTAAACGTATTTTATTAATATCCGATTCTCATGGTCGGACTGACATTGTGAAAAAAATCTTTAAATCAGCTGCTGGTAAATATGATTTTAGTATCTTTTTAGGTGATTTTGTGAGCGATGAAGCTTATTATGTTAAGCAATTTGATATTGCTGTACCTGGTAATAACGATTGAAATAGTTCACTACCAGCAATTATCAAATTTAATATTGATAATGATTGAGCAGCAATTGCTTGTCATAGTGATCAATTTGGCTATTATAATCGGGGTGCCAAAATGATTAAATGAGCTCAAAAAGAAAAAGTCCAAATTATTTTTTGTGGCCATACGCACATCCCCCAATTCGAAGAATACAATAATGTCTACTTAATTAATCCTGGTAGTTGCGCCTATCCTCGTTCCGACGATGGCGCAACTTATGCGATTTTGCAGATCGTTGATAATACAACGTTAAAATATGATCTTTATAAAATTTAGCAATAATTTTTGATTATTTAGAATTTAGAGGATATGTTAAAATTAAATTAAGATAAAGAAACAATTTTTACTAATATAATAAACTTAATATTATTTTATGTTAGGTAGCGAAAAAAATGAAATGTTTGAAATTAAAATTTTGATCTAGCAGTCTTTTGGCGCTGAGCGCACTCAGTGCCAGCGCTATTGGAATTGTTAGTTGCGGGACTAACAAACACAAGAAACCATCACCAGTAGTTTATACTTGAGCTGATTTTTCACAGAAAGCATTAGCTGAAAAACCATTAAATATTATTAAAAACCAAATTCCAGTAACATGAGATTTAGTTAAAGATAATATTTATGAAGTACTAACGCCAGTAATTACCAAAAATACTTCGATTACAAGAATTTTTGGTGATGTTGATCGTAGTCAAAAAATTAGTTTAACAAATACTTTTGATAGTGCGGAAAAGTATGATGTTGATGAGTGAAAAGGTAGTGCTGATAATCCATCATTTTGAGCATTTGGACCATTTATAGCTTCGGCATCAAACGAGTTAACTATTACTAATTCAGATCGTGGTGGAGTTTTTGGGATCATTGAAGCTCAATGATCCAATGCAAAATTTAATCCTAGTAAATATGTTCAAGATAAAAGCGGGACTACTATAGTAAATGAGATTAAAGATTATTCATTTTCAAATTCAACAACTGGTGGCGGGTCACTAAAAGTAAAAGTTGGTTTACAACAACATAATTCTGCCCAAGGTGGCAATGGGAAAATCGAATACTTCCAATTGAACATCTTTTATAGTCAAACATTACAAACCAAATATGATATTAAGACTTGAAACGTAAAAAATACGTAATAATTAAATTAAATTAGAAGAATTATTAATTGTTAAAACTCACTAATTGCTAATTAGTGAGTTTAACTTTGCTATTTTTTAACTAAAGATTGTCTAAATTACGCTATATTAAGTAATTTATCCTTTGAAAATATTACAATTTATTGTATAATTCTCTCTGTGGCTTAAATGCCCTCGTAGCTCAGTTGGATAGAGCACGTGCCTTCTAAGCATGTGGTCGGGGGTTCAAATCCCTCCGAGGGTGCCATTTTTTTATGCTCATTTTTAATTTTGGTGACTTATTATATCAGGTTCATAAAAAAATCTAATAATTTATGTTATTTCCGAATACAATCGTGTTATAATAACGATTGTATTAGGAATAAATAAACTAAAAACACTTATTAACATTGAAAAATAATTAATCTTAAAAACAACAACTTTAATAAATATTGCTATTAAAATATTGTAAATTAAAAAGTAAAAAAACATATCAACATAAATTGATATGTTTTTTTATTTTATAACCAATTTAAAAACTAATATTTTTTTATAACGACATTAAGGAAGTGGTTTTAATAATTATGAAATTCAATAAACTCAAATTAATCGCAACTAGTTTTGGAGCGATATCTCTAACTAGTCTAGTAATAGCTAACGTTAGCAGTTGTGGTGTTAGTACTCCAGTAGTCAAACCACCAAAAGGTGATTTGACCCAAAAAAGTGCCCTAGTTTTTTTCAGCGCTGATAACTTAACACCAGCAATCCAAGCAGCAGCAGATACAACTGCTACTTTTAAAGCAATCACTAATCATTATACAATTGTCAGAATTTACCCAGTCCAGGAAGCAATGATTAGTGTTAATTATGACCAAACAATCGCATCTGCAACAATTAGTGCCATCGTTGCTACAATCATTACTAAGGACACTAAAACAATTACTAACAGTTATTTTTTCAATACAAAGGTTGCATATAATGAAATTTCTAAAAGTTATCATGAAAATAACTTTTATAGTTGACAAGTAAATAACTATGATCATTTATTTACTTTTGCTAATCCATTACTTTTTCCAGAAATGAGAGTAGCGGTAAAGAATCGTTGACCTAATAGTCAAGTGAGCTTATATTCAGGATTCGTCAAACAACTAGATAATCAACAAATTATTATTGATGCTCAGCATAAAGTAGTAACATTACATAATGCCCAAGTTAATCTGGTCATCAATCAGAAAATAATAGTTGCCCAATTAACATTAAAGTATACTGCTACTAAAACAGTCTTTTTATTTAGTGATATTGAAATTGCGGGACATTTTCAAATTAAGCACTTGTTTAATAATCCAATTATTAAACAAGCACTAGCGACAGCGCTTGCTGATCAAGAATCAAAGACAGCATTTGATATTAAAATCTTAACTCCTGATCCAGACAATGCAGTAATTTTTATGAAACAACATATTATTAGAAATGGAATTATTGGGAGTTTTATAGAAGGTAGTGGTGTAGCACCAACTGTATTTCAAACATTAGTAGAATATAATTGATCAACTTATCAATATCGAATTACTAATTTAACACTGTGAGATCCGCAAGTAACAAATTTCTATAGTAAGAGTAATTTAACAATCTTTGTTTGAAAAAGTTTAACAAGAAACTCTTATGATCCAACAACAGACATAATTGCTGATGTTGAGTTTAAGATTGATTGAAAATCAATCGCCCTCAACATCAAAGACCACACAGCGAATGCTAATATAGAAGGCAGTTTTAGTATGCCGGATTATCTAACACAAAATCAACTAACAAAAACTAGTTACTATTCGTTTAGTGCTAATATAAAATATAGTGAAGCGGGTAATTTTTATGCAATTCGGAATTTAAAAGTTGATTTTCACCCAATAATTAACTAATCAACTAATCAACTAAATAACCTTTAAAAACAACATATTTTAAGTTAAAATATGTTGTTTTTTATGCTGTAATATTTATAATTGTCATACGTATTTTGTATATACAATTATATATGTTATAATATACTTCCTTATTTAATTAATATAGTTCATCCATATAGTTGATAGCAAATATGATTGATTCTTTAAAAAACTATGAGTAATCAAAAAAAGCGCAATTATACGATTAACAATTAATTAAAAACTAGCCGATCCAGTTCTAATATTGCGCATAGCATAATGAATTAGGTAGATTAGCGCTTATGTTGAGTGATTTAATAACAATACCTTATTAAATCTAAACAAGCCAATAACACTACTAAACATTATAAAGTTAAATAAACTAAATAAAACTGTATTTCGATAATAGTGCTTTTAATAAACTGGTTTTTAACGACTTAATATTGATTCATATTATCGCATTTTGTATATACAATAATATATGGTATAATATTATTTCGTTAATACAAAATTATTGTTTTAAACGATAGAACAACTAAGACATAATTTTAGAATAGCGAATATATATTTAATTAAATAAAGTCTCCAAACTTTTAAAATTTAAAAATCAAAATAAATAATCCCTTTATATATTAATAAGACATTTGATCAAGAATGATAATCTTAAAAATAAAGAAAAGGATTTGATACTATGATGAATAAATCTAAAAAAATAAAAATTTTATTAACGAGTTTTTCAGCACTTGCAGCAACAACAGTTGTTGCCACAACAATCGCCAGCTGTAGTAAGAATGTCGATAAACATGATAACACTCCACAACCAACTAATGGAATTTTTACAAGTAAAAATTTATTTGAACCAGTAGCTCATTCGATTCCGAAACAAATTAAGAAAAATCAATCATGAACATTATCAACTAAAATTAACATTACTAATATAGTTGATCATTCAATCTTGCCAAATGCTGAACAAATCGCTAGTGCTGATTTATCGGGAATTGTTAAAGTTAACAGTATTCCACGATCATTCAATGCAAGTTCAATATATCATAATGACACTAAAGTTTATGATATCTTAAACTTAACAATTCAACCACCAATTAAAAAACTTACAACAACAAACAATTTATTTACTAATGCTAATTTACAAGCACCCGTTAAATTATTTGTCAATAAGTTTTTTATTAGCCAGAAAGCATATTATGGTAAAACGATAATTATTAATCCAGTTTTTAGAGAACACCGAGATTCAAAAATTATTTTAGCTAAAGATAGCCATACAATTATTGGATATTCGAAAGTTGTTACTCTATTATTGACAATTGATAACAAAGAACACAATTATGCCATTCGTGTTACTTACAGCATAGCTAATCAGGCACATTACCGCATATCTTGATAGTTTTAATAACAATACGTTGTTAAAACAAAACAAGTCCGTATAAGCAAGCAAATCCGTATTAGACACACACTATACAGATATTAAACAAAATAACAAAATTGAATAACGAAAGGAAACGATTACTAATGAATAAATCTAAAAAATTAAAAATATTATTAACTAGTTTTGCGGCCGTTGCAACAACAGGTGTTGTAGCAACAACAATTGCTAGTTGTGGAACAAGTAATAAATTAAACGATAATCCCACGGCAACAAGTTTAGCACCGACAAATGATACTTTTACAAGTCAAAATTTATTTGGACAAGTTAAATATTTTATTTCAATTTCAGATAAATTACCAGCTAATGCTGATTGAGTTTTATCACCAAATATTGGTGTTTCAAACATTCAAAGTTATGTGGTATTAGATAACGCTACTACAGCATCAACTGCTGATATTAGTGGAATTATTATAATTAACTCAGTTGCTAGATCATATCAAGCAACTGCCGTATATCATAATAATATTAAACATTATGAGATTGTTAACTTAGATATTCAACCAGCTACTAAAACACTAACTCCGGCTACTCCGGGAAAAACACCAACAGTAACACCAACGTTACCATCAACACCGTTAACACCAGCAACTATTCCAGTCTCACCGTTAACACCGGCGACTATACCAATGACACCATTGGCACCAGCTAACAACACTTTTACAAGTGAAAATCTAGCTCAGCCAGTGACAATTGCAGTAGTCCATAAATTAGAAGCTCATGATAACTGAACTGTAATGCCAAAAATTAATGTTTCAAATGTGCAACATTTTACAATTTTAGCTGATGCTAGCACAGCAGCAACAGCGGATATTGATGGAATAGTTATTGTTAATACAATAGCTAGAACATATAGTGCCAGTGCAGTCTATCATAGTAATACTAATACATATGAAATCTTGAATGTCGTAGTTCAAGATACTACTTCTAAATTAACACCAGCTCGTAATTACTTCACTGATGCTAATTTAGAAAAACCAGTTAGTTCATTTATTACAACATATTTTGCTAAAAGCCACACAGTTAGAGGTAAAGTTGTTAAAGCACAAGTTGTTACTATCAAACCAACTTTTACTCACGAAAACTCAAAACCAATTTATGATGAAGACCATAAAATTATTGGATATTCAGAAGTTGTTACTGGAATAGTAATAATGGATCATATAAATAATTACTTTATTGTCCAAGTAAATTATACAATTGGCAATAAAACACCTTATATTGTAGATTGAGCTAAATAATCATTACACATATATTTAATTAAATTAATAAAATTCGCTTTAAATCTTTAAATAAACATAGAAATTAATATTAAACAAAGTAACCGTAATTAAAAGAAAAGAAAAGGATCTGATTAATAATGAATAAATCAAAAAAATTAAAAATCTTATTAACTAGTTTTGCAGCAGTTGCAACAACGGGTGTTGTAGCAACGACAGTAGCTAGTTGTGGAACAAGTAAAAATTCAAATGACAATCCAACTCAAACTGCTTTAACACCTGCTACTCCAATTTTTGCAAGCGCAAACTTAATGGACCCAGTAGCAACTGCTTGATCACATGTTTTACCAGTAGGTTCTGCTTGAAGTATAGCTCCAAACATTGTTGCTAAAAACATTCAAACTGCAACAGTTCAAGGAGTAAAAATTTCTTCAGCTAAAATTTATGGAATATTAATTGTTGATGGTGTAAATCAAAAATTTACAGCAACTGCTTCTTATATTTTTAATAGTGGACAATATGCTATTACACATTTAAATTTTAAATGAATAATTCCATCAATTAATGTTAATCCTATTCCTCAACCATTTTCACAAGCTACTTCAGTATTTGCAACTAATGAAATAACAACACCAGTTACAAATGCAATTACATCAAAACTACCTACAAATTCAGTAGTAAGTAATTTAAACATTAATCCAGTTAAAAATATTAATGCTAATAAAAAAGAACAATTAACATCAGCTAATGTAAATGGTACATTTAGTTTTAAAAAAGATAACCAAATTGTTAATGGAACTTTTTCATTAGGTATAGCTTATCAATGAAATACACAAACTTATACTACAATGGGAACTAATTGAAATATTATAATTAATAATGATGCTACTTCAGTATTTGCAACTAATGAAATAACAACACCAGTTACAAATGCAATTACATCAAAACTACCTACAAATTCAGTAGTAAGTAATTTAAACATTAATCCAGTTAAAAATATTAATGCTAATAAAAAAGAACAATTAACATCAGCTAATGTAAATGGTACATTTAGTTTTAAAAAAGATAACCAAATTGTTAATGGAACTTTTTCATTAGGTATAGCTTATCAATGAAATACACAAACTTATACTACAATGGGAACTAATTGAAATATTATAGTTAATAATTAATAACTTATTCAATAATTCGTTTAAGTAATAATGAGTTTAACAAACTAATTAAATAATAAAAAAATACAACTAAATCAATAGTTGTATTTTTTTTATTGCTATAAATCATTTATAGCAATAAAAAATATCCAATCAGGAACACCGATTAATATCTCAAAAATCAAACCAACAATTAAGAATTATATTTCTGGTAATAATTTGTATGTTAAAATTATAGGTGTATGAATATAAGGGAAATACACTAACCAAAATAAGTATAAACAATTAAAATTTTAATAATTAATGATCGTTAAAATAAATTTTAACAAAATCCTGCTATCAAAGACATTTCATAGCATTCACTAATTATTAAAATTTTTATTAAACTAAGCACTGCTCACAAATGAATCAATAATCTAATTCACTATTTAAACGCCAAACAAATAAAAAAAATAAAATAGAAAAGGAATTAACAAATTATGAATAAATCTAGAAAATTGAAATTTTTATTAACGAGCTTTTCTGCTGTTGCCATTACTGGGGTTATGGCAACAACATTATCTAGTTGTGGTAAGAATAAAAATTCGGCCCATAATACACCTGCTACTGGAATGTCAAATTCAGTTTCACCATTTACTAAAGCTGCTCTAAAAGCACCTTTAACAAAAGCGATCACAGCTCATTTAGGAACAACAGCATTTAGCCTAAATCCAAATATTATGGCTAGTCATGCTAAAGTACTCTTTATTCGATCATTCATTGTTTCTTCAACATCTAATCTAAGTGGGAAAATTACCATTAAAAAAGTTGTTTATAATTATACTGCTACAGCAGTATATAACTATGGTAGTTGATCACCATATACTATTTCTAACTTTGCAATTCATGTTGCTGAAATAAATATAAATTCAGCAACAGCAATAGAACCAATTATCCCATCAACTACACCTGTTTTTGGAAGTAGTCGTTTAATGAAACCGGTTCGACATGCTTTATCTAAATATTTGGTCGGTAATATTTTTGTATTATCACCAAATATTATCGCTAATAATATTAAAACTATTACTGTTGTAGTTCAAAGTAATCCAATGACAATTTCAAGTGCTAACATATATGGATATGTTAACGTTGAAGGAAACATTAGATCATTTAGTGCGAATGCTCAATATCTATTAAGTGATCACTCATATGCAATAACTAACTTGAACGTTAACAACGTTAATCCAAATTGAGTACCAATATTACCTACACCTACAAAAACGTATGCACCAACTAATAATACATTCATAAGTAAAAACTTAACAGCCCCTGTAACAACAGCTATTCAAACTAAATTAGGACAAAATGTCCAATTTAGTTTAGCACCAAAAATTACTGTTACTAATATTAAAACTATTAGTGCAGTAATTCAAGGTAAAAAAATCGTGATGAAATATGCTGATATAGCAGGAACAATAACTAATAATAAAAACAGCTATAAATATAGTGCAAGAGCAATTTATGATGTTAATAAAAAACTTTATGCTATTGTTAATTTAAAAATTGTTAATAAACCATGAACAAAACAAACAACAATAACAGCTAATAAAATTTTTACAAGTAAAAATTTAACACCTGTTATTAGCGCATCTGTTAAAAGTCAAAAAGCATACAAAGATGCTAAAGTAATCACTCCATCATTGGTTACATATGATCAAAGCACATTTGTAACTTATGCTTCAGTTAATGAAAAGGGTCAAGTTACAGGATATGGAGCTAATATTAGCGCTACTGTAAGCATTGATAAAGTAGTATACACTTACACAGCAACCGCAAAATACACAATTGGTGCAAAAACACCATTCGTAATTAGTAATGTTGTTATTGTTGCTAAAAAATAATCAATAATAATATACTAATTAAAAACTAAATAATGTTGATTAATATTATTAAAACAAAAATACAACTATATTAGTAGTTGTATTTTTTTGTTATTTATATATAACAGTAATTATTTAAATATTAGATATGATACTTAAATTTAGATCAGTGTAATTAATTTAAGATGGCAATAAAAAATATTATATGGTAAAATGATAATTGTATAAATTAATATAAAACAAGATACGAATATAAATAACACAAATTTTAATAATTAATAATCGTTACATAATTTCCATAAAAGACGTTGCTATTAACAACGTTTTTATAGCATTTTTATAGCATTAATATTAATTATTAAAATTTTTATATACAAATATAATTTAATTAAAAAAATAAAAAAATAAAGAAAAGGAATTAACAAAATGAACAAATCTAAGAAATTAAAAATTTTATTAACTAGTTTTGCAGCAGTTGCAACAACCGGCGTTGTCGCAACAACAATAACTAGTTGTGGGACAAATAAGAAATCGAATGATAACCCACTAGAAACAAAAATATCACCCGCTACTTACTTATTTTCAAAAGCAAACTTATTACCAAGTGTAACTACATCTTTACAAAAAAGTTCATTAACAGGATCTAAAGTAAAAGATATTAATATTGTATTAATATCTAATATTGTAGCTAAAAAAGATGCTCAAAGTAATATCATATCATCTTCTTCTACAATAATAGGTAAAGTAAATATTAATGGTATTAAACAAATATTCACTGTTAAAGTAGTTTATACTTTTGCAACATTATCATATACAACACCAAACGCAGCAACTTTTAAATTAGATTATATACCTAATACAACACCAGCAACTGACATATTTAAAACATATGCAGTACTACCATCGGTAAAAGCACAAATAAAAAATAATTTACCTACTAAAAATTCTACAATAGACAATATAATGATTCGTCCTATTGTAGATATCACAGTTAACAAAAATGCTAAAGGTACAATAATTTCTGCTCAAGCTAGAGTATCTGGTAGAGTAATGATTGATGGACAATCTCAACCATTTTCAACAACTGTTATATATACTTATGCTAGTGGATTATATACAACTACTAACTTAGTATGAAACGATATTCCGATAACATCAGCTACTTATGTTTTTAGTCAAACTAGCCTACAAACACCACTTAAAACAGCTTTTACTAAAAAATTAGGAACAAAGAACTTTTCACAAATATTAACTAATAATTTTGCTGCTTCAGATGTTTTATATAATAAAAAAACTCAAACTTCAATATTATTAGTTAGTGGAACAGTTTATTTTAACGATACTAAAATGTATAATAAATTCTCAATAGTAGTATCATATGATTTTGCAACTAAAACATATGTTACTTCTCAAGCTACATTTTCTGTTGATTCAGAAAACTTGATACCAACAATGAGCGGATTACCATCAAGCAATCCTTTTTCAGGTAGAAACTTAGAAGAACCAATAAAATCTTATATTGCAAATCATTCATCTTTACCAAATGGTTCACAATTTATTATTGCACCAAATATTCACGCTAGTAACGTTACAGATGTATCTGTTTTAATTAAAGGTAAATCAACAATAATTTCTTATTCAGCTACAATAAACGGAACAATAATTATTGCTGGCGGAATGAACAAACACTTTACTACTACAGCATTATATGATGTTACAAGTCAATCATATAAAATTATTAATTTTAAAATTACTGTATAATAATCATAAATTTAAGATCAACAAAATTAATTAAACAATATTTAAATAACAAAAAAACACCAACTATTATTAGTTGGTGTTTTTTTATTGTGATTAATTATAAAATTTAACCTATTTAAAGGATTTATGTGGTAAAATGCTAATTGTATACATATATTAAAAATTATTAATTAACTATTTAAAAGTAAAAAAATAAAAAAAGGAATCAACAAAATGAACAAATCTAAGAAATTAAAAATTTTACTAACTAGTTTTGCCGCAGTTGCAACAACGGGTGTTGTTACAACGACAGTTGCTAGTTGTGGTAAAAATGCAGATAAAGGGAAAAATACTCCAATAGGAAAATCTATGTCAGCGGCTACTTCGCCATTCACTCAAACAGCTTTAAATACATCTGTAACAGCTGCAATTAAAGCTCATTTAGGTGATACTAAATTTAGCTTAGATGCAACAATAACATCTAGTAATATGCAAGTTGGATTTACTAAAGCAACAATTACGACTGCTTCAGCTAATCTAACTGGAAAAGTAACTATTGGTACAGTGACTTCTAACTATACAGCATCAGCAATATTTACTTATAGCAGTAAAACATATGTTATTAGTAACTTAAAAATTCACATTGCTGGGACTAACATAGGTCCAGCAATAACATCTATTTTTGCAAGTAATAAAATAATAGTACCTGTTAACAATGCTTTAGGACATAAATTTGTAGGTTCAAGTTGAACGTTAGCACCAGCGATTTCTGTTACTAACGTCAAAACTTTCACAGTTTTAATTCAAGGTAATCCAATCACAACTTCTACAGCAAATATTTATGGTATAGTAACTATTAATGGTATTAATAAAAGATTTAGTGCTAATGTATCATATAATAGTTTGAACAATTCATCATACATAATCACTAACTTAAAAGTTATTATGGCGGTTCCTTCTGATATAGGACCAGCAATGAGACCATTAACACCATTTACACCAATTGTTTTTCCTAACCAAGATGTTATAAAACCTGCAGATTCAGTGTTTTCAAATGCACACTTACACATACTTGTTGCTCAGGCAATCAATAAACATTTATTACCTGGACCAACTAGATATGTAACACCAGTTACACATGGAAATATAACTATTTCTATAAAAGCAGGAAACCAAGTATCTTCAACTATAATAAATGGTCAAGTAACGCTTGCTAATGGAGTCCAACCATTTAATGCAACTGTTTCATATACTTGAGCTACGCAATCATATCAAATTACTAATTTAAAAATCAACCATAAAATGAATACATTAATTCCAACTGGACAATCATTAACACCATCTACTTCAGTTTTTACAAGTGATGATTTAGTTGCGCCAGTAACACAAGCTTTATCACAAAAACTTATGTTTGGTCCTAGTTGAACATTAGCTACAGGGATCACAGCTACTAATATTAAAACTGAGAAAACTAACCCAAGCGTTACAATTAATTCAGCTAATATTACTGGTGTAGTAACTATTAATGGTATAAATAGAACATTTACAGCAAAAGCATGATTTCAGCTTGATGATGATTTCTATGTAATTACTGATTTAGTAATTAGTGCGAATGCATCAAACCTAATACCGGCAATGCATGGACTAACACCGGCTATCTCAATTATTGCTCCATCTACTACAATTTTCACAGCTGATCGTTTACGCCCGGGATTAGCGATAGCATTGAAAAATCATTTACCCGCTGGTATACAATCATCAATTGTATGAGCACCATCTGTTTATGATATTCATAAACAAGGTGAAAGTAATAAAGCTTACGCCGGTGTTACAGCAACAGTTAAAGTTAATGGAATTCTTGGAAAAGTTCTTGCAACTGTAGTTTATAATGCCGATACTGGAAATTTCACTTTCTGAAATTTACATATTCTTGTAGGTGAAAGTGATGCAACAACACCAGCAATCTCAAATCTAACACCAGCAACCAACATATTTAAAACATATGCAGTACTACCATCAGTAAAAGCACAAATAAAAAATAATTTACCTACTAAAAATTCTACAATAGATAATATAATGATTCGTCCTATTGTAGATATCACAGTTAACAAAAATGCTAAAGGTACAATAATTTCTGCTCAAGCTAGAGTATCTGGTAGAGTAATGATTAATGGACAATCTCAAACATTTTCAACAACTGTTATATATACTTATGCTAGTGGATTATATACAACTACTAACTTAGTATGAAACGATATTCCGACAACACCTGCAAATCAAGTTTTTAATCAAACTAGTCTACAAACACCACTTAAAACAGCTTTTGCTAAAAAATTAGGAGCAAACAACGTTTCACAAATATTAACTAATAATTTTGATACTTCAAATGTTTTATATAATAAAAAAACTCAAACTTCAACATTACTAGTGACTGGAACAGTTTATCTTAACGATACTAAAATGTATAACAAATTTTCAATAGTAGTATCATATAATTTTGCAACTCAAGAATATGTTACTTCTCAATCTACATTTACTGTTGGTTCAGCAAACTTGGGACCAGCAATGAGTGTAACTTTACCAACTAATCCTTTTTCAGGTAGAAACTTAGAAGAACCAATAAAATCTTATATTGCAAATCATTCATCTTTACCAAATGGTTCACAATTTATTATTTCACCAAATATGCACGCTAGTAACGTGACAGATGTATCTGTTTTAATTAAAGGTAAGTCAACAATAATTTCATATTCAGCTACAATAAACGGAACAATAATTATTGCTGGTGGAATTAATAAACATTTTACTGCTACAGCGTTATATGATGTTAAAACTCAATCATATAAAATTATTAATTTTAAAATTGTTGCATAATAACAATTAATTTAAGATCAATAAAACTAATTAAACCATATTTAAAATATAGTTTAATTCAAATAACAAAAACACCAACTAAATTTTTAGTTGGTGTTTTTTTAAATTCAAAATATAAAATAAATTTCTTAAAAAAAGATTGTTAAATAAATTAAATTTAGGTTTAATATAAGAGTGTGAGCCAATTAAGTAATCTTTAAGGATTAATCGACTATTTAATTAATTACCAACTATAAAATTAAGCTAGATTATTTTCAAAATAAAACAAGTGAAAAAAGGAATGAACAAATTATGAATAAATCTAGAAAATTAAAAATCTTATTAACGAGTTTTTCTATACTTGCTGCAACTGGAGTTGTTACAACTACAGTTGCTAGTTGTGGTAAAAAAATCCATGCACCAAAAAATCAAACAATTATAGATAACAATATAAGTTATTCTACTGATATTTTTACTAACAATCGCTTAACTATGCCAGTGTTAAATGCTTTATCAACTCACTTAACTGGTTACACAATCGCTTTAAAATTAGGATCATCAATTAAAGCCAATAACTTCAAAGTTAAGCATGGTATTGATGCTCATAAAAATGCCATCATAATATCAGTTTTCGCCGATATTAGAGGTAAAGTAACTATTGGTAAAAGTGATTATTCTTATAGTGCAATAGCAACATATACTTATGTTGCTATTGATAATAAAAAAGTAGGAAAATTTATAATTAACAATTTAGTAGTGACAACTACTAAAGATGATAGCACAACACCAGCTCTAGAATCACTAATACCAACCACTTCAATTTTTGCCAGTAATGAATTATTAGTACCAGTTGCAAATTCTTTTTCAAAGCATTTGCCAATTGGTACTAAATGAACACTAGCTAGCGCAATCGCTCATACGCATGTGCGAACTTATTCAATATTAATACAAGGTAATTTAGTAATAATATCTAGTGCTAATATTTATGGCATAATAACTGTTAATGGTGTTGATAAAAGATTTGATGCAACAATATCATACAGTCTTAATGACAATCGATATGCGATTAATAATTTAGTAATTGATTAAACGATTTCTACAAAACTAATACCAACGATAAAACCTCTAACTAAAACCTTGCAACATAACTAATAAAAACACTTCTTCTAATTTAATATTACTTTGATAGATTATAAGAATTAAAATAATAAATAGTTAAATAAGAAAAACACTAACTAATAATTTAGTTAGTGTTTTTTAAATTCATAAAATAACAATCAATTGTAATTTTATTATAAAATATAATTATTAAGAAACTAACTAAATTTAAAAAATCAAACTAATAAAATTAAGGAATTAAAACTAATGAAGCAATTTAAAATAATTAAAATCTTTTTAATTAGTTGTAGCAGTGTTGTGGCAATAACTACATTTGCCACAACAACGATGAGCTGTCATAACCATTTTTTTAAGCCAACGTCGAAGAGGATTGCAACTGATTTAGCATACCAATTAGATGATCTTAAATTGCTCAGTAACGTAGTGTTAAAAGTCAATACAGTTACTAAAGCAAATCTAGTTACAGGCACAATTTCATATACTGACACAATAACTCAAAATAGTAGTGTGTTTAAAAATATCCCATTTAATGTTAAAGTAGAAAAAAATAGTCATTATCAAAGATGAAGCACTAAAGATATTGGCGGACTAATTAATAGTAAGATTTTAGGTCAAGATTTAGCACTAAATGATTTACATACTAATGCATTATCATCATTGAATGATAGTTATTACTATCCATTCTGAAATGATGCTGCATTAGTATTCCCTAAAGGATCTAGTCATATTCAAAATTGAAACAAAAATAGCACAACTAAAATTAACAATAAATTAATTACAACAACGATTATTGATCAACAATTAACAGTTAGTTATTTAGGACTAGCTAATACAACAACAGCAATTGATCACACAACTAGAATGGCATATCAGTTTGCTTTTGTTAAATCATATGATTTAACAAAAGCCACTAATAATAATTCGGCAAAATTATCACATATTACAAGTTCACTAACTGAAGCTGTTAAACAATATTTAGGACTGCGTCAAACAACGCTCCAAAATATCGATATTGTTTCGAATAGTAATTTTAGTTGAAAAGTTATTAGTAAAGTAAATAAGCAAGTAATTGCCACAATTACTTTTAACCCAAATCCAAAAATAGTTAGCCAAAGATGAATCATTAAAAATAATTAATTAAGCATTATTTTAGATATTTAATGAAATAAATATATAGCATAATTTAAAAAAATACTTGTGTTATTTATGAAATTATGGTATATATTTTATATGTTTACTTGCACTAAGCAATGTATTGAGTATACATAAAATATGTATTAAAATAATAAATTAAAAATAATTTAGTAGCAAAACTAAATTATTTAAAATTAAAAAAATTAAGCAGTATTTTAACTTCTTAGCATTTTTTTAATGTCTAATCACTAATTAGCAATTTGATTTATCAACTATTTAGATTAAAAATCGATAAAATTAAAGAAAAAAGGAGTATTTTAAGAATGAATCATAAATCTAAGAAAAAATTAAAAATTACAATATCGAGTGTATCTATCGCATTAATTCTATTAATTAGTAGTGTTGCATCTTTAGAATTCAAACCAAATAAGAATCCTAGAAATAATAATGATATGCCATTAATCAATCCAATTTGAAATAAAATTAAGACACAACAATCATCATTAACGCCTATGATTAATAATTTGAGACCGACTACTGAAATTTTTACTAACGAAAATTTACGAGGTCCTTTTGCAAAAGCTCTACAAAACTATTTACCACTTACAAAATCAGCATCATTATTATCAGTAGTTAATATTTATAATATTCATGCAAAAGGTGATGATAGACAATCTTATGCTAATATAAATGCCACAATATATATTGATGGTATTTATAATACCGCAACAGCTACCGCTGTTTATAATAGTAATAGTAGAAAGTTTACTTTTTGAAATTTACATCTTGTCACAAATTCAAATAGTTTGAATCCAGCAATCTCAGGTTTAACTCCAGCCATTTCAGGTTTAACGCCGGCTATATCGAACTTAACGCCTGCAATCTCAGGTTTAACTCCAGCAATATCTGGACTAACACCAGCCATTTCAAACTTAACTCCAGCTATATCAGGTTTAACTCCAGCAATATCTGGACTAACACCAGCCATTTCAAACTTGACTCCAGCTATATCAGGATTGACTCCAGTAATATCTGGACTAACACCAGCTATATCTAACTTAACGCCTGCAATCTCAGGTTTAACTCCAGCAATATCTAATCTAACTCCGGCAATGAACAATTTAGAACCATCTACTACAATCTTTACAAACGAGCGTTTACACCAACCTTTGACAATAGCATTGCATAATTATTTACCAACAGGTGCAACATCAGCGCTATTATCAAAAGTTAATGTATATAACATTCATAAACTAGGACAGTCTAATAAAACTTATTCTGATATTAATGCAACCATAAATGTTGATCAGATTTACGGTTCAGTAATAGCAACTGTAGTCTATAATGCTGATAGTAATAATTTCACTTTCTGAAATTTACATCTTGTCACAAATTCAAATAGTTTGAATCCAGCAATCTCAGGTTTAACTCCTGCAATATCTAATCTAACACCAGCCATTTCAAACTTAACTCCAGCTATATCAGGATTGACTCCAGCCATTTCAAACTTAACTCCAGCAATATCTGGACTAACACCAGCTATATCTAACTTAACGCCTGCAATCTCAGGTTTAACTCCGGCAATATCTAATCTAACTCCGGCAATGAACAATTTAGAACCATCTACTACAATCTTTACAAACGAGCGTTTACACCAACCTTTGACAATAGCATTGCATAATTATTTACCAACAGGTGCAACATCAGCGCTATTATCAAAAGTTAATGTATATAACATTCATAAACTAGGACAGTCTAATAAAACTTATTCTGATATTAATGCAACCATAAATGTTGATCAGATTTACGGTTCAGTAATAGCAACCGTAGTCTATAATGCTGATAGTAATAATTTCACTTTCTGAAATTTACATCTTGTCGCAAATTCAAATAATTTGAATCCAGCGATCTCTAATCTAACACCAGCCATTTCAAACTTAACTCCGGCAATATCTAGACTAACACCAGCCATTTCAAACTTAACTCCGGCAATATCTGGACTAACACCAGCCATTTCGGGTTTAACTCCAGCAATATCTGGACTAACACCAGCCATTTCAAACTTAACTCCAGCAATTTCAGGTTTAACTCCAGCAATCTCAGGTTTAACTCCAGATAGAAAACCAATGGTACCATCACATAATATATTCAACAATAAAATACTAACTACAGAAATCAAAACATGACTTAGCTATAGAATTGAAATTAATTCTAGTCGCTTTTTAAACTTTAAAATTAATAGTATATCAAAAGCAACTATTCAAAATAATTATACTCAAGTACAAGTAAAAGGTACATTTGGATACAGAACTCGTTTTTTCAACAAATATATAGGATATAAATATACTGCTGTAATCTTATATAATTTAACAACTCACAGATATTATTATCGTTGATAGTTCATACTTAATTTCTTAAAAAAATATCAACTAATTAATAGTTGATATTTTTTTAATTATCTAAAACTATTATGAAATTATTTGTATTACAAAATATTGATAAAGAACAACATTTATGATACAATTGTATATACTAAATATTAAATTTTAAAACTAAAAGAAGCCCAAAAATTAGCTTTGTATTTATTGACATTAAAATTGAATTAACGATTTTATAACTTTAAGTAAATTACTAGACTTTGATAAATTTAATATCCTACTAATATTCAATTTTAATTTTCATAAAACAAGATCTAATATTTAACTTCTGAATAAATTATTATGCAGTTAAATCTTTTGTTATGTATTATTTTTAAAAATATTTGTATTATTACAAAGATAGTGTTATAGTATTTGACTAAAATTAAAAAAACTTTACAAAATAAAAAATAACATCTCAGAAAGGGGTTGTTTTAAATTATGTCAAAACGAACAAACAATAAATTCAGAATGATGGTATCTAGTTTATCGATTGTATCTTTATTATTAATTGGTAGCACAACATCATTTGTATTTTATGTTAAAAAACATAAATATCATAATCCAGATGCACCATTAATTATCCCAACTTGAACACCATTAACACCAGAATCTTTCATCAAACCAAATGGTCTAACACCAGCAACTTCAATCTTTGCCAGTAGTGAATTAATACTACCTGTATCTAATGCTTTAACTAACAAGTTACCAATCGGTAGCCATTGAACATTAGCACCAGGAATTTCAGTTACTAATATTCATACAAATACATTATTAATTCAAGGACAACCAATTACAACAACGACAGCTAATATTTATGGAATAGTCACAGTTGGCGGTGTTGATAAAAAATTTAGTGCAATAGTAACTTATTCACTAAATGATCAATCATACTCAATCACTAACTTAAAAACTGATTGAGCAATGTCTTCAAACTTAACACCAGTTAAATGACCAAAGTGAGATGGACTATCACCAGTTAAATGACCGAAGTGAGATGGCCTGTCACCAGTTAAATGACCGAAGTGAGATGGACTATCACCAGTTAAATGACCGAAACAAGATGAGTTAACACCAGCTATGCCAACACAAAAAGATCTAACACCAGCAACTTCAATCTTTGCCAACAATAATTTAATAGTACCTGTATCTAATGCTTTAACTAACAAGTTACCAATCGGTAGCCATTGAACATTAGCACCAGGAATTTCAGTTACTAATATTCATACAAATACATTATTAATTCAAGGACAACCAATTACAACAACGACAGCTAATATTTATGGAATAGTCACAGTTGGCGGTGTTGATAAAAAATTTAGTGCAATAGTAACTTATTCACTAAATGATCAATCATACTTAATCACTAACTTAAAAACTGATTGAGCAATGTCTTCAAACTTAACACCAGTTAAATGACCAAAGTGAGATGGACTATCACCAGTTAAATGACCGAAGTGAGATGGACTATCACCAGTTAAATGACCGAAGTGAGATGGCCTGTCACCAGTTAAATGACCAAAGTGAGATGGACTATCACCAGTTAAATGACCAAAGTGAGATGAATTAACTCCAGCTATGTCTGATATTCTTCCAGGATTTAAACCATTTATTAAAGTTAATCTCCATCCAATTACTGTAATAGCGATGAGTAAAAAATTAAATGAAACTATTGCTGCTAGTGATTTAAAGATCACAGGCATCAACCGCTCAGAACTATATTTTGACCCAATCAAAAAAACAACAACAGCACCCGTTAAAGGTTATGTCATATTAAATGGAAAAACTTATAAATTTGTGATGCAAGTAACTTATTTATTTGAAACAGACACATATGCTACTTCTAACGTTATTATAACAATCCCAAGTAGTAGTTATAATAATAATGTTGCTCAAGATATTTTTCCCAAAAATATTTTAGAGCAACAAATAAAACTTTGATTATCAAAGAAAGAACATAGTTCAATTAACGAAATTTCAAGATTTAAAATTTCGAAAATTAATAAAATAACAATTACTAACAACATTGCTGAAGTGCGAGTTGATGGTAATTGTTGAATGCGCATGAGTTGAGGCGGTTTCGCCTACCCATATTTTCATTCCCGTATTCGTTATAACTTGAATACTAACAAATTTAGTTACGTAATGTAATTAAGCTAATTTAAAAAAACAATAAAAAAAGGAGTGTTCATTATTAATAAATCAACGAAGAAGAAATTAAAAATTATCGTATCCAGTTTATCAATGGTATCTTTATTATTAATTGGGAGTGCAACAACTTTCATTTTTATGCCCAAAAAGGCGCAACTTCCTAATCCTGATAGTTCAGCATTAACACCAAGTTTAATGCCCTTCATGCCAGCGAAATTCCCCAAACAAGATAACTTAACACCAGCTATTCGTGAACTATCGCCAGCTATATCTAGTTTAACTCCTGCTATCTCGAACTTAACTCCAACAATTTTTGGATTAACACCGGCTATCTCTGGATTAACACCGGCTATCTCGAACTTATCACCAGTTAAGTGACCGAAGTGAGATGGGCTAACACCTACAATCTCTAATCTAACACCCGCTATCTCAAACCTAACACCAGCCATTTCAAACTTAACTCCGGCAATCTCAAATCTAACACCTGCGCAAGATATTTTTCCCACAGCTGTTTTAAAACATCAAGCTAGTCTTTGATTTGCCAAAAGAGAAGGTACATCAATTAATGAAATTAGACATATGAGCATTTCTTATGCTTATAAAATAAAAATTAATAACAATATTGCTGAACAAACAATTGATGCTAAATGTTGAATGTATAAGAAAAATGGTTGATTCCTACCTGCTTGATCAAATGATATTCATGTCTTCTTTAATTTTAATACTAATAAATATAGTTATACGCATGAATAATTATTTCTAATTATATGATAATAATATAAAAGTAAATACAAATGTTGTGTTAATAAAATCTAATTAATTAGAAGATTATTGAACAACATTTGTATTTACTGCGATAATATGATAAAATGTATGACAAAATATTTATATTGATATAAAATCCCATCTTAGAAAATCACTAAAAGTAAGGAGTGTTTAGAATGAACAAATCAACAAAAAAGAAATTTAAAATTATGGTATCCAGTTTATCACTAGTCTTTTTATTATTAATTGGTAGTGCAACAACTTTCATCTTTCATCATAAGTCACATTCTAAACATCATCCAGATGCACCGTTAGTAGGGCCAGGAATGAATAAACTAAGTCCCGCTATATTACCACTAACACCAGTTGCATGACCTAAATGAGATGATTTAAGACCTGCAATGAACAATTTAGGACCATCTACTACAATCTTTACAAACGAGCGTTTGCACGCTCCTTTATCAACAGCACTACACAATCATTTACCAACAAGTACGACAGTAGCGCTGTTGTCAAAAGTAAATGTATATAATGTTCACAAACTAGGTGAAAGTCACAAAACTTATGCTAGTGTGAACGCAACAGTAAATGTTAACGGAATTTATGGTTCAGTAATAGCGACTGTAGTTTATAACGCCGATAGTGGAAAATTTACTTTCTGAAACTTACGTATTGTTACTAATTCAAATAGTTTTAATCCAGCAATGCGTAAATTAACTCCAGCCATATTACCACTAACGCCAGTTAAGTGACCAAAACAAGAAGGCCTAACACCTGCAATTAACAATTTAGGACCATCTACTACAATCTTTACAAACGAGCGTTTGCAGCAACCTTTGACAACAGCATTGCATAATTATTTACCAACCGGTACAGAATCTCAGCTGCTATCAAAAGTTAACGTCTATAATATTCACAAACTTGGTGAGTCTCATAAAGCTTATGCCGATGTAAATGCAACAGTTAATGTTGCAGGAATCAAAGGATCAATTACTGCTACTGTAGTTTATAATACTGATAGTAATAATTTCACTTTCTGAAATTTACATATTGTAACTAATTCAAATAGTATGAATCCGGCAATTAACAATTTAGGACCATCTACTTCAATCTTTACAAACGAGCACCTACACGCTCCTTTGACAACAGCATTGCATAATTATTTACCAACCGGTACAGAATCTCAGCTGCTATCAAAAGTTAACGTCTATAATATTCACAAACTAGGTGAGTCTCATAAAGCTTATGCCGATGTAAATGCAACAGTTAATGTTGCAGGAATCAAAGGATCAATTACTGCTACTGTAGTTTATAATACTGATAGTAATAATTTCACTTTCTGAAATTTACATATTGTAACTAATTCAAATAGTATGAATCCGGCAATGAACAATTTAGGACCATCTATTGCAATCTTTACAAACGAGCACCTACACGCTCCTTTGACAACAGCACTGCAAAATTATGTACCAACTAATACAACGGCAGAACTGTTGTCAAAAGTTAATGTATATAACGTTCATAAGCAAGGCGAAAGCCAGAAAACTTATGCTAGTGTAAATGCAACAATAAATGTTAACGGAATTTATGGTTCAGTAATAGCCACAGCAGTTTACAACGCCGATAGTAATAAATTCACTTTCTGAAATTTACATATTGTTACTAATTCAAATAGTTTGAATCCAGCAATGCGTAAATTAACTCCAGCCATATTACCACTAACACCAGTTACGTGACCTAAATGAGATGACTTAACACCCGCAATGAAAAAACAAGACAGCATAACACCAGCATGAATGGGCTTTAAAACACCAGAATTACAATATCAAATTCGTCGCTTTATCGCTTTTAGAAAACGCGTCCCAATTGCCAATGTTGCTAGTCCAGGAATATCATCAATTTCAAAAACAACATTTTCTGGTAATGTTGCAAAAATTAGTGTTTCAGGACAATTTTTATACAAAACTCGTGGGGGATTAATATATGTAAGTTATTACCGGGCAATAATAACTTATAATTTATTAACTAAAACGTATGATTACATTAACTAATTACTATTTTAAAAATATCAATTATTAATTATAATTGATATTTTTTAGTCAATTTTTAGAATTAACTAAATCACTACTAATTAGCAATGAGTATTTATTATAATCACTTAATTTATGTTATAATAATCAAAGCAAGATATTTTCACAGAGAAGCAAGGAGCGCTCCAAAAATGACAATACAAAATCCCAAAATTAACAATAATAACAAAATTTTATTAACACGTGAAGGTTTAGATAAAATTCAAGAAGAATTAAATATTTTAATTAACATTACTCGTAATGAAGTAATTAAAGAAATCCAAGAAGCTCGTGCTCAAGGTGATTTATCAGAGAATGCTGATTATGACGCTGCTCGTAATCATCAAGCTCAAGTTGAATCACGTATTAAAGAATTAGAAGTTCAAGTTGAAAATGCCGAAATTATTGACCAAAAAAATATTGGTAATAAAGTCCGTATTGGTGCAGTTGTTACATTACAAAATTTAACAACTAATAAAGAACATCAATATCGAATTGTTGGTTCAGTTGAAGCTGACCCATTTTCTAATAAAATTTCGAATGAGGCACCATTAGCACAAGCAATTTTAGGTGCATCAAAAAATGATGTCATTTTAATTGATAGTGTTGAAACACCTTATAAAGTAAAAATTACTAATATTACTAGTAAATAATTAAATAAACATAATATATAATTATTAATAGAACAGATAAATTAAAATCTTAATCTAAAATTTGAGGAGAATTATCAAGATGAATAAAAAAATCCTAGACTTATTACAATTACAAGTAATGGAAGAATATCAATCAGTGATGACTTTTGCCCAATTAGGTGCTAATTTAGAATTGATGGGATTTAGCGGTTATGCTAAATGAATGTTCAACGCTTGTAAAGAAGAATTTGAACATGTCCACAAAGTTAGTGATTACTTACTAGACCGTGACCAACAAGTTAATATTCAACAAACATTACCCCATCCAATTGCACCAAACAATTTTGCTGATATCAAAGAATTAGCAAAATGATATGCGACATATCAGCGCCAAGTAACAGCGCAATATTCACGCATTTATGATGTTGCACTAACGCTAAAAGATTACCAAACAGTAACGTTAGCGCGCTTCTTCGTTGAAGACCAAATTCATGAAGAGAAAGCCGCCCAAGATATTTTAGATATTATTACTAATGCGAAAGACCCAATTATCGCTGACATGCGTATTGAATCTTTGATTAAGTAATTGCCAAAAAATCGTTAAAATAAAAAGTAAAAAAACATATCAAGCCAAATTGATATGTTTTTTTAATTGTATTAGATTGTTGTTTAAATTGAAATATTGTTATCATTTTATTATATATATAATAAAAACGGAGGTTGCCAATTATGAATATTTATAAATTACGCAATATCTATATTGAAATTTTTAATATGTATAAATTACGTAAAATTTTATTAAACATTTTTAGTTACTCATTACTAATTACCGCCTTTATTAAAATTATCTTTCAACAATTATTTGAATTAGAATGAATTTTTTTCAGCGTCTATTTAATTTTTTTAGCACTTTTTATTTATTCTAATATTTATATTGATCGGCGTCAAAAAATTATTACTGCATGATATTTATTATTAATTGAAAAATATAAAGGAATGCACTATCAATCACATCAAGAATGAAATGCGTTGATTAAATTATTAATCAACTTGCATCAATATGATAATTACCAAGTTAATACTAATTATCAAATTAATGAAGAAAAATTATCCCGCGCTTTCTTTGGCGTAATTATGTTTGCCTTTTTCGTTATTTTTATTAACGTCCTGTGGATTGAATGGTTGTTTTGAGGCTTAGCACTAGTCGGGGAAATCTTTTTCAAAATCCGCTTGTATTTCAACGCTAAAGCGAATTTTCTAATTAAGTGAATGCTTTTTGAAAGTAAACATTTATTATTTTTTGATAAAACCGAAACTGATGCTATTAGATCTGCTAACTTACTTAAAAAAATGGTCAAGCAACAAAAGATTAATAAGATTTTAAAAGCAATTGCAACTAAATATCAAAAATCAATAGTAGAAATTAAAAGTCAACTTTTAGCCAATCAAAAAACAAGTCACCATTTAAGTGGTGACAAACAATCTAGGGATCTTAACTTAGATGAAAGCAAAGTTAAAGAACTGCTTAATTATGATAAAAAACATTTATATCAATATTATATAAATAATCATAAATTTTTTAAATTAATCGCACACAAAATAAATTATTAACTAAGTAAATAATTTATTTTGTGATATCATATTATTTGTAATTAAATATTTATTATCAGCTAAAAACTAACTAAAAATCGAGGTATTTTATGGAAATTAACAAATATATAGATCATACTTTATTAAAAGCGGAAGCAACAACAGATAAAATTAAAAAATTATGTGAAGAAGCAATCGAATATAATTTCAAAACAGTATGTATTAATCCTTCTTGAGTAAAATTAGCACACACTTTATTAAAAGATAGTGAAGTGGGAATTACAACAGTAGTTGGCTTTCCTTTAGGTGCTAACGCAACAATGGCAAAAGTCTATGAAGCTAAATTAGCAATCGAACACGGTGCTGATGAAATTGATATGGTAATTAACATTGGTCGCTTAAAAGATGGACAAACTGAGTATGTATTGAATGAAATTCGTAAAATAAAAGACGCGATTAAAGGGCATGTTTTAAAAGTAATTATTGAAAATGCGCTATTAACAAAATCAGAAAAAATTATTGCTTGTGAAATAGTAACACAAGCGGGTGCTGATTTTGTCAAAACTTCAACTGGGTTCTCATATAGTGGAGCAACTGTTGAAGATGTTAAATTAATGCGCGCTAGTTGTGGAGACGAAGTTAGTATTAAAGCAGCTGGTGGCGTACGTAATTTAGAAGACGCTCAAAACATGATTGCCGCTGGAGCAACACGTATTGGATGTAGTGCTGGTATTGCAATCGTGACTGGTAAAACAGCTAAAACAAGCTATTAATAATAAATATTATAAATCTTAAAGTAACTTAAAACTTAAAAACTAAAGGTAATAATTATGTTAGATTTTTTTTCAAATCGAATCACTAATGCGATTAATAAAGCTGCTAAAAAAAATTCGCTAACGCCGGAAAACATTCAACTAACGTTGCGTGAAATTCGCTTAGCGCTTTTAGAAGCTGATGTTAATTTAAAAGTTGTTAAATTATTTGTTAATAATGTCAAAACTGCTTTAGTGGGAATTCAAATTACGCCCGGATTAGATGTTAAACATCAAATCATTAAGATTGTTGATCATCAATTAACGAGCTTATTAGGTACGAAACAACAAAATTTAAATTTATCAATTAAACCATCAACCATTATGTTAGTTGGTTTACAAGGAACTGGTAAAACAACGACCGTTGCTAAATTGATAGTTCATTTAAGAAAAAAACATAACTATACTAAAATCTTAGCTGTTGCTTGTGATGTTTATCGTCCAGCCGCAATTGAGCAATTAATTCAACTTGGTCAACAAAACCAATTTGAAGTTTTTAGTATATCGCAATCAACGCCCCAAACAATTGCTCAAGCGGCTTTTGAGAAAGCAAAAAATGAACAATTTGATGCGGTCATTTTTGATACAGCTGGACGTTTACATCTTGATGAAACGCTAATGGCTGAATTAGTTGATCTAAAAAGGATTATTAAACCAAAAGAAATTTTAATTGTAGTTAGCGCTATGTCTGGTCAAGATATTATTAATGTGGCAACTAGTTTTGATCAACAATTAAAATTAACTGGTTCAATTATAACGCAACTAGATTCCGATGCCCGTGCTGGAGCGGCACTTTCAATTAGACAATTACTAGATATTCCAATTAAATTTATTGGAACTGGTGAGCATGTTAAAGATTTCGATGTTTTTCATCCTGATCGGATGGCACGCCGAATTTTAGGAATGGGTGACGCTCTTAGTTTAATTGAAAAAGCGAGTGAAGTAATTGATGAAAAAGCTGCTAAAAAATCAATGAATAAATTTATTAGCGGTAAATTCAATATGAATGACTTATTGCAAAATCTAAGTCAAATTAAAAAGATGGGTAAACTTGGGGGATTATTAAAAATGATTCCGGGAATGCCTAAACTATCGAATGAGCAAAAAGATCGTGCCCAAAGAACGTTGTTTTTAGCAGAAGTAATTATTTCGTCAATGACAATGGCGGAACGAATTAATCCTAAATTATTAAAACAACCAAAACGAAAAGCACGGATCATTAAAGGTAGTGGTCGCAGTGCGCAAGAATTTAATGCGCTACTGCGTCAATATGACCAAATGAAAAAACAAATGGATAAAATGAAATCAATGTTTGGTAAAGGCGCTAAAGGCGGCAATTTCCAAATGCCTGATTTTGGGAATATGTTAAAATAAAAACAAGATTACTAAAAATTTAGAGGAGATTTTATATGAGCAATTTAGAAAATTTAGCCAAAATTTTAGCAACTTGCCAAAGTGAATTACAAAATGTTAATGATTTTGAAAGTTTAAAACAACTAAAAGCCCGTTATCTTGGTAAGAAATCAGAGTTAGTTCAAGCAATGCGTGTGATGGCAACTTTAAGTCATCAAGAACGGATTGCTTTTGGTAAAGCAGTTAATGAAATTAAGATCGCTTTAAATGATTTGTTTAACGCTCAAGTTAAACAAATCAATGCAACAATTATTAATCAAAAAATTGCCGCTGAAAAAATCGATGTTACTTTACCAGGAATTAATATTGCCAACGGTAAAATTCATCCGCTAAATTTAGTTTTAAACGATATTTTAAACTTCTTTATGAATCGTGGTTATCAAATTTCAGAAGGTCACGAAATTGAAGAAGATGTTTATAATTTTGAAAAATTAAACCTAGCTAAAGACCATCCAGCGCGTGATATGCAAGATTCTTTTTATATTAACAGTGCAACTTTACTACGTACTCATTGTACTGCTAATACAATTCGGGAATTAGAAAAAACTAATAACCATTTTAAAATTGTTTCATTTGGGAATGTTTATCGTCGTGATAGCGATGATGCAACTCATTCCCACCAATTTAGCCAAGTTGACATTGTTAATGTTGGGCCTGGTATTTCATTTGCTAACTTAAAATGAATGCTTTTAGAAATGTGCCAATATTTATTTGGTCAAGATGTTAAAATCCGTCTCCGTCCTTCGTATTTCCCATTTACGGAACCTTCAGTTGAAGTTGATATTTTCTTCCGTAATCGTTGAATTGAAATATTAGGAGCAGGAATGCTTCATCCTAATGTTTTAACTGAAGCTAATATTGATGCTCAAAAATTCCAGAGCTTTGCTGCTGGAATTGGGATTGAGCGAATCGCAATGATCAAATACAACGTAACTGATATTCGCGAATTTTATAATAATAATGTCGCGTTTTTAAAGAAATTCTATTAATTGAGTCAAGGAGATAATTACCAATGCGTTTTAGTTTATCAAAAATCAACCAACTTTTAGCAACAAATCTAACTTTAGAAAAAGCGAGTAACGCTTTTAATCAGTTAGGTTTTGAAGTTGAAGAAACTTATCATTTAAGCTCAATAGTTAGTGATAAATTAGTAGTTGGGAAAATCATCTCAATTACAAAACATCCTAATGCATCACGCTTAAATATTTGCCAAGTTAAAATTAACCAAGACCAAATTCAACAAATTATTTGTGGAGCGCCTAATGTCAAGCTTGATGCTAATGTTATCGTTGCGCTACCAGGAGCTAAACTACCAAAACTAACTATTAAAATTAGTGAAATTCGGGGTGTCGAATCAGCCGGAATGCTTTGTAGTTTAAGTGAAATTGGCATTAGTAGTGCTAATTTAGGAGCTGAGCAACAAGATGGTATTTTCCTTTTTGAATGTGCTGATAAATTTTTAGGTAATTCAGCACTAGCTCATTTAGAATTAGATGCTGCTTTTATTGAATTAGCAATTTTAGCTGATCGTAGTGATATGCATTGTTTATTTAATGTTGGCCTTGAATTAGGCGCATCATTAAATAAACCATTACTATTACCAACATTTAAAAAAGTGCCGCTAGCGGCATTTAAAAACCCCACAACAATTAAAATTAAGACGCCCGATTACTATGCATATAGTAATGTCATCATCGATAATTATCAAGCACTGCCATCACCTTGATGACTAGTTAAATATTTAATTGGGATTAATATTAAATCAGTTGATTTAATTACTGATTTAGCTAATTATGTTAACAATTTAACTGGAAATCCAATTGATATTTTAGATGCTCATAAAGTTAATAATTTTGATTTAGAAATTATTAACGATCCTAAAAATTATCAATTAGATTTAAGTAATCAATTATTAGCCCATCAATTTAGCAATAAAGTAGTCCTAAAAAATCATAGTGATATTTTAGCAATTGGGGCATCAATTAATAATTTAGCATTTATGCATGATGCCAAATCTACTAAATTATTAATTAGTTCTAGTAGCTATAGTAATTTAATAGCGCGCCAATATATTAAATCATTTAATAACTTAAATAATAATCTTAATCAACATGCCAAAGGCACTAACGCAGCAACAATTGCTGATAGTTTGAGTTTATTCATTAATTTATTAAGTCAGATTAGTCCAACAATCACTATTTCTAATATTGTTGGTATTAAACCAAAAATAGCTAAACCAAAAACATTTAAGATTAGCATTGCTAAATTAAATAGTTTTTTAGGTTATTCCCAAGATTGAACAGACGCAATCACACATCTTGAACGTTTAGGATTTAACATTAAACTAACAAATAACAACTTAAGTATTAGTGCGCCGCAATATCGTCAAGATATTGAACTAGATGTCAACTTAATTGCCGAATTTATTAGAATGCTAAATTACGATACAATTAAAGTTTTAGCACCAATTGGTAATGAAGAAAACACTTATCCTGATGCACGTTATTTATGAGAACAACAACTAATGCGTCTATTAAGTGGCCAAAATATTTATAATACGAAAACTTATAGCTTAGTTAGCGAAACTAACTTAGCTGATTTTGATATTTTTAATTATCAAAATCCAATTAGAATTAAAGACCCATTATCTTCATCACATCAAGTAATGCGTCTATCATTAATTCGTTCATTATTAAATATTTTAGAATACAATGCTAATAACTATGCTAAAGATGTTAATTTGTTTGAAATATCAAACGTTTATTATGGCGATCGTCAAGCAACACGTCATCTATCATTAGTAATTAATGGTGATCTTGTTAAAAGTAGTCTCTTTAATGACTTATCATTAAGTAATAATTTTTATACTGCTAAAGGATTAGTTAATGCGATAATTGCAACTCAAGGAATTGAGCAAGTAAGCTATCAACCGTTAACGAATCACCCTCACTTTCATCCTGGGACTTCAGCGGTAATTCTAATTAACCAACAAGTGATTGGTTATCTTGGAAAACCTCATCCGAATTTTTATAATAAATTTAGTCCAATCATTATTAGTTTGGACCTAGATGCTTTATTTGAATTACGGAAACCAATTTATATTGCTGCAGTTTCTAAATTAGCTCAAATTGAGCGCGATATTTCATTTGTCGTGCATGCTGATTTATTAGCTGGAGAACTAATAAATCTAATAAAAGCAACGCCGGACGTTGCGATAGCCGATGTAACTATTTTTGATTTTTATCAAGATGAAACATTAAAAAATCAGCACCAAAAAGTTTTAAGTGTTAAATATTGAATCACTCAAACAACAACAACATATAATAAAAAAGATTTAGAAATAATCCTACATAAAATTGTTGATTATGTAACTAATAATATTCCAGCTCAAATTAGGGAATAATCATTAGTTATCTAAATGTGGAGGAGTAAAAAAATATGCAAGGAATCAAACCGCGTAAAAAATGACGCATCTATTTAGACTATTTATTATCAATTACGATAATTTATCCAATTGTGATGAATTTTGTTTATGGTTATCGTTGATATAAATGAGCCTTTTATTTACCAAATGATATGAATAGTGTTGAACGAATTGCCAAAATTCAATCACAGCAAAATATTGATTATCGATTATGAACTAACATTCAAAAAGAAACGTTCAAATTACGTGTCACTGATAATGTAACTGTGATTGGAAAAATTTTCTATGCTGACATTAAAGCGAAAAAATTTGTTTTTGTCCATCATGGCTGAACTGGTAATATTGAAACTAATTTAAATATTGTGGAACCATATTTAAATGCTGGTGTTAATGTGATCGTTTATAATGCCCGTGGTCAAAACGGGATTGATGGTAAATTATCACTTGGTTTTCGTGAAACAGAAGACCTTTATATTATTATTAAGCATTTTGTTAAATTATTAGATATTGAAAAATTTGGGATTGCTGGTATTTCAATGGGGGCCGCAACTGTGTTGCGCTATGCCATTAAATACCACGATACTTTAAGACCAGAATTTGTTGTTTTTGATTCAGGTTATTTAAACTTACGTAAACAAGTAAAACATGTGCTAAAAACTTATTTTAAATATCCAGTTTTTTGCTCATATTATGGTGCATCAATTATTACTTTCTTTCGCGAAGGGTTCTTTTTAGGACTCTTCAATAAAGTGCGTGATATTAAAATTATTGAAAGAATTCCTTTTTTAATTGTTCATTCTCATAAAGACCATTTTGTTCCAGTGATGCATTCAAAATCATTACATAAACATCACAAAGGGATTAAGTTAACTTTATTAGTTGATGAAGGATCACATGGTACTGTTTTTGATAATTACAAAAAAGAGTACACTGATTTAATCAACCAACTAATGATAAAATCAAATTTTCACAAAATATAATATTTAAATAAAATTTAAAAAAGGAAATTTATTAATTATGAAAAAACAATTTAAAGTATGACAAGCCACGATTTTTGTGCTTGGTTTAGTTATTGGAAGTGGAGCTTTTTATTCAGCATATTTAATTAGTAAAGCAACCCACAATGCTTGACTATCATTAGTCGTTATTGGGATTGGTGGATTTATTGTCATCTCATTAGCGCAATGTTTTAAAGAAGTAAATTCGAGTTTTAAAGGAAATGTCTTTATGCCCGTGTGAATGCGCGGCTTAGTTGGGCGCCCACTTGGAAGTTATTTAGCAATTAATTTAGCAATTGTTGCTAGTCCATTTGTGGCGACTTTTATGGGTTATTTATTTGCCCAATATTTGATCCCAGTATTTTTTAGCAAAAGCAGTGCTTTTGCTAATGGAGCTATTAACACAACTGGTCACACGACGTTTATTACGTTGTTTGCCATTGGAAGTGTGAGTTTATTTTCATTAATCCATATTTTTTCATTTCATTTTGGAAAATGATTTCAAATTATTGGCACAGGATTCAAACTAATTCCTTTATTTGGAGTAATTATTTTTGGAATATTTATTAGTAATCGAAGTGGTTTTTGAAATCATCCGTTCAAATTCGACTCAGGCGTAACTAATATCACTTTTGGGACATGAATGAAAGCAATTTCTTTAGGAACAGTTGCTTCATTCTTTACATTCGATGGTTTTTACTACGCAATGCGTATTGGAAAAGACATTGAAAATCCGAAACGCAACGTTGGTCGCGTAATGATTTTTGCATCAATTGCTTTAATCGCGATTTTTATTTTATTCGTTTACGCCGCTTTACAAATTAATGCTGGTGGAACTATTAATTTTGATAAAGAGTGAATGAATATCGTTATGTATCTATTATTTGCCCTATCTTCAATAGTTGCGCTAAATGCGACAACTTACACAGGAACACGTGTTTTTCAAACGCTTCAAAATCACAAACTTTTACCAAAGTTTATTGATTTTGAAAAAGAAAATAAAAACAATATGCCAATGCGTAGTGCAGTTGCGATGTTAGTAATGAACTTAATTTGATCAGTAACTTTAATGAGCATATTTTTAATTTATAAACATGACTTCTTTGGTAATTTAATTACTGGGATGACTTGTTCGTTTTATTTATGATTTGGAATAATTGCATTATTCACTTACATAAATCGTTTTACGAAAAAAATTCATCCTGAAATCCGTGTTAAAGGTTTAGCTTTTTGAGCAATCTTTAGTTTCAGTATGTGTTTATTATTAACTGGTTATAAAATTTATTCATTATATGATGTTAAAATTAGTGATGATGGAAAATATCATCGAACTGCTTTTTGAACATTAATTATTTCAACATTAATTGTTTTTGTATTATGATCTTGTTTAGAAATTTTTTGAAAACAATATAAACAAACAAAAACAATTCAATCTAAAAGTAACACTATTAAAATAATATCTACTAATAAATAATTAACGAAAAAAGAAAGAGGATATTTATTATGAAAAAACAATTCAAAGTATGACAAGCTGTTATCTTTGTTTTAGGAATTGTTTTAGGTGGGGGCGCATTTTACTCAGCTAACTTAATTACCAATAGTACTCACAATCCCTGGTTATCAGTCTTGGTAATTGGAATTGGGGGATTTATTGTCTTTGCATTAGCGCAATGTTTCAAAGAAATTAATTCCGGATTTGAAGGAAATGCTTTTATGCCCGTTTGAATGCGTGGCTTAGTTGGTCGCCCACTAGGGAGCTATTTATCAATTAGTTTATCAATTAAAGCAAGTCCATTTGTAGCAACTTTTATGGCTTATTTATTTGCCCAATATTTGATCCCAGTTTTCTTTAGCCATAATAGTGCTTTTTTAGCTAATGGTCATATTAATGTTTTAGGTCACTTAGACTTTGTTGCCTTTTTAGCAATTGGTGCGGTTGCCTTCTTCTCAATTATTCACATTTTTTCATTTCATTTTGGAAAATGATTTCAAATTATTGGCACAATTATCAAATTAATTCCTTTAGTAGGAATAATTGTCATTGGGTTTGCAATGAGTAATCATAGTGGATTTTGAAACAATCCATTTAAGTTCGACGCTAGCGTTAGTCACGCTAGCGTAGGAACTTGACTAAAAGCACTATCACTTGGAACAGTCGCTTCATTTTTAACATTTGAAGGATTCTACTACGCGATGCGCCTTGGTAAAAACATCGAAGATTCAAAACGCAACGTTGGTCGCGTAATGATTATTTCAGTTTCAATTTTAATTGCAATTTTTGTATTATTAATTTATGCAATGTTACAAATTAATTTAACTGGTAATGTTTCATTTACAAAACCATGACTAACAAGAACACTCTACTTATTTTTAGCATTAACTGGCCTAGTGGCACTTAATGCGACAACTTATACAGGAGCGCGAATTTTCAAAACATTGCAACTTAATCACCTCTTACCAAAGTTTATTGATTTTACGAAAGATAATCATAACAATATGCCAATTAAGAGCGCTGTTGCAATGCTAATTTTAAATTTAATTTGATCAGTTACTCTATTTACAATTTTAGTAACAACTAGATATAACTTTTTTAATAGTTTAATTACTGGAATGACTTCAATTTTCTATTTTTGATTTGGGGTCATTGCCTTTTCCGCTTTAATCAATCGTTTTACAAAACGGATTAAAACGGAAGTCCGTGTTAAAGGTCTTGCTTTTTGAGCAACTTGTGCTTTTTCAATGTGCGTCCTTTTAACGGGATACAAAATCTTTAAACTATATACTAACGCAAATCAAATGCCATTTTGAACATTAATTGTTGCTAATGCATCGGTCTTTAGTTTATGATTAGTATTAGAACTAGGTTGAGGTTACTATCGTGAAAAAATTTATTTAGCAAAAATTAAATATCAAACCAAACAATTAGCATTATCAGAAATTAAAAAATAAAATAATTTAATTAAAGGAGATATGATATCAATGGAAAGATATAGCTATGCCGCATTTCGTAATCTGTTTATCGATCAAGAACATAACCAAATATTAATTAAAACATTTTGACAAAACGAAAATGAAGGTTACCCAATTGATATCAAATCAATTGATTTGATAATCTATGTGCCGCCTAATTTTTGAGTTCGTGGTTTTTTAATGATTAAGTTTTTCAAAACTAAAGGTGAAATTGCTAAATTAAAATCAACACTTAAAAAACCAATTGTTGTACAACCCCAAATTGCCAAACAAAAACAAACGCTGAGCATTCAGCGTAAAATTAATTTTGGTTTTGGTGAAAACGTTGAAAAATTATTAAATGATATTAATAAATTAGACCAGTTTAATCATATTAAATTGGATCAATTTGATAATATGAAACAAATGCGCGCCGCCTATTACAAAAAAAATAAAAAATAACAAAAAAATAAAAAATTATTAAATAATAATAATTTTTTATTTTTTTTTTGCGTCATTTATAAAAACACTTTAGAATATAATATACAAGCAAGCATTAGACAACTTATGATTAATAATTAATGATAAAATTATCAAAGTAGTGTTGCGTTTGCTAACGCAAGCACTCAATTGTAAAAAGCAATATTTCGCAAATTTAAAAAGGAAACTTGATAAAATTATGAAAAAACAATTCAAAGTCTGACAAGCTACAATATTTACCTTAGGGATCGTCATCGGTAGTGGAGCATTCTATTCTGCTTATTTAATTAGTAAAGAAACTCATAACGCTTGGTTAACATTAGTTGTTATTGGGATTGGGGGCTTTATTGTTATTGCTCTTGCCCAGTGTTTTAAAGAAGTAAACTCGAGTTTTTCAGGTAATGTTTTTATGCCTGTTTGAATGCGGGGCTTAGTTGGACGACCGCTGGGCAGTTATTTAGCAATTAATTTAGCAATGATAACTAGTCCTTTCTCGGCCACTTTTATGGGTTATTTATTTGGTCAATTTTTAATTCCTGTATTTTTTAGTACTGATAGTTCTTTCATCATTAATACGCATGGTGTTGATATTATTAATACGACGGGCCACACTACTTTCATCGCGTTGTGCGGGATTATTAGCGTTGGTAGTTTCTCACTAATCCATATTTTTTCATTTCATTTTGGGAAATGATTTCAAATTATTGGCACAATTGTCAAATTAATTCCTTTGTTCGGAGTAATTATTTTTGGAATTATTGTTAGTAATCGTACTGGTTTTTGAAACCATCCATTTAAGTTCGATGATAGTATAACTAACATTGGCATTGGCACTTGATTAAAAGCAATCTTGCTTGGAACAGTGGCGTCATTCTTTATTTTTGATGGCTTCTATTACGCGATTCGTCTAGGTAAAAATATTGAAAACTCTGAACGTAATGTTGGGCGTGTAATGATTTTTTCAACTCTAGCTGTTATTGTTATCTTTGTTTTATTCATATATGCCGCTTTACAAATTAGTGTTGGTGGAACGATTAAATTCAATCAACCTTGATTAAACAAAACAATGTATTTATTATTTGCGCTTTCTTCATTAGTTGCGCTAAATGCTAATTCTTATACAGGTACACGAATTTTTCAAACGTTACAAAATCACAAACTTTTACCAAAGTTTATTGATTTTGAAAAAGAGAATAAAAATAATATGCCAACGCGAAGTGCAATCGCAATGTTAATTATGAATTTAACTTGAAGCGTTGGTTTAATGAGTATTTTCTTAATTTCTAAAAATGACTTTTTCAGTGATTTAATTACTGGGATGACTTGTTCGTTTTATTTATGATTTGGAGTGATCGCCCTCTTCACTTATGTAAATCGCTTTACGAAAAAAGCACAACCAACAGTCCGGGTTAAAGGTTTAGTTTTCTGAGCCTTATTTAGTTTTAGTATGTGTTTCTTATTAACTGGTTATAAAATTTATTCATTATATAATGTTGATGTAAGTGCGGATGGTAAATATCATCGCATTGCTTTTTGAACATTAATATTATCAACGATAATTATTACTACAATATGATTATTTGTCGAATTTTTCTGAAAAAGATATCGTCAAAATAAAACTATTAATAACAATCCTGTAGTTAAAACAGCACTAAAAATCAAGTAAGTTAAGTTATTGATGATTTCCTAATTAATTTTATTTAACTGAAAAGATCTTTACTTATTTTAAAAATTAATTGTCTTACATCAATAAGTTACTACTTAAAAATATTTATAATAATTAAGGTAAAAAATTAGTTAATATTATTAATAAAACCACTTTAATGCAATCGTAACAAGCGAATATTTGTAGTATATTACAAAAATAAAAAATAAAAAATTATTAAATAATAATAATTTTTTATTTTTTTTGTCAAAATTGCTATACAATGTATTTGTGGTCTATTTTAAGACCAAAATTTAAAATGTGAATTTGAAACACAAAAAATTTGAAAAGGAGATTTGAAAAAAATGAATTTAATTAATCATAATCAAGTTTTTTTAAATGTTGATGTTAATAATAAACATGACGTTTTTAAATTAATTGCTGCTAAAGCAAAAGAACTTGGTTTTTGTAATAACGAAGACAGTTTAATTGAAGCGTTCATTGCTCGTGAAGCGCTATCAACGACTGGTTTTGAAGATGGAATTGCGATTCCACATGCTAAAACAACAGCTAATTTAAAACCAGCAATTTTCTTATTACAATTCAAAAAAGCAATTAATTGAAAATCAATGGATGGAAAACCTACTAAAATTGCAATTGCGATTTTAATTCCCGGTAAAACTGGGTCTAATTTTGATTACTTATCAATCTTAGCTAAACTATCTACTGAATTAATTGATGAAAATTTTCGTAAGAATTTAAAAGAATTAAATGATGTTAATAAATTAGCAGATTTAATTAACAAAGTTGCTAACTCACCGAAAAAGAAAATGGTAACTAGTGACAAAAAAGTGTCAACAAATAAAAAACAATTATCATTTGTTGGAATCACTTCTTGTCCAACAGGAATTGCCCATACTTTTATGGCTGCTAAAAAGCTAACAACAGTTGGTGAATCGCTTGGTTACAAAGTCAAAATTGAAACCCAAGGTGCCGAAGGTATCGGAACACGTCTAACGGAAGCTGATATAGCAGCTGCTGATGCGGTTATTATTGCTGCTGATGTTAATGTTGAGGGATTGGAGCGCTTCGCTGGTAAACGAGTTTTATATGCGAAAGTAGCTGACCCATTAAAAGATGCTAAAAAATTATTTATTGAAGCATTAAAAGCGCCAATTGATAATAGTTTATCACCTAATGATGGTGGGTCTGATGATGACAGTAATTCATTTATTCAGCGCCAGCGTCAAAAATCAAAAACTGGACCAATGCAACATTTAATGTCGGGAGTTTCTTATATGATTCCCTTCGTTGTTTGTGGGGGATTGTTATTAGCAATTTCGCTAGGAATTGGTGCTCACATTGATAGGCAAAACTCATCAATGACAATTTAATAATTCTTTTTGAAATGTTATTAACATTATTGGGGTTACTGGATTTACATTAATGATTCCAATTTTGGGTGGATACATTGCCAACTCAATTGGTGGTCGCTCAGCGATTGCCCCAACGATGATCTTATCGATGGTCATTGGGAATGGTAGTGGAGACTACGTCGGTCCTAACGGCCAAAAATGAACTGACATGGTTTTATATAATTGAAAAGCTGGAACTTTTGGCCACTTTAGTCAAGATAATCCCGCTCATGCTGGATTCTTCGGTGCCATTGCAATCGGTTTCTTAATCGGTTACGGTGTTAAATATTGATATCATATCGTGAAAATGCCCGCAGTTATGAAACCAATCGAACCAATTATTATTATTCCAATTTTATTTACTTTAGTTGGATGATTATTCTTTTCTTTCTTTGGTTATTGACCATTATACCAACTATCAACTGGAATTAAATCAGGAATTGAACATCTAATTTCTCATAATTTATTATTCTTAGTTGGATTAGTACTTGGGGCGATGGTCGCCTTCGATATGGGTGGACCTATTAATAAAGTAGCCTTTTTACTCGGGGCTAGTTATATTGGTAAAGGTCAGCCCGAAATTATGGGAATGGTGGCTGCTGCAATTGCCGTACCACCACTTGGAAACGGACTTGGAACATTAGTAGGTCGTTTTGTCTTCCGTCTTAAATTTGATAAAGAGGATGAATCAAACGCCACCGCTGCTCTAGGTATGGGAATGTTTGGAATTACTGAAGGAGCAATCCCATTTGCTGTTAAATATCCAAAATTTATTATTGCTAACGTAATCGGTGGATCAATTGCTTCAGCAATTGCTGCAATGTTTATGTTTGGTGATAATGCTGCACACGGAGGACCAATTGTTTATTTCGTAGGAGCAATTGGACATGCTGTGTCTAGTGGTAATCCACTAAAACCATATATTGCTGCAACAGCTTATGGTTATGGATTATTATATTTATTAACAATTTTAATCGGTTCTTGTGTTACAGCTGCATTGATCATAATGTTTAAATATTTAGATGATCGTAAAGCTAAGAGAAAAGCTAGTGATAGTTCGGTAACTGAAATTGACAATGCCAAAATTACTACTAAAATAATTGCTAATTAATTAATGCGAGGTTATTATGTTTAAAATCACTCCCTATTTTTCAGAGCGATTATGAGGTAGTCAGCGTTTAAGTGACTATGGCTTTAAGTTACCAAAAGATGTCAAAATTGGTGAAGCTTGAGTAATTTCGGGTTATCCTAATAAATCATCAATGATTAGTAGTGGTCAGTTTAGGGGCCAAAGCTTAGAATGATTATGAAATAATCACCCAGCTTTGTTCAACTATACTAAAACGCAAAACTTTCCCATATTAGCAAAGATTCTTGATGCTAATAAAAATCTATCAGTGCAAGTTCATCCAAACGATGCCCAAGCACAATTGTTAGAAAATGATCCGCAAGCGCGCGGGAAAGATGAATGTTGATATATTATCGATAGTCAAAATAAGGATTTAATTTATGGCACATATGTCAAAGATCGCAAAACACTAACTACATTAGTTAATCAAAAAAAATGAGATGCGATTTTACGAGTTGTCCAAATTACAGCTGGCGATTTCTATAATATCCCAGCCGGAACAATTCATGCTATTACAGCAGGGACGCTCGTCTATGAATTACAACAATCTTGTGATATTACTTATCGCTTTTATGACTATGATCGTTTAGAAAATGGCAAGCCCAGAGCATTGCATATTGCAAAGTCAATTGCAGTTAGTCAGTTCAATAACGATACAACACCAAAACCAATCATTAAAAAAATTACAGCCGATGCAACGTTAACTAAATTATTAGCTGGACCATATTTTGGACTAGCTAACTTAACTAGCAGTAGCAGTGTTGTCATTAATGATTTAGAAATGCTTGATAAACCATTTCTAGCAGTTACGCTATTAGCAGGTAGTGCTCAAATTAATGAGACGATTTTTAATCGTGGTGAGAGTGCTATCTTATTAAAAACAGATTTATTAGAATTAGTTATTAAGCCAATTAATAGTGAAATTAAACTAATGATTGCTTGACCTAATTAATATTCAATATTTAATTAAAAAATAAAAAACAACTAATCTCATTTGATTAGTTGTTTTTTTATACTTATTTTTTAATTAGTTATTTTTTTCAAAGTCGGCACTTGCTTTTCAATGCTGTAGCGCTTAACTTTGTTTTCAATTTGATATAAAATATTATCTAATATTTTATTAGAGCGATTTTCAATAATTTGGGCTTTAACTTTAATATCATTAGCTGATTTTAAAATCGTATCAACATTATTTTTAATATTATTATTAAAATCTTTTGAAAATCCCATCTTTGAAAATTTGAAACTCTTGTAAAATCATTTGTTTGTCTTGTAATTTAATATCACGTTTTTCAATGTGTTGGCGTTTCAATGCACAAAAGTGAACAATGTTTAAAAACGCAAATAAAATAATGCGGTCGAATAATGAACATGTTTTTGAAATTTTGATCATTAACTTTTTTAATTAAGAAATCATCTTGAACTAGTTCTAATTCTGATACTAAGATTGCATAGTCAGCATTGAAATTACGGGCGTCACGGCCTAATTTTTCTAAATGAGTAACATTCCTTTGACCAGGAGAATTGCTGGCGTAATCACGTTGTGATTTCGCCTCAATAATGACTTTAGTAATTGGGTGTGGTCCAATTCATCGTTAACGATGAATTGGAAATCTGGTTTAGTGCCTAAAATTGTTTTATTAGTTTTTGTAAGTGGGGCATTAGTAAATGAATAAGAATGTTTCGCATATTCTTTTAAAATTCAATTTTCTAAATTTTCACCAATTTCTTTAACAGTTAGACGTGATTTTTGACGATCTAAAATTGCATATTTTTCACTAATCTCTTTAACTTTATTATGTGATTTTGTTAAATCGCTTTTTTGGTTATTAAGCATGTTAGTTAATTTTTCAATTTCACTAATTTTATTACGTAAGTTGTTTTCACTAATTTTAGCTTGCGCCATTAAATTACTTTTTTCAAAATTATTTTGTTGATTATTAGTAGCAAAATCTTTAATTAATTTTTCGATTTGTTGTTGGTTATTATTGTTATCAGATTTTATGATTGGTTGCTGATTAATTTTTAAAGCATTCATTTTTTGAAAATTTTTATAATTTAAATAAAAAATGAATCCGCCAAAAATAATTAATAAAGCAACAATAATAACGAGCATTAGATAATTATTCATATGTTTATTTCACTCCTTTGAAATAAGATTGTTTCATAATAAAAATGATAGCACAACTAAGGAAGTAATAAAATAATTTTTATTTTACTTTTTATGCAATTTTTATGTTAATATTTTATTTACCAAACGTGAAATTGAAAAAGAAAGAAGTGAAAATTATGGCTAAAAAACTCCGCATTAGTTTAAGCGATGCTAATAATTTAGAATACGTCTTAGAAGAAGATGGTTCTAAAGGCGATATTATTGCAATTAACGATGCTACTACAGTTGATTTATCAATTGTGTATGCTAATATTGAAAAAATCAATGAAGCACAACGTAACATTATGAAAGCAGAACTTCGCCAAGAATTAAATAGTGAAGCTAGTGCTATTCAAGAATCAGCACTAAGTAAACAAGCAGCTGATATGAAAGAAAAATATAATATAAAAATTACTGATTTAGAGCAAGAAAAATTTGAATTATCACAAAAAATAACAATTGCTCAAAATCATTTTGATACAGAATTATCAAATAATGAAAATAAAATTAACCAACAATATCTTGATAAAATTTCTAAATTAAATTCACAAATTGAAACTATTAAACAACAAACTCAATTAGAAAACGAAACAGTTGTCCAAGGTTTAAAAAATGATAAATTTACATTATCACAAACAAATACAATGAATAAAAATAATTTTGAAACAAGATTAAAAGATAATGAAAATAAAATTAATGAAAAATACCGCGATCAAATTAATGATTTAACTTCAGAAATAAAAACAATTAAACAACGCACAGAATTAGCTAATGACCAAGCGTTACAAACGTTAAAAAATACTAATTTTGAATTAACGCAAGCTAACAAAATTGCTCAAAATAATTTTGATACAAAATTATCAAATAATGAAAATAGAATCAATAAAGAATATCGTGATCAAATTTCTAAATTAAATTCTGAGGTTCAAACAATCCGTAATCAAGAAATATTAAATAGTCAAAAAGCACTAATTTCTAAAGAACAAGAATTAAAACAACAATATGATGCAGTATTAAATCAAAAACTAACAGCTATTAAAACTGAAAGTGAAACTGCTGCGGAAGTAAAATATAGTTTATTATTTAATCAGCAAAAAGCCGACAAAGATGCAATTGATAAAAAATATAATGACTTAACTCGTCAGCGTCAAGCAATGAGCATTAAAGTTATTGGTGAAGATTTAGAAAATTGAATTGAAGAAGAATATAAAAGATATTCTTTTCAATTCGATAATTGTCCATTATCAAAAACAAACAAAGCAATCAAAGGTAAAAAACCAGACTTTGAATTCGTTGTTAATAACGATGCTGGTCAAGTAATTACGCGTGTTATTATTGAAGCTAAAAGTGAAAGCATGTTTAGTAAAGATAGTAATCGGAAAAAGAACAGCGATCATTTAGCTAAACTAAATGAAGATCGTATTAACTTTGATGGTCAATATGGATTATTAATTTCGGAGTTAGAAATGAATACTCAAGATTTCTTAGTCTCAAAAGTAAACAATCCTGAATATAAAAATATCTTTATTATTAGACCACAATATTTCATTACTTTCTTATCTTTAGTTAAAGAGTTTGCACTAAAACGCTATGATTTAACTAAAGAAACAATCGATCTAGAAAATAAAGAACAAATCATTCGTGATTTCGAAAATTTCAAAGAGACTTTATTAAAAGATACTTTTAATAAAATTAAAAGTCAAGTTGAAACAATTCAAAAAGAAGCTGATAAATTACAAACTAGTGTTACTAAAATTGATGAAAGTGCGTATAAAATTTTAACATCAATTATTCAAGAACGCATTAATAAAATTAGTAAATGAAAAATTGAAAAGAAAGTTCCCTCATTAAAAAAAATAACTAATTAATTATTAGTTATTTTTTTTCGACTAATTCATCATAATGATCAATTTTAAATTAGTGCTATATCTGCATAAAAAAAGTGGGTTTGAAAAGAGTCCCACAACTTCCGAGTCGCCACCTTTAATAAAATGGCTTACCACCATACTAACACAGATAAAAATAAATTACAATAGGTTTTTTTACAATAAATAAAAAATAATTCAAAATTTGATGATTATACGATAATATCAACCTGTTATATTTTAATAATAAAAGTGATCAAAATTATAAATAGCGCATAAAAAAAGTGGGTTTTAAAGGCCCCACAAACTTCCAAGTCACCATCTTTAAAAGAATAGCTTACCACCATACTAACACAGATAAAAATAAATTACAATATCTTTATCATAAATAATAAATATAGTGCATAAAAAAAAGTGGGTTTTAAAGAGTCCACAAACTCTGATGCGCCACTTTTGGCACAATGACGCACCACTATATTAACATAGATAAAAACAAATTACAATGTTATTATTTAAAATAATGAAAATAAATTTTGATATTAAAAAAAATAACTAATTAATGATTAGTTATTTTTTATATTAATAAACTTATAAAAGTCTTTTAAGTTGCTTTAATTTTTAAAGCAAATTCGTCAACTTCTTCAATTTTTTCTTCTTTGTACACGTTCATATTAGCTTCTTCATCCATATCTTTTTTAAAGCCATTAACTTTAAGTTGATGAAGTGCTCAAAACATAATCGGAATGGTGATTAGTGTTGAAACAACATCCATTACTGGATAGCCTCAGAAGTATAGTCAAGCATCATTGTAATGATGCGCTAGACTAGATAGTAAGAATAGTGAAGGAATTTCAATAATAACCCCTCTTAGAAGTGCCATAAATGTTGATCAAACAATTCGGTTAGTTGACTGGAAGAAAGTCATTGCTCCAAATTGAATCCCATAAACTGGTAATGATCAAAACATAATGTAAATAACTTTTTGAACATCGTTACCTAGCGTTGGCATTGAACCAAGTGTTAACATATGACCATTAACTAAAATTCCAACTGTCGCATTATTAGTAACGTTGAAGCCAGCGGCGATTGCATGACCTGCTAACATAATAACAATTGTTGCTAAAATGAAGTAAGATACTGCCATCATGATAGTTCATCAAACACCTTGAATAACACGTTCTTTATTTTTAGCACCGTAATTGTAAGCAATCAAGCCTCGAGATGCTTGAATAATTCCAAATGACGGCATAAAGAACAGCATTAACATTGGCATTACTCCAGCAAATAAACGTTGTCAATATTGACTACCGAAACTTTGCTGGAGGACAGCCTCTAAACTATTAACGGTCAACTCATTCATATTGTGAATTCCATGCGATTCTAAGAAAGTCCGGAAGGATGCTGGAATCGCACTTCACCCACCATGGGCTTTTATACCTGCAATTCATTGCTGAATTGCATTGGCATCCCAATTAATTGGATGGGATGGTAAATTAGATAAGAAATGATTTCCCACAGTTGAAGTAATTGAGCCACCAAAATTTCGTGCAAATGGTGTTAGTCCAATTAACATAACTAATAAAATAATTTTTTTACCACCACGTAAATATTTGGGGTGAATAATAAAATGACCCCCATGGCGAATATTTCTAAAATAGAAGAATAAGACGTAAACTAGACCTACTACTCAAGCTAGAGTAGTAGCTAGGGCGCCTCCTTTATAACCCATTGCGGCAATATGGGGACTCATAAAGATTCAATCTAAAAATATATTAACAACTGAAGATAAAATATAAGCTCCAGCTGCGACACCGTTTAAACCATCACTTCGTAAGAAGTTAGTAAAAAACATAAAGACGAACTGGATAATACTTCCTCATAAATAAATATTTAGAAAAGGAATTGCATAATTAACGATTGCTGGATCGTTAGATGAAATTGCTTGGGCACGTCAAATTGCATTCAATGAAAATTTTGTAATTAAAGTAATTAAAATAACTACAACAAATCCAACGAAAAATGATCATGCGGCAATTTCTTTTTGCCTTTCGGGATTTTTTTGACCGAGGGCAACGCTAAATCGCGTTGCGCCCCCTAAGGCAAATAAAAATCCAAATGACATTAATCCGGTTACGATTGGATTAATTTTCGAAGAAGCTATCCCAATTGAATAACCTTCACTCGATAATAATCTTTGTGCCATAAACGAATCAAAGAAAGTATATAATCCCATCACTAACATCCCGATAATTGAGGGGATTCCAATTTTTAAAATTGCTTTTGGCACTTTCATCTCGCCAAACATATAATGGGCACGATTTGTTTTAATTTGTTTTTTGGTTAATTGAGTCATCACTATTCACCATCCTTTGTAAAAGTTTTTCAAAAATAATAATCTCATTTTGATCTAAGCTGCGGAATTCACTATTAAATTGTTCTCAAAATTTTGCTTTAAAACTTTTGACAATTAGTGATTCTTTATTCAAGACAATATATTTTTGACGCTTATCTTCAAGGTCATTTTGAAAAAAAATGACCTTGTCTTTTTCCATTTTTGTAATTGCGCGTGATAGTTGGCCATAATCTAGGCTATATTCTTGCGCAATTGCATTAACTTTTTGTTTATGTTTTTCGCTGTGAGCTAATAAATAAATAATTTTACCTTGCAATGCTGATAAATCAAATTCACATAGTAATTTTTTAATGTGGCGTTTTCTTTTTGCCACTAATTGATTAAACAAGCAAATCGCATTTGTATATTTATCCATATTAAATCCCACTTCCGATTTTAAGTTCTGATATTTATTTTAGATAATTGTTTGACATTATCAAATACATTGTATATAAAATGTTTGAGAATGTCAACTAAATTTTACAATTAAAAATAATTACTTTTATTTCAAAAATAATTATTTAAACCTGATTAATTAATTAGTAAAATATAAAGCATGAGCTTTCGGAAATAAATAATTAAAAGCCATTCCAATATGATGGTTATCATCAACAAATTTAAAAGTAAATACTAGGCGAAATTGACCATCTTTTTCACCAACTCCAGTAATTATATCAAATACAATAGCAGAAATTAAACCACCTTGAATAGTAGTAAAATCATCGACACGATTAAATCTCCGATCATCAATTACTGAAAAAAACCCAGCTCCCGATAAAAAATCAGTAGCAGTCGTACTGTGATCATTATGAGTTATCAAGGAAACACTATTGTGACCATTCGGCATTTGCGAAAGATTTCCAAGTCAATTATGACTTCCGAAACTATCAAAAGTGTCTTTACTCACAGCTTTAGCAACAGCAATTTCAGTTTCAAAAATTGATTTATATTTAATGAATGATTGACTCTGAACTATTGGAGTGAAGATTCAATCACTAACATGGTAGTTTACGTTATTAGTATATCTAATAACTGCTTTGATTGGATCAGCATCATATAAGCCCTCTTTAGTGCTATCTTTGATTGATATAATAGCAGTAACTGTTTGCTTAGATTGATCAATTAAAGGCTGTCCATGCATCACATCTAATGGATCTCCAGTAGTACCACTACCACCATATACATCAAATTCTGGGATCGCATTTTCGGCTCAAGCATTAATATTAGCATCACCATCTCATTTAAAATTTTTTTTATAATTTGGTACTTTTTTAACAGTGCTTAGGAGGTTGGTTGGTGTTTCGGCTAAAGCTAGTGTTTTAAATTGCTCTCATGTTCCATTTGGTACTAATGCTGGTTGGTTGCTACATTCTCAATCACCAACACGATAGACATTATTAGCAGGAGCAGTTATTGAAAAAGAAGCAATTGTTCAGTTGGATTTGGCATAAATTTTAATTGTGATTTTGTGACCTTCAATTGTTGGGAGCCCTTGTTTAGTAAAATCATCATCTTTAAATCCAACTCAACTACTTGCTTTAACTTTGGCATTCTTAACAATATTAGCAACATTCTCTTTTAATGCTGCAGTTTGGAATGTTCCGAACGTTCCGAACGTTGCTTTGTGCTTATGACCACAAGATACAAAAGCAACACTCCCGCCAACACTTAGACCAATAGCCATAGTTGAAATACTTCCTAATTTAAAATATTTATTTTTAAACATTATTTCTAACCTCGTGTTCTAAATTTTAAAATGTTGCTTATGAGTCGGATGAACACTATTATGAGTATCAAAGATATAATTAAAGGCGCTCCCGGTAGTCGTACTTTTACTTGGATCTCTAAATTTAAAAGTATATTTTACATCAAACTCTGCTAACATATGGTTAAATTGATCTTTAACATTAAGAACAATTACCGAAGTTATTCCTGATGAATCAATTTGAAAATTAACTTCAGAACTTTTAAAAGTTAAAATTCTAGTAATCCCAGGTAAACCAATAGTTTTTAAAAAAGCTTGCGCATCTTCACTATGGTCTTGATTATCTCAAGTATGACTTTGAAATTTTTTAATATCATTTTTAGCGATAGTAACTTGACTATTAAAAATGGCTTGATTTTTCTCTCATGACTGATATTGAGTTGCTTGACTAAATGTTCAATCTTCAATAGAATATTTTTTATTAATTAAAGTATCAAACTTAATTGTGGCTTTAATCGGATTAGCATCATAAGTGCCATTTTTATCTTTAATTGAAATAATTGCACTTACAGTGTGATTAATTTCATCAAAACTAGGAAAGCCACGCATTAGATTAAGCGGGTCATTGTGTTGACCAAGACCACCATATACATCAAATTCAGCTTGATCAGATTTTTGTCAAACATTAATACTAGCATCACCGTCTCATTTAAAACTATTTCAAGATTGTGATGTCTTAGCTTGCACTAATAATTTAGGAGCACTTTCGGCGGTCGCGCTTATTTTAAAGAAATCTCAAACTGCTTTGTCATTATATTGTGGTTGTTTGATACATTCTCAACTTTTCACATTATAAATAAAGTCAGATGATGCTCTAATTTGAAAAGTGGCAAATTGTTTTAATAGCACAGCATGAATGACAATTGAAATTGTCTGCTTAACAACAATTGGCTTATCAGCTGTAAAATCAGCTGGTTCATAATCATCTTTTCAACCTTTAGTTGTTAAAGGATTAGCATTATTAATAATATTGATTGTTGATTCATTGATAGCTTGTTTATAAAAACTATTTCAATCAGCTATTGGTGGGTTACTTTTATGACCACACGATACAAGACTAAATATACTACCTAATCCCGCAACAATACTACCGCTAATCACGATTGATGCTAAGCTAATTTTAAACAATTTATTTTTAAACATCGTTTCTACCTCGCTGTTGAATAATAAATAATTTTCAATAATCTTTTTTGTTTTATATTATATATATAATATTATTTTATCAAACTAATAGTCGATAACTAAATATCATTTAATTGCAGAATGATATTTAGTTATCGATAATGATGATTGCGTCAGTTTCGGGAAAGACATAATTAAATGCATACCCAATTCTTTGATTATTAACATTTACAAAGCTAAAAGTTAATCGGAGGCGGAATTGGACATTAACTCAACTGGCTTTCACGTTGAAAACAATTTGTTTCGTAATCCCATAATCATTAGCCGATACAAAACTAGCGCTATCAAATGTAATTTTTGCAATTGTTCCAAAATCACGCTGATTGTTATATAAATAATGATAAGCATCTAAGATATGCGATTCATCAGTTCAATTATTAGAACCAAAATCTGGAAAATCATCTGCAGCAATAACTTCATTTTTAAAAATTTGATTATATTTATCAATTGATTGAATTTGTTTAATTTTACTAAATTTTCATAAATTAATATGATAATTTAGATGGGGAGTATATTGAATGATTGCTTTAATTGGATCAGCATCATAACAACCTTTTTTATCATCATATTTAATTGAAATGATCGCACTAATTGTTTGTTTAACTTCATCAACTACTGGGCGACCATGCATTAGATTAAGTGGATCATCACGAGTACCTGCGCCACCATAAATATCTCATTCAGCTTTTTCAGATTTTTGTCACACATTAAGACGGGGCTGTCCTTGTCATTTAAAAGAAGACCAATTAGTTGCTAATCTAGCAGCTTTTAAAAGCTGCTCTGCTGTTGCCATTAATGATAATGTTTTAAATTGAAATCACGTCCCATCAGGTTCAAATTTTGGTTGTTTAACACATCCTCAATATCTTAGTCGATATACATAATCATATGATGGACTAATTTCAAACTTAGCAACTTCACCAATTGAGCCAGCATAAATTTGTTGAGTAATAGTTTCGCCAATGATAACTGGTTTTCCTTGTTTGAATAAATCATTAAGTTTCACTTTATGTCACGCGATTGCTTCTGGATTAGCGTTATTAACAATTGCTGCTGCCGAAGTAGCTTCAGCAGCAGCTAAAAATGTCGCAAATGTTGCTTTTTTACTTTTGTGACCACAAGATACTAAACTATTTAGACCTAATAATAATGAGCCAATTGCAATTAAAGATGTTGCGTTAATTCTAAAAAATTGCTTTTTAAACATAGATCAAGCCTCGCTTTTTAAATCACCAAATAATTTATAATTAATTTAGTTACTTCATAATCTTATTTTATCAAACTAATATCGCAACAACAACTAAGCACTTGATTTTAAATGTGAAGAGCAGTAATAAAAAAATTTAAATTATTAATTTAAATTTTTTTATTACTAGTGTATTATAGTTAAAAAAATGCAAAGATTTAGCTTGGGTAAACTAATGTTGAGCTATCAGGTGAAAAGACATAATTATACGCATTACCAACATTATGATTTTTTACATTATAATAAGTGAATAAAAATTTGATATGAAATGAACCTGTAGCTGGAAGTCAAATATTATAATGAACATCATAACCAAATTCATAAATCATTGCTGTTGGTGTATTTGTATCTCAACCATGAATACTTCTTATAACACTAGTAATTGGGTTAAATTGTCAATTGCTATAAAATCAATCATTACTAGTGCTGATATGATTAGAAGCAGTTCAAGATCTTGCAGTAAAAGGAGCAAAATCAAGGCTATTTCATTTTCCTAATTCAAAAGCAAAAATACTTAATCATTTAGCATGCGATTGTAATTGATTAACTTTGCTAAATGATCATTTACTAAGATCATAATTTTCACCATTATTATATTTAGCAACTGCTTTGATTGGATTGCTAAAACAAGTGCCTTCTTTAGTTTTATCTTCAATTGAAATGATGGCAGTGATTGTTTTATTAACTTCGTCAATTTTAGGAGCACCTTGCATAACATTAATTGGGTCAGCTTTAGTCCCACCACTACCACCAAATTGATCAAACTCAGCTATATCAGTCTTTTTTCAAACATTGCTATCTGCTTTACCTTCCCATTTGAAAGAAGCATAATTTTTGGCAACTTTAGCAGTTTTTAGTAAAGTTGCCGCATTGATTGTCCTTGCTAAATATTTAAATTGCTCTCAGCTACCAGTTGGCACAGATTTTGGTTTAATACTTAATTTTCAATTAATTGCGCTATATTTATAGTCCACGGGTGCACTAATCGAAAATGAAGCAACTTCCCAAATTGAACTAGCATAAACTTGAATTGTAATACTGTGACCTGTGATGAATTCGGGTTTTTGTTTAATTAGTTTGTTGCTCGGAACGTCGTATCAACCAATTGTTTGCTTGTATTGAGCAACAATTTCAGCACCACTCGCTTTTTGGGCGGCAGCTAAAAAAGTAGTTCAATTATATTTTAAACCTGGTTTTTTATGACCGCAAGCAACAACAGCACTAGCACTAATACTAAGTAGTCCCAGACTCATAATTCCAACCGACCCAATCCGTAATAATTTATTTTTAAACATCGACTCAACCTCATTGTTTCTTCGATAAAATGAGTAATTATTAAAAGTGTTGTTATATACTATTATTTTATCAAACTAATACACTGACAACAACTAAGGTTGTGATTTTGTTTTATTATTAAATTAAGCATAAAAAAATTTTAAATAATTATTTAAAATTTTTTATATTTATAATGACTTTATTAACATCAAAAAATATTTAACTAATTAGTGGATAAACAAGCGCACCATTAGTAACAAATACATAATTAAAAGCTGTTCCAATATTATGATTACTAATATCGTTATACATAAAATTAAATCTTAGATGTAATTCACTATGCGTTGGTAATGGTCCGGTGTTAGTTGTAATTCAAAATCAAATTTCATATGTTGTCCCGTTTTTAGTATTTCAATCTCATCCAGAACCACGACGACTATAACTTGCAATAGCACCATGATTGTCTCAATGGATTCAAAATCAAATAAAAGTATTCATTGAATGACTTGAATCAGTTCAATAGCGCTTAATGAATGTCGAGAATTGGACTGTATGAGCTGCCTTATCGCCAGCTTGTCACATTGTTGTTCATCTAACAAATGATTGTAATTGTTTGATTTTACTAAATACTCATTGATTTAGATTATAGTTATTGCCATTATTATATTTAATGACTGCTTTGATAGGATTGCTATAGCAAGTACCTTCTTTAGTTTTATCTTTAATTGAAATGATGGCACTAATTGTTTTATTAGCTTCGTCAATTTTAGGCGCACCTTGCATAATATCAACAGGGTCAACTTTAGTAGTGCCATCGCCACCATAAGTGTCAAATTCAGCAACTTGATCTTTTTGTCACACGTTAGTATCTGCTTTACCTACTCATTTGAAAGAAGCATAATTTTTGGCAACTTTAGCAGTTTTTAGTAAATCATTTGGACTAACTTTAGTTGCCAAATATTTAAACTGATCTCAGGTTCCATTAGGAACTAATCGTGGGTAGATGCTGCATGTTCAACTATTGGCATCATATTGGTAATCAACTGGTGCTGAAATTGAAAATGAGGCAATTTCTCAAATTGGATTAGCATAAATTTGGACAACAATATTATGATCAGTAATGATGGGTTCTTTTTGTTTAACTAATTGTGCATTAGGGACATCACCTCAGCCAATTGCTGTTTTATTTGGAGCAACAATTTCAGCTGCACTAGCTTTTTTAGCGGCCGCTAAAAAAGTAGTTCAATTATATTTTGATGGAGTATGCTTTTTATGACCACAAGCCACAAGCGCACTAGCACTAATACTAAGTAGTCCCAGACTCATAATTCCAACCGACCCAATACGTAATAATTTATTTTTAAACATAGACTAAACCTCATTATTTCTTTGATGCAATCATTAGTTATTAACAGTATTACTATATACTATAATTTTATCAAAGAAAGATAATAAGGACAAAAGATAAAATGGGTCATTATTATATAATGGCTTTTCTTGTATTTTGTTAGGTTATATTAATAAAAGATTAGTCTTTAAAAAAATCAGATGATTTTTTTAATATGATATTGGCGTTTTCAAAATAACTATTTATTATTGGCAATCATTTATTTTCTTTTTTAGATTGATCTTCATCACCGTAATAATGTATAATTCATTTTAAGTTATGATTATTATCCAATTTTAATTCAAAAGTTGTTGATTCGAATGTGATGTATCCCATGGATTTTTAATCCTTCTTTTTTAAGATTTATTAATTTCATATTAGTCTCCTTTTTATAACTATGTTATATAAAAAGTCCACTTGATTAATATTTATTTGCAAAATTAACTACATCATATACTACTAATCATTTGTAACAATAATGCTTTTAAATTAATAAATATTGTATAATGTATTTAATCAATAGTGCTAATAATTAGATAATAAGAAGGAGTTTAATATGAAGAAATTATTTAAAAAAAGTTTAATAAGTTTTGGCGTGATTTTACCAATAGCTTTAAATACTATCGCTCTAACTAGTTGTAGTCATAAAGAATCCTGAGCAGATTTCAAAAAAGATGCAACAAGTGACTCATCAAAAGATATTATAAAAGGTAGTTCTATGCAAAAGTGAAAAGATAATCTATCATCACAATTATCTTTAGGTAATTTCAATGTTGATAATACTAAAAGAATAATTTCTGTAGAAATAACTAATTCATCATCTAATTCGATAGCATCTTTTACAATTAAATATAATGATATTAAATATAATATGAATCAATGGAAATATAATGATGATTTAGATAATAAATTCAGTAAAAATACATCGATACCTTCGGATGTTGCAGTTATCCAAATAACAATAATTGATAATATAATATATATTTGTACTCACGATGGTCTTTATACTTTAACTGATGATGCTAAAACCTTTACTCAAAATAGATCTATTCCTTCGGATGTTGTAGTTATCCAAATAACAAAAATCAATAATACAATATATGTTTGCACTAATCATGGTCTTTACAATTCAACGGATGATGGAAAAACTTTTACTCAAAATACATCTATATCTTCAGATACTCTAATTTTACAAATAACAAAAATTGATAATACAATATATGTTTGCACTAATCATAATCTTTACAATTCCAGTGCTGATGGTAAAACTTTTGCTAAAAACACATCTATACCTTTGGATTCCAAAATTACCAAAATAACAAAAATCGATAATACAATATATGTTTGCACTAATAATGGTCTTTACAATTCAAGTGATGATAGTAAAATATTTACCAAAAATACATTTACACCTCCGGATACCCAAATTGACCAAATAATAAAAATCAATAATATAATATATGTTTGCACTAATCGTGGTCTTTATACTTTAACTAATGATGGTAAAACTTTTACTCAAAATACATCTATATCTTCAGATACTCTAATTTTACAAATAACAAAAATCGATAATACAATATATGTTTGCACTAATCATGGTCTTTATACTTTAACTAATGATGGTAAAACTTTCATCCTAAATAAATTTATATCTTCAGATGAGATAGTTGAGCAAATAATAAAAATAGATAATACATTATATATTGGTACTGATATTGGTCTTTACAATTCAAGTGATGATGGTAAAACTTTGATCAAAAATCCATCTATACCTTCAACCTTCATTAGCCAAATAACAAAAATCAATAATACAATATTTATCCTAACTATATTTAATGGTATTTATCAGTTTAATACTCATAACTTAAGATAATGTTTTAAAATCATTATCTATTAATTTTATAATTTATAATATAGTAAAACTAAAAAATAAATAAAGAATTATTTCTTTATTTATTTTTTTATTTTATCTATAACATATATTTTTTAAAAAGAACTTCGTATTCCGCTTTCCTACCTAAATTAAATAATAATCACATTTTAGAAGTATCCTTACATTTACTTAATTCTTTAATTGTTGCTTCATTTATTTTCATTAATTTTTTCACGTGATTTTCTTCATCTTTATTTTTAGTATATTGTAATCAATTACTTAACTTAAAATAAATTGCATGATAACCATTAAAGCCACGTCAAATGCTATCAAACTGATTAATGTATTTCATCTCGATTAATTCTAGTTCAAAACTAGTTGATTCGATATTAGCTTCTTCCAAAATTTCAAAATTAATTAACTCTAAGAAATTGAGTGGTTTTTGCAAGATATTTTCCAAGAGGTAGATTTTATAATAATAATAATACTTTTAGATTAATAAATATTGTATAATGTTATTTAATCAATAGTGATTTTAATAGCGATAATAAACAGGAGTTTAATATGAAGAAATTATTTAAAAAAAGTTTAATAAGTTTTGGCGTGATTTTACCAATAGCTTTAAATACTATGATTCTAACTAGTTGTAGTCATAAATCTGAAGAATCTTGAGCAGATTTTAAAAAAGATGCAACAAGCGACTCATCAAAAGATATTATAAAAGGTAGTTCTATGCAAAATTGAAAAGATAATGTCTCATCACAATTATCTTTAGCTAATTTCGAGTTCGATAATGCTAAGAAAACAATTTCTGTAAATATAACTAATTCAGCATATAATTTGATAGCGTCTTTTACGATTAAATATAATGATATCAAATATAATATGAATCAATGAAAATATAATGATGATTTAGATTATAAATTTATTAAAAATACATTTATACATTCAAAAATGATTGACCAAGTAACAAAAATAGATAATACAATATATGTTATAACGGGAGTTTATAGGAATATCCTTTATATTTCAACGGATAATGGTAAAACTTTTACTCAAAATACAGCTATATCTTCGGATTCCGGAATTAACAAAATAACAAAAATAGATAATACAATATATGTTTGTACTGGAATGGGTCTTTATCTTTCAACTGATGCTGGTAAAACTTTTACTCGAAACACATCTATATCTTCCAATGTTGTAATTTATTGAATAACAAAAATTGATAATAGAATATATGTTAATACTAAAACAGGTTTTTATATTTCAACGGATGATGGTAAAACTTTTATCCAAAATACAGCTATATCTTTGGATTCCGGAATTAACGAAATAACAAAAATTGATAATACAATATATGTTTGTACTCGAATGGGCCTTTATTTTTCAACTAATGCTGGTAAAACTTTTAGCAAAAACACATCGATACCTTCAGATACCGGAATTAACGAAATAACAAAAATCAATAACACATTATATATTAATAGTGATTATGCTGGTCTTTATACTTCAACTGATGCTGGTAAAACTTTTAGTAAAAACATATCTATGCCTTCAGATGCCGAAATTAGTAAAATAACAAAAATTGATAATAGAATAATATTTATTGCAACTTTTTATTATGGCCTTTATATTTCAACGGATGATGGTAAAACTTTTATCCAAAATATATCTATTCCTTCGGATGCTGAAATTAGTAAAATAACAAAAATTGATAATAGAATATATGTTAATACTAAAACAGATCTTTACATTTCAACCAATAATGGTAAAACTTTCACTAAAAATAAATATTTTGATGCATTTGGGATGAACCAAATAACAAAAATCGATAATACAATATATGTAGGTGCTAATTCTGGCCTTTATACTTCAACTGATGATGGTAAAATATTCATTCAAAATAAATCTATTCCTTCGGATGCCAAAATTAGTAAAATAACAAAAATCAATAATATAATATGCGCAACTACTGATGATGGTCTTTACACTTCAACTGATGATGGTAAAACTTTTAGCAAAAACACATCTATACCTTCCAATGTTGTAATTTATTGAATAACAAAAATTGATAATACAATATACGCTAGTACTAATGATGGTCTTTATCAAGTTTAATATGTATAATTTAAGATAATGTTTTAAAATAATATGCGATTCTGAAATATTAAATTATTTTAATTAATTTCATAATGTATAATATAGTAAAACTAAAAAAACAAATAAATAATTAGTTTATTTGTTTTTTATTATTATGTAGCATTGCTTATAGTAACAATCTATGACATATATTTTCTAAACAATATTTCGTATTCTGCTTTCCTTCCTAAATTAAATAACAACCACATTCTAGGAGTATCCTTACGTTTACTTAATTCCTTAATTGTCGCTTCATTTATTTTCATTAATTTTTTAACATGGTCTTCTTCATCTTTATTTTTAGTATATTGTAATCAATTACTTAACTTAAAATAAATGGCATGATAACCATTGAAACCACGTCAAATACTATCGAACTGATTAATATATTTCATTTGGATTAATTCTAGTTCAAAACTAGTTGATTCAACATCAGCTTCTTCCAAAATTTCAAAATTAATTAACTCTAAGAAATTAAGTGGTTTTTGCAAGATATTTTCCAAAAGGTACATTTTATAATAAAATGCTCCTTTTGCAGGAATAGCCATCCGTTTATCCCACTCTAAAGCGTTTGCACGATCATCAACAATAAATTTGGGGATGATCGCTTTTTCAATTTTCTTCAAATGAGTTTTCAATCTTAAATTGATATTTTTAGATTGGCAAATGTATGATATATCGCTTTATCCCTCGTTGATTCAAATGCGATATATCCCGTGGGTTTTTAATCCTTGTTTTTTAAGATTTATTAATTTCATATTAGGTCTCCTTTTTATAACTGCGCTATCCATAAAAAGTTCACTTGATTACTATTTGTTTACAAAGTTAACTATATCAATATACTACTAATTGTTTGTAATAATAATGCTTTTAGATTAATAAATATATTGGTTGATAAAAAATTATGCAAAATTATTGAATAATTTTCAGTTATTTATAAATAAAAATCCTTGAAAAACCCTAAAATTTGATGCTATAATTATTTTTGTGTTAATAAATTATAAAAACAAAAATAACACATCAACATTAAAATACGAACTAAACATAGAGTTATTTTGTTATATTAGAAGGTACTATATTAAAAAATAACTAATTTAAATTAATAGAAAGTAGGAAAATCGAATGAAGGATATAAACAATATTAAACAAGAAACTTTCGAAAACCTTAGTAAAAGTTCAAAAGAATATTATGAAGATGGGAATCTTTGTATTAAAAATAAAAAATACAAAGAGGCAGTTGAAAATTACCACAAATCATTTTTAAAAGATCCAACATTTTTTAACGCAATGATTGCTAAAGCTTTTACTTTGTTTAAATGAATAGAACATGCTACAGAATCAAATTTAAAAGAAGCGTTATACGAAGATGCAATAAATACATGTGATCAAATATTGTACCCCAATATTAACAAAGCCGTTATTTTTCAGGATATAATTGGAATGTTCTTTAAATTAGAAAAAGAAGCACCTAATATTAAATTAGGTAAATTTTATAATGCGCGAGCAATGGAATATAGCGAAAGAAGAGGTAACTGAGAATACGATAATAAAAAATAACTAACTACAAATTTATAAGTAATATATAATATATTTTTAGGTACATATTTTAAAAATCAAAAAGCACATTTGTGCTTTTTGTTATATTTAAAAAGCTTTTATCGAATGGTAGTGTTATAATCGTAATTGTGTTAAAAATCACAAAAAACGAAGATAATTTAAGGCAATACAATATAAATAAAATAATGATCGGAGGTAAAATATGAAGTCAACAAAAAGTAATTTGATTATAAATACTAGTGATATAGTATTTTTGGCTATATATGCATTTTTATTTAAATGAGAATTACACCACAATAATTCTTGATATATTCTGATTTTAACTGTTGTTTTAAGTTTTGGTATATGAAAAGTATTTCGCTTCATATGTATTGCTGGAATTATTAAATGATTAACTATAAAAAAACCAATGAAGCAATTCTTGAATAAAGAATTTGTTCAAGAATGTGAAGGCTTTTTATTTGGTAATTTATATAGTGAAATCAAAGAAGCTAATTTAGAAGTTAATCAAAAATTAGAAACCAAATTAAAGAAAACCTTTTATAAATTAAAGATAACAATCAGTTATAACTGATGAGCAAATGAAATAATCATATTAACTAAAGCTATTACTGATAATGTTAATAGTGCTGCTTCGAATTCAGAGTTTTGTCATTGAAAAAGAATAAATAAAAATAAATTTGAATTTGAGTTTAAATTTAATTTTTCACGTGATATAGCAAACTCTCGAAAATTAAAAGATGATATTACTAATTATCATGATTTCTATGGACATGCTAAATTAGTAATTGAAAATAACGAAATATTAAGTTATACATATACTAGCGACTTTATTGATCGATTTTCATTTGGACATAATAAAAACAAGGTCAAGGAGAGTTAAAGTGATGGTTAATACAGATATACTAGTAAAAAAAGGTAAAGCCCCAAAATACGGTATGGATTTGTTAAAAAATGTTAAAAAATTATTATCAGATAAAGATATCATCAAAAAACTATCTGATAAAAGCGGTTTAAAGATTAGTGGAATAGAAGTTCTTCATCATGGTTCTTATGATCGTAAAACTAGTATTCATATAAGTTATGGAAATACTCCGCCAAGTGATATTGATACATATGCTTTGCTGAATGGATATCAATGTTCTTTATATTCATTCATACGCAGCAAAGAATCATATAAAAAATTTATTAACAAATGACCTAAAGAAATGTCTAAATGCATAGATGTTCCAACAAATAATAATTTTAAAACTACAAGTATTTTAAAATTTATAACGTTTAAAAAGTTAGTTTATTCATATTTGCAGAGTAGATTACTTAATTGTAAATTATCTAATAGTAATAAAGTCATAAAAATAGAATATAAAAACTTTATTATTGAAATAGCATTTTGTGTTGAGTTTAAAATGGTTTTTAAAAATAATTATAATATCTAAACTATCTTTGCTTGTAAATGGAAGGACTGTTTAGTACAAGCAAGGCAGTCAATTCAATACTGGGCCACTATATTGTAGTAAATAGCAAAAGTAAAGGGACATCTCTATTGGAATTTATTTTAATATCTCCTTGGGTTAATTTACTATCTGTTGTGATTACACTTGTTTATAACTAATAATGAATTACTGAATACTTAATGTATTGATGTCATATCTACTGTAGGATCAGCATTCTATCAAGTATGTGTAATGTCCTTGAACTATAATTCAGGGTTCAATTTATGATAATACATAATACGTATCCTATATACTGGATTCCCTCAGTATAAATATCTATAGGATTTATCATGCATTCAGTTTCATTTCAGAAGTGTATAATCAGATATTCTTCAATTTAAATTTAAATACAATGTCAGCTCAAAATTTTTCAAATAGTTCAAACAACATGGACTATTTGTACTCCGTTCGCAGTGATGTTTATTACATGAACCAAATGTTTTGTTTTGTATACACTTTACTTTGTATATTTTGGCTAATTTACGTCATATGTGATATAATTTCACATGTACGAAATAAAAGGAGACTCGTCACTCTGATTTATCTCGATTCTGGTCATGATTATGCGAATCGTCTCTTCATGCAGAAAGAGACTATCTTACGAAATTCCATATTTCTTGTCTTCCTTTGCTTTGAACTGAGTTATTGCTTGGTTTTTAATATTTGGGGATTTTCGTGGCTTTTAGATCCGCTTCCGGCTATCCCAGTCTCCATTGATCCGAACTGCGAGTTCATTTCAAATACATTTCTAGCTAACATATATGACAATAGATTTGGTATGATTCTGTTAAACATTTTTGGCTTATTAATTAACAACATTTCGTTTTCGATGTTGATTTGGATGTTTGGTGCATCCCTCCTCCACTTGAGTTATGCTGCTAGAAACGAACTGAGAGTTAAAGTTATTCTTCGCTTCATCTTGATAGGATTAACTATTAATCTTATTATTGCTGTACCTTTAATGATTCCATCTGTGAGCCTATTTTGTAAAATAGCTTATAGTTTGAAAAATCAAATTATTTTCTTTTTCGTGTTGTACATCGCAAGAAGGAAATTCTTTCCTGCAATGAACAGTCGTATTATAGATGCGTTCCATCTTAACAATACAAAGGTATATCTAGAACAGAGGAGATTATTAAAGCTGCATAAGACACTCATCTATTTTCTGTTGTTTATCTTCGAATTACACATTTTGAAAGATCTCCTAATATACAGCTTGTATATGATATTAGAATCTATCAGTGTGAACTCTTGCTGGTTTCATGTCACTTTCTCTTTTCCCGTGTTCACAATACCCGACTCTCTCAGCCATATCCTTTATAGAATCAGTTGGTATCTTTTGATATCTGCATCCGTGATTGAACTGATCTTCAATTTCAATATGGTAGTAATCAATTTGATATTTATCTATATTCTCTTTCTGAAATGTTTAAAGAGAATGAATTTCTACAATAAGAAGATCTATCGCTATAGATATCAAGGATTTTCTGATCCCTTATTATCCTAAGTTAGAAACACATTCTATTATTCATGAATCATGATTATTTACTTAATTTTTATTGTATATACTACATTATTATTTTTGACCCATTTTGTGAAAATTAAATTAATTGTGTAGTATTTCAGATATAAGTTTGTATTATTTCTGTTTATATTTCCCATGTAGTAAGTATAATATTCAGGATTCATTATACTTCAATATTGCTTTATTATATTATTTGCCCATATTATTATTAGATTATTAGAATATTAGTTACAAATCTATTCATTAAGTGGAGTAATTAGATCTCTTATGCAGAGAAAGTATACTTACACTGCTTACTCTACATTAGTATATATATTTCCATGTTCCGGAGTCTCCGTTGTGTAGTCACTATTACTGGTAATACACACAAATTCATTGATGTAAGCATATACACACCAGTAATCATTGCAGTGCTTTCTTTCCCTCTAATAAACTCGAGTATATTTCCTATAAAACTAATCCCTTTGTATAACGTTTGGTTGGCGTATTGGTATTGCCTTTGACACATTCGAATTTAGATCTAGATAAGTTCAAGCGTTGATATTATTATTTTGTGGAACACATTTCAAAAGTTTACATTAGGAGGTACCTAAGATATTTTCGTGAACTGTACTTTTAAGTGTAGTAATATTGAATAGATTTGGGTTTTGTTGTTGAACTTTTGTGATTGTTGTTAACATATATTATTTAATGGGAAACCTTCTCAACAGAAATGCATAACAAATATATGTATATTTGACTTAAGTGCATACAGAGAGAAAAGATAATGAGGATAAGATATTCTAATTATTATAGTTTCCAAATACAATAATGAATGAAATGATGAATAATGAACAACAAATACAATTAGCTCATTACAAACAGAATAGAAAAGTTATTTTTATTAGTATCAGATAACAAGGGTGCAGAGTATTCTTGATAACAATAGCGATACTTCTTGCTGCAATAGGGCATTCTTTTGAAATTCTTTCTGGTAATGAAATAGATTAATAGCAAATTGATTAGATTGAAATTCAAATATGCAAAAATATCTATCAAGTGTCCCAATATCTGAAAGTAGGCACTGATTTGATGGAGTATATGCTGAGTAGATTCGAGTAATGAGAATACTGGGAAATGGTAGGTCACATTAAACCCACAGGAATTCACACTAATGGATTCAAATATAACATACAAGTTGTATAATCTGAGATTCTTTAGAATGAATATTTAGAAGGCAAATGTGAGGAAACAAATAAGAACCTTATACCTATATAGCAACCGCTTCTGCGCCTGGTGAACTCTAACATTGTTGTAATGGAATGCATCTACACTAAGCGGACAAAAGTATTTCAACACGTTCAAACTGTGCCACATGGTAGAAATATGCATGCCACTTAAGTTATTTGTATTGAAGATAACTTCAAACGTTTTAATATATCTAATCATAGGCTATACTTAAAATAAAATATATTTCAAGTCATCTTGAGGGGAATTCTGAAGTAGGTGACACATTTCTGCCATGTGGCACAAGTGGCATAAGTGGCAGAAATTTAAAAGTGGCTTTAACTCAGCAACAAATGATTGAAATGCTTAGAAAATTGAGAGCAAGAGTAATTAGGAGATGTAGAGTCCAATTCTGAAGTAAGAACTAATCGATTCGGGATACTTTGTGATTAGCTGAATTCGAGGAGTTAATGAGCTCATTATCTACTTAATGAGATTAACACCTCTAGAAAAATCATAAATTGAAAATTAATGAAAAATTATCAATCTAAATATACCAATTAGATTGTCAAAAACCTCAATTAGTGTATTATCCCACTAAAAGTTGTTTGATGTCAGAAATTGGGTTATAAACTAAGTGTGTTGAAATACTTTTGTCCGCTTAGTGTACATTCCGCATTTAGAATATCTTCGTGCCATATCACATAATCTATCTTAACAATATTTAATATATATTTCATTACTTGTTCATTACTTTTCATGTTCCATTAAACACATACCTCTACCTATTGGCTAATTAACTATATAGTTCATTATTATCATTGTTCTTAAAATAACTGTATTTCGGCAAGATGTCCTAGCACCGCATTGAAACTGTATTCTAATTTAGACTGTATTTGAACTCGATACACTGGATTGTATTACTACTGAGCTAATAATAGAGATGGTCATTAATAAGTACAGAATTATGCAGGCAAACAGAATCTAATTATTTAGCTGTTCAGACAATTAATTCCGCTTTCCAGCGATATCAGAAAATATAACTAATTTGGTTGCAAATTTTGTATTCAATCATTTACGAGTAGACTTAAATTAGAGGTGCTTAATGGCTGTTTTGCTACAATAGCAAAACAAACAACTTATTTTCATTCGTACGCCAGAAATAAACAAAGATTAATATTCTGTGCTTCATACAAGAGTATTCTGCAACATATTTGGGTGCAATTGCAACAGTTACAATTCACTTGAGTACATTGTATAAGTTGGATTTGTTTTGTTTAAATGTTCGGTTGACAAATCCTTGTGCTTACAAGCAAGTTTAATTAAAAGTTAGTTTATACACTCTTTGTGAACAACAACATGTATAATACCTGTATATTCAAAAATATCATATTTTTCACCAGGAAATTGATAATTGGATGCTGATCTTTTAGAAAAGGATAATATTACAGTGGAATCCGCTTAATCGGGACGCCTCGGGAGTAGGCATTTTGTCCCGTTTTCCGTTTCTCCCGATTAACCGATGTAATTTATACTATTAGGTACGATTTGGTTTCCAAAACTTCGTCTCGATTAACTGAATCTCCCGTTTACCCGTCTCCCGATTAAGCGGCTTCCACTGTACTTTAAGACAAGCTAAACCAACCAATGTAGCTCAAATTCAATTAGCGGCTTCCTTGTCTTTTAGGTAGAAAAAATAAACTAAACAAACAAAATAAACAAACAAACAACAAATAAACTGACACTTTTTATTACATGTATAAATAGTCATTAACTCAGTTCCATAAGAAATCCAACTAATAAAATAGTGACAGGTGTCACAAAAACTTTGGCTACTATATCCAGTACATTAGTATTTTAATTGATATTCATAATAATCTTTTAACACACTGTAAGACCACAATAAATGTAGATTTGTATATTAAGGGAATTTCGAAATATCACATACAGTAACCATTGGACAAATCACAAATTATGAATATTTGACCCATCACCCTCAGTGCAGTGCGTTTTCTAATTATTGTGATAACTATTTACTATAGTCTACATTAACTATTTCCTAAATATAATATCTATCCTATCTTTGCTTGTAAGTGTAAGGGCTGTTTAGTACAAGCAAGGCAGTCAATTCAATACTGGGCCACTATACTGCAGTAAATAGCAAAAGTAAAGGGACATCTCTATTGGAATTTATTTTAATATTTCCTTGGGTTAATTTACTATCTGTGGTGATTACACTTGCTTATAACTAATAATGAATTACTGAATACTTAATGTATTAATGTCATGTCTATAATAGGATCCGCATTCTATTAAGTATGTGTAATGTCCTTGAACTATTCAGGGTTCAATTTATGATAATATATAATACGTATCCTATATACTGGATTCCCTCAGTATAAATAGCTATAGGATTTATCATGCATTCAGTTTCATTTCAGAAGTGTATAATCAGATATTCTTCAATTTAAATAACAATACAATGTCAGCTCAAAATTTTTCAAACAGTTCAAACAACATGGACTATTTGTACTCCGTTCGCAATGATGTTTATTATATGAACCAAATATTTTGTTTTGTATACACTTTACTTTGTATATTTTGGTTAGTTTACGTCACATGTGATATAATTTCACAAAGTACGAAATAAAAGGAGACTCATCACTCTGATTTATCTCGATTCTGGTCATGATTATGCGAATCGTCTCTTCATGCAAAAAGAGACTATCTTAAGAAATTCCATATTTCTTGTCTTCCTCTGCTTTGAACTGATTTATTGCTGGGTTTTTAATATTTGGGGATTTTCGTGGCTTTTTGATCCACTTCCGGCTATTCCAGTCTCCATTGATCCGAACTGCGAGCTCATTTCAAATACATTTCTAGCAAACTTATATGATAATAGATTTGGTATGATTCTGTTAAACATTTTTGGCTTCTTAATTAATGACATTTCGTTTTCAATGTTGATTTGGATGTTTGGTGCCTCTCTCCTCCACTTGAGTTATGCTGCTAGAAACGAACTGAGAGTTAAAGTTATTCTTCGCTTCATCTTGATAGGATTAACTATTAATCTTATTATTGCTGCACCTTTAATGATTCCATCTGTTAGCCTATTTGGTATAATAGCTTATAGTTTGAAAAATCAAATTATTTTCTTTTTCGTGTTGTACATCGCAAATAGGAAATTCTTTCCGGCAATGAACAGTCGTATTATAGATGCGTTCCATCTTAACAATACAAAGGTATATCTGGAACAGAGAAGATTATTAAAGCTGCATAAGACACTCATCTATTTTCTGTTGTTTATCTTCGAATTACACATTTTGAAAGATCTCCTAATATACAGCTTGTATATGATATTAGAATCTATCAGTGTAAACTCTTGCTGGTTTCATGCCACTTTCTCTTTTCCCGTGTTCACAATATCCGACTCTCTCAGCCATATCCTTTATAGAATCAGTTGGTATCTTTTGATATCTGCATCCATGATTGAACTGATCTTCAATTTCAATATGGTAGTAATCAATTTGATATTTATCTATATTCTCTTTTTGAAATGTTTAAGGAAAATGAATTTCTACAGCAAGAAGCTTTATCGCTATAGATATCAAGGATTTTCTGATCCCTTATTATCCTGAATTGGAAACATTCTATTATTCATAAATCATAATTATTACTTAATTCTTATTGTATGTACTGCATCATTATTTTGACCCTTTTTGTGAAAATTAAATTAATTGTGTAGTATTTCTGATATAAGTTTGTATTATTTTCTTTATATTTCCCCTGTACTAAGTATAATATTCAGGATTCATTATAACTCAATGTTTCTTTATTATATTATTTGCTCATATTGTTATTAAACTATTAGAATATTAATTGCAAATCTATTCATTAAGTGGGGTAATTAGATCTCTTATGCAGAGAAAGTATACTTACACTGCTTACTCTACATTAGTGTATATATTTCCCTGTACCGGAGTTTCCTTTGTATAATCACTATTGCTGGTAATACACACAAATTCATTGATGTAATCATGTTACACACCAGTAATCATTGTAGTGCTTTATTTCCCTCTAATAAACTCGAGTATATTTCCTATAAAACTAATCCCTTTGTATAACGTTTGGTTGGCGTATTGGTATTGCCTTTGATACATTCGAATTTAGATCTAGATAAGTTCAAGCGTTGATATTATTATTTTGTGGAACACATTTCAAAAGTTTACATTAGGAGGTACCTAGGATATTTTCGTGAACTGTACTTTTAAGTGTAGTAATATTGAATAGATTTGTGTTTTGTTTGTTGAACTTTTGTGATTGTTGTTAACATATATTATTTAATGGGAAACCTTCTCAACAGAAATGCATAACAAATATATATGTATATTTGACCTAAGTGCATACAGAGAGAAAAGATAATGAGGATAGGATATTCTAATTATTATAGTTTCCAAGTACAAATAATGAATAAAATGATTCAGTAGAAACCGGTTTTTTTCTAACCATTTCTTTTCAGGAAAGAATAGTTAGAAAAAACCGATAGAAATTAAGCATTATAACGAATTAAATAATAAGTGCACTAAAATTGGTTCGAAAAAAACGATAATTAAAATAACCCGGTGTTAGAATAACCCGAGTTAGAAAAAACCGATAGTTCATACCTGCCAACCGTACAGGGATTCCCTGGACAGTCCAGGGATTTTATACTTTGTCCAGGCGTACAGGGATTTGCTCCATTTCTCTAGGGATTTTATTTGGAGCAAACTGGTTCTACTTCAACTTCATAATACCTAATTCTTGATTTTTATATTCACTGCATAGCTATACATCATGTTTGTGCATATTAAATGTAGATATTCATGCGTCCAGGGATGTTTAACCATACAAACATTTTTCCATAGATCACGTCTTGTAGAGACTAATTATTGGATTTAATAATAAGTAGGCATTAGAATGACTTAAACAAATATATTTATCCTGTTTTACATTTACATCGAGCGAGCGTAAATCATTAGACGTTCAAACCCTCTAGATATGTGTCCAGGGAAATGAGTGAATGTCCAGGGAATTTTTGCCATTCGTCCAGGGATTTGACTGGCAAAAGTTGGCAGGTATGATAGTTAGAAAAAACCAATGGAAATACTAGTCAAGTTGGAATTTATTACACCACAAATAGTTATAATAAACCGATAAGTTAGAATAACCCGAGTTAGAAAAAACCGATAGAAATTAAGCATAATAACGAATTAAATAATAAGTGCTCTAAAAATTGGTTAGAAAAAACCGATAGTTAGAATAACCCGGTGTTAGAAAAAACCTTATACCTATATAGCAACCGCTTCTGCGCGTGATGAACTCTAACATTGTTATAATGGAATGCATCTATAATGCGACTATTCATGGCAGGAAAGAATTTTCTTTTCGCGATGTAGATGGCAATCAAAATACTGATTTGGTCCA
>CBDCUL010000006.1:0-6132 GCA_965222855.1 Mycoplasmatales bacterium | reverse complement strand
GTATCAATTTGAAAAAGTTTTTTAGTTTTGTATATTAAACATATAAATATTAAAAAATCAAAACTTAAAGCACAACAAGTAAAAATAATGGGAATAGATCAAAATCATCAAAAACTATCATGTTCTTTATGATAAGACGGAATAGAATTACTTATAATCATAGCTATTGCTAAAATATTTCAAAAAACAGTTAAACTACTTGAAAAAACCAAATTTTTACGATTTTTAAAATTTATCATAAATTCACCTTTCTTTTAACATCAATTTATAATTATATAAAAACATCGATGTTAAATATATGGTATTTGTTGTTGTTATGATAGTTTTCTTTTATGATCACATTTAATTACTCAAATAAATCTAAAAATTGCCAAAGTTAAAATTATTAATCGTAACAACATAATATAAAATAATTTATTTAAATTAAATAAATATTTAAGTTCAAATTTTAATTTTACAAAGAACGGAATAAAAACAAAATATCATATAACTATAATTATAGTTAAACCAATTCAATCATTTATTATTGTATATTTATTATAATATACAACTTAATTTATATAATATGCATTTATAATAATTACTCTGACATATCATATATATATATTACACTATTAATGTACCATATAAAAGAAAAAATAAAACAAAAAAATATTTAAGGAGAACAAAATGTTGCAAACTGCAATTTTAGTATCAGCTACTTTATCTGGTAGTGCTATTCAAAGTAGGATAATGATAAGTAATTGTAGTTGTGGGTTTATTAATTGCAGAATGATCAATAATATAAACTAATACTAATGAAGGTAATGGAATACATTTATCAATAGAATTACTTACAGGAAGTCCATATTTAGTTTATGATAACGCATAATAATTCAAACCAATTAATAAAAAATAACTATTATTTTTTATGTGATATTTAGATTTATTATCTGTTTAATAGTGATCTTTTTATATTTTATTAATCAAATAAATCCAAAAATTGCCAAAGTTAAAATTATTAATGGCAATAACATAATATAAAATGACTTATTTCATTATAAAACCCACTAGATCAATCACTGATATAGTGGGTTTTTTTATGTTCTTATTTTATTAAAGATTTATTTTAAGTTTTAATTATTAAGGGAATTTTTCCTTGATCTAAATTATTTTGTACTTGATCAACCGCTAATTTAATGATTAAATGTAATGATCATGGCGTAACTAATATAATGAAGCTTCATAAAAATGCACTCATTGCCATAAAGACAAAAATACATCTATTAATTTCACGACGTAATGGTTGTCTACGAATCATCCTTGATGCTTTTGCAGCTATCCTAAAAAGATAGCAATAAGAACCTATGATAGGAATATTTTCTCATATGTAAGGTTTTAAGTTTTGGCGCATCATTTCAACATCATTAATTGTTGAAATTATTATAGATTCTTTTAAAGTGATTTCAGGATTCTCTTTAAGTATTTTCAGCATTTTTTGATACATTATTCGACTCCTTTATAAATAATTATTATTGATTATGTATTGATATTATATCAAATTCAGAATACAAAAAATAAAGATATTAATATTTTGAATAATGCTAAAAATTGTTATTGTGGTGCTACCCAACAAGATTAAGCTTGCGACCACAAACTTTATGTTATCTGTAATAAAAAAATGATTTATGGAGCGCACCAATCAGTAGAATCACAAAATAAAAGTAAAGGATTTTGAAATATTGATCATATAATATTATTAAGCAAAAATGTTTCTAATAAAACGGATAATATACAAGCGGTTCATATTATTTGTAATCAATATAAAAAAGATAAATAAAAAAAACATATCATTTATGATATGTTTAAATCAATGGCTGCAACTGTAATTTTAAAAACGGATTGCAGAACGAAGTTACTCTAGTAGTGATATTAATAAAATAATTAATAATCATATACTAATATTAACCAGATATATAGATATTAATATATCAAAACATCATAATCAATTATAAAATAAAAATCTGATTTTATCAATTTTTTAATATTGAAAATAGAGTGTTGAAGATCGTAGTTATAGTTTACTCTTATACAGAATAAATCTAACTAATTAATAAAAACAACTATTATCATTAAATACTATTACTAAAGTGATTTATGGAATATTAATTTATTTTTATCATAATTGACAAAATATTTACAAACCAGTGTAATTAGTGAATTTCATAAAATTATTAAAAGTATAGTAAAAACCCAACAAAATGCTGATATTTAGCGCATTTTGTTGGGTTTTTACTATTTTTAGCGCTTAATTAAATAATTATCATTTAAGTGATTTTTTAAGAAGATAAATATAAAATTAATTACGCTTGTTTTTAAATAAAAAAAGTTGTATAGTATATTTGTTTTCCAAATTACCTTTATTTAAAAGGCATAATTTAAAAAACATTTAGAATTACTGATTAAAAATAAAGTGAAAAAACAGATTCGAAAGGAATCAAATGAAAAAAGCAAATTTAAAAATCATCTTTGCTAGCATTGGATGTTTAAGCATTCTATCATCCGGGAGCGGATTAGTTAGTTGTGGGACTTCTAAAAATAAAAATGATAATCCCAAAACTGCAGCTGCTGCATTAACTGTTAAAAAAATTAGTCCGATTGCAAAATCAGCAATCTTAAAAAAATTTCAAAATCAAACATTAACAACTACAAGTGATAATGTTATTATTAGTAATTTTTCTTTTACTCTAGGTAAAATAAATAATACTAATAAAGATCTTCCTTCTGTTATTTTAAAAGGAACTTTTACTTATAATAAAACTGCTTTCAAAGTAACAGAAACAATTAATTATTCATTTACTAATAAAAGATATTCTGTTATTAGTACAGTAGTATCAAAACCAGCTACTTTTATAACTTTACCAGCAGATAGTTTATTACCCGTTACTGACTTTTTTGGTAATTATAGTAATGGTAAAACACCAACCAATACTAAATTAAATGCTGTTATTAATAGCAATGAAATGATTGCTAAATATTTTGTGTTATATGAATATCATCAAATTAATAAAGCGGTTGTTGCAACTGATCATAAAACAGTGAGCGTTAATTATGAAGGTCATGGTTGTGCCACAAGTAGTGATCTTAGTTATCAACCATTTAACTTTACAATAACTTATAATTATAAAAATAAAAATTATATTTTATCTAATTATGCAGCATCTAAAAGTTATTATCAAGAATTATCACACGATGCAATTGCTCCAACAATTACAAAATCAATTGATAAATTTTTAAATGGTAATCCACAAACAATAACTAATATTAAGTTTAATACTTTCGGGATAATTAACCCAAGTATCAATGACCAACCATTTATTAATGTTGCTGGAATTTATGATTTTAACGGTGACACAAAATCATTTAGCGAAACAATTGATTATAGTTACAATAATAATCAACATCAAGCTAGTAATTTAAAAATAAGTAATTCAATTACTAAACCATTTTTATTAAACTCAGCTAATCAAAATTTAAAAACACTAATTACAAAAGCGATCACTGATAAAAAATATCAAACAATGAGTGGTTTAGTACTAAATAGTGCAATTACTTTTGCTAATAACGATTATCATAGTAATGTGATTAGTGCTACTTTTAGTGGTAAGTGTAATAATAATCCCCAAGATTCATCGCCAGCAACATTTAGTATTGTTGTAAACTATGATTTAAAAACACAACAATATAGTTTAGGAAAATTAATTATTACACCTAAATTTCCATATAACCTAACATGAGATTATTTAAAATGAGCAGCTGAAGACTCATTAAAAAAATTACCAAATTACAATTCTAAATTTAAATATAGCGAACAAGTAATTAATTTTGCAGTTAATAAAGTCAATATCGATCCTCAAACACCAAACAAAGTAGTTATTAATATTAGTGGTAAATTTTAGAAACACCACCAACGAAAGAACAAATGCGTGAAGTTAAAGCATTTAGTGAAGTAATTACTTTTGATAACAATGCCCCAAAAAATCACAAATATACAATTTCAAATCTTAAAACTGATAACGTTGTTTTAATAGATGTGTTTTCAAAAGCCGCAATTTCAGCAGGAATGAAGAAAGTTTTAGAAAATTATCCTAAATACAAAGGTTGTAAAATTACTGATGTTGCCCAAACAATGGATTTATGAGATACAATGCCAATTACAGTTGGTAATAAATTAGTCGGTACAGAAACCGGATGTCCAATATCATTTAAATATGATGGTAAACAAGGGAATGTCTATGGAACTGTTAGTTATAATTTTGACAGTAAAACTTATGCTTATCATTCATTTTAATATCATAAATTATTATGGAAAGGAATCTCCATGAAAAAATTAAAAATAATTTTCTCTAGTATTGGTTTAGTAACAGCAGCTTCAACGATTGGTGGACTTGTTAGTTGTGGAACTACTCAAAAACCAAAAAACGATGATCCACAATCTAAAAAAACAATCTAAAAAAACAATCTTTACTAATCCAAAATTATCAGTAATTGCCAAACAAGCATTAATTAAAAAAGTTAAGATCGAAAATCAAAATTTTAATATTAGTAATTTTAATTTTACCTTAGGTAAAATAAACAATACTAATAAAGATGAACCATCAGTTGTTTTAAATGGTATTTTTAGTAATAATCAAACAATCTATTCTGTTATGGAAATAATTAATTATTCTGTTTCAGAGCAAACTTATTTTGTTTCAAAAACAACTATCACAAATAAAAATAGCTTTATAAATTTACCAATAGATAATTTAGCACCAAGTAATAATATTTTCGGAAATTATAGTAATGGCAAAACACCAACTAATACTAAATTAAATACTGTTATTACTAGCAATGAAATGATTGCTAAATATTTTGTGTTATATGAATACCACCAAATTAATAAAATGGTTGTTTCAACTGATCACAAAACAGTGAGTGTTAATTATGAAGGTCATGGTAGCGCTTCTAAAAGCACTACTAACTATCAACCATTTACCTTTAAAATAACTTATAATTATCAAACTAAAAATTATATTTTATCTAATTATATAGCATCTAAAAGTTATCAAACAATGTTGTCTAATGATATTATTGGACCAATAGTCAAACACACAATTTATAATACACTTAACTGCAACGCTCCAGCAGTAACTAATATTAATTTTCATACTTTTGGTCTTATAAATCACAATATTAATGATCAACCATCGATTCAAGTTACTGGTAATGCTACTTTTAATTATGACATTAAAACGTTCCATTTAAATATTAGTTATAACTATCAAACGAAAAAATATTTAATTACTAATTTTAGAATTACATCAGTTACAAAACCATTTGAACTAAGTAATAAAATATTACAAACAACAATTATAACAGCAATTCACAATCAGCAATATCAATCAATTTCAAATTTAAAAGCAACTGGAGCAGTTACTTTTAAAAATAATAACAATATTATTCAAAAAACTTTTATTGGTAATTGTAAAGGTAATCCTAATGATGCTTCACCAGCTACATTTATGATTATGATTAATTATAATATAGTCACTAAAAGTTATCAGTCGCAAAATTTAACTTTCAAACCAAATTTTCGCTGAAAATTAACACATGATGCTTTATCACATTATGTTGCTGAGGGTTTAAAACAAATGCCTGAATATATTCCAACGTTGAGCAATAGTGAAACAATTATTAATTTCACAATTAATCATGTGATTATTAATCCATCTAACCCAAACAATGCAACAGTTTATATTAGTGGTAACACTTTAGAAGAACCAGCTAAATATAATCCGACAAGAAAAATTAAAACATTTGAAATTGTTATTAATTATAATAACAATCAAGTGGATAATAAACAATATACCATATCTAATTTTCATACTAATGATCTTACCGTTTTAGATATCTTTGCCCCACAAAATTATCTTGCTAATGTTGGTCAAATTTTGAAAAATCGCGATCAAAATAAAGGTGCTATTATTAGTGAAGTAAGCCAAGTTAAAGCACCTTGAGCAACTAGTTCACATTACCATAACCAAAATATTGCTCCAATTTTGGATGGTGTTTCAACTGATATTTCAATCAGTTACAAACGTAACGGAATAC
>CBDCUL010000005.1:0-33839 GCA_965222855.1 Mycoplasmatales bacterium | reverse complement strand
GATGCTATTTTAAGATCAAGCGCTGGGATTAAAAATCCTGAACGCCCAATTGGTTCATTTATTTTCTTAGGACCAACTGGGGTTGGTAAAACTGAATCAGTCAAAGCACTAGCTTATCAACTATTCAATTCTGAGCATCAAATGGTCAGAATTGATATGAGTGAATATATGGAAAAACATTCCGTTTCGCGCTTATTAGGATCGCCTCCAGGATATATCGGCTTTGAAGAAGGTGGTCAATTGACTGAAGCAGTTCGTCAAAAACCATATTCAATTGTTTTATTTGATGAAATTGAAAAAGCACATAGTGATGTTTTAAATATTTTATTACAAATTTTAGATGATGGATTTATTACTGATGCTCAAGGCGTTAAAGTTAACTTCAAAAACACAATTATCGTAATGACATCTAATATTGGCGCTAATTTATTTCTAGAAAATAAAAAAAGCGAAGGACTTAATGTTTTCCGTAATAGTTTTCGGGCTGAATTAATTAATCGAATTGATGAAATTGTAGTTTTTAATCCTATCAATCAAAAAATTGCTGAAGAAATTACCGAGAAACTATGTAACGATTTAGTTGAACGAGTTGCTAAAGAAAAAAAGTATTTTTTTAAAGTTTCTTCCCCATGCTATTAAGAAAATCGCAGCTTTAAGTTTTGATCGCCAATATGGTGCTCGCCCAATAATAAACGATATATTCAAAGTAAGATTGAATCAAGCATTGCTAAAAAAATTATTAGTAATGAAATAGTAGAAAACCATCATTATGAAATATCAGTTATTAATAATCGAATTATAATTTGAAAAACGGAAATTGAATTAATTTTACATTTCTATTAAAACAGTTTATAATAGACAAGAATAAGTATTAAGAAATTAGAAATTTGGTGACCCAACATATGCTATTAGACCAATTAAAAAAAACTTATAAAGATAATATCCCTAAATTTAATAAATTTAGTAAATTTTTAATCATTACTGTTTGAGTAGCAGCAATTATTAAAAGTGCTATTTTATTACTATCTGTTTTTACTAACGGTGGAACTAATGGTATTATTAATGCATTAACTAAATTGAATGCAAAACAACCTGTTAAAAATCAAATAACGCATGACCAAATTATGCAAATCTTTCAGCGTAATTTAACAATTGCGATAGCTTCTACAGTTGTCCTAATTATATTCGCCATCTTAATTACAGTTACTTTATTAAAAACTATTGCTAAAAGCGATTATTTACATTTAAAACGAATTTATATTAACTTATTATTACTATTTTGTTTTCTATCATTTTTAAACATCCTAATATTACGTAATAATTATTCTATTACTTTTAATTTAAGTGAAATTTGATATTACCGCTTATTAAATATTGTCGGTATTATGAGTTATGTAATAATATTCTATATTGGATGACAAGAATTAAGATATTCTAAATTAGCAATGCAAATTGACTTAATGATGAAAAGTCCATTATTTAACAATCCAAATCAACAGCAAAATCCTAATTTTTATAATCAACAACACAATAATTTTAACCAAAACCAACAACAAAATCCCGACCAAAATCAACAAGCTAATAACCAAAATCAACAAGCTAATAACCAAAATGCTAACAATGATTTTTCTAATATGACACAAAGTACTGAAAATCGCATTGTCCAAGTTAATACTTGAAAAGAAATCAACAAAGGAGATAGTGTTGACGAAATTCAAAAAAACAACGAGGCAATTCATAATAAAATTCAAGCAACACAACCACAATCTCAACTTAACAATCAAAATATTACACTAATTCCCCAACCAGATCCCAAAACAGATTTTACAAAATTCCATTTTGATGATTTAAAAGCGTTAGCCGAAAATATTGGTATTACTGATTATAAATCAATGACTAAAGCGGAATTAATTAATATTTTAACTAAAATACAAAATTAATTAAAAAAACACCACTTTAAGGTGTTTTTTTAATCATATAAAAGATTAAGGAAGGATTATTATGTCGACTACTGATTTAAGCAAAAGACAAATCCATTTATTGAAATTGATTATTGAAATGTATATTAGTCAAGCTAAGCCAATTGCTTCAAAAACAACATTAAAACATATGGAGAAAACCGAATTCGCTTGTTCAAGTGCAACGATTAGAAATGAAATGTTTATTTTAGAAAAACTAGGATACATTGAAAAACCCCATAATTCAGGTGGGCGCGTTTCCAACTAATAAAGGTTATAACTATTACACAAGTCATTTATTAAAATCGTCACTCAATAATAATATTAAATTAAAATTACAAAAAATATTTAATAATCGTAGCTTAGCAATTGATGATATTTTTAATCAAGCTGCTGATGTATTAACTGATATTTTAGATTTAACTTCAATTGTATCTAATAGTAGTGATGATAGTGTTTTATTAAAAAAAATTGACTTAATTCCAATTAATGACAATATGGCAACAGTAATTGTTGTTGATTCAAATGGAAATGTCTTAAATAAAATGATTAATTTAGATCACAATATTGTGCTCCAAGATTTGGAAATTTGCATTAATATTTTTAATGATCGTTTATTAGAAACACCAATTATCCAAATTATTGATAAGATAAAATCAATTATGCCAATTATCCAAGACCAAGTTCAAAATTATGAATTATTAATGCAAACTTTTATTAATTCAATTTTCAACTTCAAAACGCAAAACAACCTTTCATATCATGGTCGTAATAACATTGTTCAAAATCCAGAATTTAGTGATCACCATAAAATGCTTAAGCTATTAACTTTTTTAGAAAACACTTCAATTTGAAAACAAATTGCGGCCCAATCAATTAACAGTGATAAAATTAAAATTATCAATGGCAGTGAAGTTGGTAATAACGATGTTTCAATCATTGCTAACAACTATAATTTATTAGGTAAAAAAATTCAATTAGCAATTGTTGGTCCTAAAAGAATGGAATATAAAAAAATTATTTCCTTTCTAGATTACATTAGTGAAGAAGTTAAACATATCAATTCAAAAGATTAATATTGTATAAAGCTTTTATTAATATTATAATAATAGTGTATAGTTAACAACTAACCACCTTTTGATATTTAAAATTAAAATTATCAAAATCATAAAGGAGAATTTAAAATATGTGATTTGCTAGTAAGTTATTCTTCATGGTCATGTGCTCTTCATTATTTGTTTTAGGAGCTTTCTTATTTTTCTATTCTGCTGATACAGGAAGTATTTTTGCGCATGGCGCTTCTAAAGCAACTGGTATTAGCAAAGACTTAGCATACGCAATGCAAGCAATTGGAATTTCATTAATGGTTATTCCTGGTTTATTTATATTATCGATTGCTGACCATTTCGTTAAAAGAGAAGTATAAAAAATAAAATTGATTAGTTAAACAGAATAAAAATAGAATTTTTTCTATTTTTATTCTGTTTTTATTATTAGGAGCTTGTTAGTATGTTATTATATAATTGTTATTTACATTTTTAGATTTTAATTTAAAGGAGACAAAAATAATTATGGACCATTTTATGGATAATATAATAAAAAAAGTTAAATCAAACAATAAGAAAGTTAGAATTGCCTTTCCTGAAGGTGACAATGCTTTAATCCAAGAAGCTGCTGAAAAATTATTAGCAGACAAAATTTTAATACCTGTTTTATTTTTTGGCACAAAAGCCAAATACACTAATTATCAAGGAAAAGCTGAAAAAGTTTTCATTGATAAAACAATGGATCAAGCATTAGTCGCTGACCTACATCTATTACGTAGTCAAAAAAACACTTATGAACAATGTGAGGAAATGTTAAAGAGCACAATTTATCAAGCAATGATGTTTTTACATCAAGATAAAGTTGATGCTTTTGTCGGTGGAATATCTTGTGCAACAGGAAATATTTTAAGACCAGCCTTTCAAATTATTAAACCACAAAAAAAATATAATATTGTTTCTTCAGGATTCATATTATTGAAAGAAAGTGAAACTTTAATTTTTGGTGATTGTTCAACTAACGTTAATCCTAATGCAGAACATTTGGCAGAAATTGGTTATCAAAATCATGAGTTAGCAGAAATGGTTGGCATTAAACCAAGAACAGTCTTTTTAAGTTTTTCAACATCTGGTAGTGCAAAACATGAAGTGGTTGATAAAGTAAATCAAGCAGCTAAAATTTTCTGCAAGGAATTTTTAAAAAAAACACATCATAATCCTGAGGAATTTATTGATTTTGAAATTCAATTCGATGCCGCTCATAACGAAGCAATCCGTATTAAAAAATCTGGTAAAAAATATTTTTCTGGATATGCTAACGTTTATATATTTCCGAATTTATCAGCTGGAAACATTGGTTACAAAATTGCCCAACGTTTAGGTGGATATAAAGCAATTGGACCAATCTTGTTAGGAATTAATAAACCAGTTAATGACCTATCTAGAGGGGCCAACGTTGAAGAAATCTACAACACTGGTATCTTAACAGCATTACAATTTTTACACAGAATTAAAAGCAATTAAATAATATATTTTAAAAATTAGCACTTTTTACTTGACACTGCTAATTTTTTTTATTACAATAGTTTTAATCATAAGCACAAAATTATTTTTTTAAGGGGGATTTTTTTGCCACACGAAAAAAAGAGATCATCAGAAGAAAAGATTTTACAAGGTGATAAAGTTGAAAAACCTGAAAAAATTAATTCTCAACCAAAGTCAGATGATAATACTAAAAAATTAAAAAGCAAAATCAAAGAATTAAAATCAGAAAATAAAACTTTATCACAAAAAGCAATTAACAATGCATTAGAGATTCATGAGTTAAAAAAAGAAATTAAACGCATTAATCAAGAATACGTTGATAAAGCTAAATCTTTTGCTGCTAAAGCACAAATCCAATTAAATAATTTTAAAGAAATTGAACAAGCTAAAAATGATCAAGAAATTAAAGAAATTAAAAAATATGCACTGCAAAAAACTGGCGAAGATTTAATTGATGTTTTAAATCAATTAAATCGTGTCATTAGTTTTAAAAGTGATAATGCAGCTGTTAATAATTATGTTTCAGGATTCAGAATGATTACCCAAAATTTCAACAACGTCTTAAATGATGCTGGTCTTAAAGAAATTAGTGTAAAAGTCGGCGATAAATTTGATAGTCATAAACATGAAGCAATTGAAGTTATTGATACTGATAATCCAAAATTAAAACATCATATTGCTGAAGTAATTCATAGCGGATATCATTTACACGATCGTTTAATCAAACCAGTCTTAGTAAAAATTTATAAATAAATATTAAGTATTTTATAAAATATCGAACTAAAAAAATAAGAAAGAAGGAAAAACTATGTCAAAGATCATTGGAATCGATTTAGGAACGACGAACTCTTGTGTTGCTGTAATGGAAGGTAAAACTAAACGTGTTTTAGAAAATCCTGAAGGAAAAAGAACAACACCATCAGTTGTCGCATTTAAAAATGGGGAAATCGTTGTTGGAGATAATGCTAAACGTCAAGCTGTAACAAACCCTGATACAATTCTTTCTGTTAAACGTTTAATGGGAACTAGTGAAAAAATTTCTGCTAACGGTAGAGAATATACACCAGAAGAAATCTCAGCAATGATTTTACAATATTTGAAAAAATTTGCTGAAGATAAATTAGGTCATAAAGTTGATCGTGCTGTTATTACAGTACCAGCATACTTTAACGATGCGCAAAGACACGCTACTAAAAATGCTGGTAAAATTGCTGGTTTAAAAGTTGAGCGTATTATTAATGAACCAACAGCAGCAGCGCTAGCTTATGGTTTAGATAAACAAGACCATGAGAAAAAAATTGCTATTTATGATCTAGGTGGGGGAACATTTGATGTTTCAATTCTAGATATGGCTGAAGGAACTTTTGAAGTACTAGCTACTTCAGGAGATAACCATTTAGGTGGCGATGATTGAGATCAAGAAATCATTAATTGATTATTAAAAACAATTAAAGCTGAACACCAAGTTGATTTAAGTAAAGATAAAATGGCAATGCAACGTCTAAAAGATGCTGCTGAAAAAGCTAAAATTGATTTATCTGGTTTAAAACAAACGCATATTTTACTACCGTTTATTTCAATGTCAGCAGCTGGACCTTTAAATATTGAAAAAACATTAACTAGATCTGAATTTGAAAAAATGACATATGATTTATTAATGCGTACGAAAAAACCATTATTAGAAGCAATCAAAGATGCTAAAATAAATACTAGCGAAATTGATGAAGTATTATTAGTTGGTGGATCAACTAGAATGCCAGCTGTTCAAGCATTAGTAAAATCAGTTTTAGGAAAAGAATTAAACCGTTCAATCAATCCTGATGAAGTTGTTGCTGTCGGAGCAGCGATTCAAGGGGGCGTATTGACTGGTGATGTTAAAGATGTGCTATTATTAGATGTCACACCATTATCACTTGGAATCGAAACATTAGGTGGTGTTATGACGAAACTGATCGATCGTAATACAACTATTCCAACTTCTAAATCACAAGTATTTTCAACAGCAGCAGATTCACAACCAGCCGTTGATATTCACGCTCTACAAGGTGAGCGTAAATTTGCCGCTGATAATAAATCTTTAGGACATTTCCAACTAACAGGAATCCAAGCAGCACCACGTGGTGTGCCACAAATCGAAGTTACTTTCGATATTGATGTTAATGGAATCGTCAGCATTAAAGCTAAAGATAAAAAAACTGGTAAAGAACAATCAATTACGATTTCTGATTCTTCAAACTTAAAAGAATCAGAAATTGAAAAAATGGTAAAAGATGCTGAAATTAATGCTCAAAAAGATGAAGCGCGTTTAAAAGAAATCGAAACAATTAATCGTGCTCAACAAATTTTAGATATGTCTGAAAAACAATTAAAAGAAGCTGGCGACAAAATCCCAGCTGAACAAAAAGAAAAATCAGAAGCTGAAATTAAAGAATTAAAAGAATTAATTGAGAAAAAAGATATTCCAGCACTAGATGACAAAATCAAGAAATTTGAAGAAATGGCTGCTCAAATGTCCGAAATGATGAAACAACAACAAGCACAAAATGCGGCCGGACCACAACCTGGTGGACCAGGACCGGATGCTCAAGTTCCAAATAATGATGATGTCGTTGAAGCGGAAGTCGAAGATAAACCTGAGAATGACAAACCAGAAGACAAACCAGAAGAACCAAAAAGCAATTAATTAATAACTAAAATCTTTTTAAAAAAATAAACATTATAATAAATGTTTATTTTTTATATTATTATATCTAAATAGTAATTTGCAAAATGTTTATTTTTTCAGTATAATTTTAATAATATTTTTATTTATGATCAAAAATCTCAGAAAACTAGGTTTAAAAATGACACCATTTCAATCAGAATATCAAAAATTAAATGCTCAACAACAAAAAATTGTTAATTGAAATCAAGGTTTATTACGCGTTAACGCATGTCCTGGATCGGGTAAAACCCAAGCAATAGCTTTTAATATTGCTAATTTAATAATTAACAATATTAAAAATAACCAAGCAGATTTAAACCAAGCAATTTTAGCAATCACATTTACTAATAAAGCTGCTAAGGAATTAAAGGAGCGTGTCACAGAAATTGTGGCATTATCATTACCTAATGATGCAATTAGCATTATGGAAAACATTAAAGTTCAAACGATTGATCGCTATTGTATTGATTTATTATCAGACTATGATAATAAATTTAGTTATTTTAAAATAATGTCAGATGCACAATGAAGTATTTATATGTATTCTGGAAAAATGCAAACTTATAGGCAAGCATGAGAAAAATTATATTTAAAAATTATTGGACAATCAACAATCGGATCAGTATCATTTTTAATGAAATTCAATAATGACATTTTAAATCAAATTGCAATTACTGGTGAAAATTATTGAATAGCAGATTCTGAATATTTCAAATATAAAGAATTAATCGAAGCTTATTTGAAAGTGATTATTAAAAATAATAAAGTTTATAGTTATAATGATTATAAAATAATCATCAATAAATTATTGGAAACAAATAAAATTGAGTCAAATTTTAAAAAGATTAAATATTTATTCGTTGATGAAGTGCAAGATATTAATCAATTCCAACAAAAACTAATTACGAAAGTATTAACTTATGTTGATTATTCAGTTTTTGTTGGTGACAATAACCAATCTATTTATGCTTTTCGTGGCGGTAGTATTGAATGTATGAATCATATTTTCGATAATTATAGTGCAGATGTAAAATTAAATCTATTATTAAATAAAAATTATCGTAGTAGTGATAATGTCATTAAGCATTTAAATCAACATCCTTTTCATAAGACAAATAAAATAATTAAAAGTAATACCGACAATACAACTCACCCAATTTATCATGCTAATTTTAAAGATGAAGCAGCGTTTTTTGATTATTGTAAAAGCAACATTTTAAAAATGCAAGCAACAACAGAATTACCCATTGATGATATTGCAATTTTAGTAAACTCTAATGCTGTTGCATTCAGATTAGTTAATTTCTTACAACAAAATAATATTGACGCCGCTAATCAAAAAATCTATTTAGACAATTGATTAAAGTATTATAGTGATAAAATAGTTGAAGAACAAGGCATCTTATTTCAATATTTAAAATTTATGGCACAACAATCAAAAGATATTTACAAAGATAGTTATTTAATAAATGATTTTTATAAATCATTTATTAAATTTTTAGAAGTAAACAAAATCAACATAACAAAACATAGTGCAATCAATGTTTTTGATATTGTTTGATTAATGAATTTTGTGCAAGATCAACAAATATTTAATCGTGATACTAATTTAGTTACTATGGCAAAATCAATCACTGATGAAAAAGGTAATTGAAAATTTTTCCTTTTAAATAATTTTGTTCAAAATGCTGACAAACAAAAAATTCAACATTTAAATAAATTAAATGTCGTAACGCATCATTCATCAAAAGGAAAAGAATGACCAGTTGTAATTAATTGGAATCAAATGAACAACACTAGAGCATTAGAAATTGATCAAACAGCAGAAATTCAATATGTTGCTATGTCACGCGCTAAAAACATTCTCTTTAATGTTGAATGCGGCGATGAAGCAATGGCTAATAGTTGTTTTGATAATAAGCACACTTTAGCAAAACTGTCTAAAATTAGCGCTAAAATGATGACTATTTCTTTTGAAGCAATTAGTAACTTCTATGCATGCATTAATAAATATAAAGTATTTAATATTTATCAATGATTAAAATTAGATAATGATAGTAAAATTGAGGGAAGTTTAATTCATCAAGCGTTAGAATTATATAACAAAGAGTTAATTAGAGTTAACCATGACTTCAATAAAATCAGCCCTACTTTTATTAAAAAATTACAAAAAAATGTTTATATTAGAAAACTTTCTACTTCAACAAAACGTAAAAATTTAAAATCAAAAATTCAAAACCGAATTGCTAACATTATTAGTGCTTATCAAATTTGATTAAAGCAAGATAATTGAAAAGTAATCAATGCTGAAAAATCATTTGATTTTGTAGATAAAGATTTATTTCCCAATAAAATTAATTTTATTGGGAAAATAGACTTAATCTTACAAAATGATCAAGGTGAATTTTGTGTTTTAGATTTTAAAGCAACGACTAAATTTAACAAAGCAGATTTAAGTACAGAAAAATTAAGCGATTTAAAATATCAAGTTAAGTTCTATAGTTGAATTTTAAATAAATATTATAATTATAACGTTAAAAACATTAAAGTTATTCGTGTTATTACTGATGCAAATGAGCTTGATGAAATTTTTATGCCAGTTATTGAAGAAACTATTACTCAGCAATCATTAATTGATTTTGAAAAACAATTAATGATTGATCTAAAAAATATCATATCTTTCAATCAACAAGATTTAGACAAAATTAGAAAAATACATTGTTCTTTAGATGATTGTAAATTTCATAAAGAAGAATCATTAGTAAACAATTTATTAATGCGTTTTGAAAAAACATAATAAATTAATTAAGTTGATTATTAACTAATAAAAAAACACTATTTTTAGTGTTTTTTATTTTTGTTTAATTAAATATTATTTTAGATTCTAAATCATTATCTTTCTTCGCAATATTTATCTTTCCCATTTAAAAAACCAAATTATTAGTGATGTTATTTAAGTTCATTTGTGTTTTAATTTTGTCATATCTTCTAAGAATACAATCAGAAGGAACGTTAAAAAAATTAGATAATGTACTTAAATCTTGGATTTTATTTTGATTTTTATAATAATTATTTAATTTTATAAATAACCATTCAGGAACTAGTAAGCGATCAGCGAACCATTGAGAATTTTTAAAATTATAAATGTCAGAAAAAATCATTGCTTTTATTTGCGGTTCATTAATACTAATTAATTCATTTTTAAATTTTTTTTGAAATTCATTATCTTTATTTATTATGTTGATATTAATAATTTGAAATATTGTACCAATAATATAAGATAAATAATAATTAAAATTTTTATCATCTATTTCAGGGTTAATAGTAATATAAAATTTTATATCTTTTGGTTTATCCAAATTATAATTTTTCATAATAAGTAAACCTTTAGGATTGTTTTTGGTTTTTTGAATATCAACAATAATATTATGAGTTTGGTCTAAATATTTTAATAGTTTACTAAATTGTAATGGAATTTCATGATTACTAATATCTCTTAATTTAGAAATAATATTAAACAATTCATATTTAATTATTTTATCCATATTTTATCATACCTCCTATATAATAAATTATATGTTATTTTTAATGTTTTACTTTTAAATTAACTTTTTTCACTTTGTTATAAATTATAATATCATAAACTACTTTTTAAAGATATCTTAATTTATTAGGATACCATTCTATATATTATTATATTTTATAATTTTATTTTGTAATATATTGTAATATAATTTTATTTTATAAGATTAGATGAAATTTATATAAATTAATAAATCATAATTTTGATCATAATAAATTTATTATTTAGCTAATTACTAATTAAAATCCGATAACATAAGCGTTTTAGTTGCAAAGCATTAATAATAATGGCATAATAAAGAGACTTAAATTCTCAAATTTCAAGAAAGGTCCTATAAAATATGCAAAAATATATTAGTATCCTTAAATTCAAACCACAAAAAATTAAGATGATTAAACTAAATTATAAAATTGCTCAAACAGGAATTTTATTAGCACTATCATTAGTCATATCTTATTTTTCAATATCAATTGCAAAAATAATTGGTATGCATGGAATTGATTTTAGTTATTTCCTAATTATCGCTGCACTTTATATTGTTGGTTATCGTTTTACAATGTTAATCGCAATTTTACATGGTGGTGCGACAATGCTAATTTCTGGGAACTGGTTTTGGAGCATCAGTAAATATGATGCAATTAGTGCTTTTAGCAACTAATTGATGAATTATGATTCAATGCTCTTTTAAAAACCAACTCAATCAGAATCTTCGTTTTTATAAAGAGTGATCAATTTTTAAATTAATCATTGTCATTATTAGTGTCGCAACAATCACTGCCGCTTTAATGACGCTTGCTAATTTATATATCTTTTTCCCATTAATGGGATTAGGCAATCTTATTAAATTACCATTTTTATTATGAATTCATTTTATTTTTGGAATTATTATTAATATTATGAGTATTATCTTATTTTTAGTATTAATACCAACAATTACCAAAATTAATAAAAATGCCCATCGTTAAACATTCGCTTTATGCTTATGCTAATGATCTTGATAAAATTAGATAAACACAGTGTCTTTTAGATAATTGTCAATTTCATAAGCAAGAACGATTAGCAAATAACTTATTAATGCGTTTTGAAAATAATCAGCAATTAAAAAAATAAGCATTATTATAAATGCTTATTTTTTTAGTTAATATAGTTTTAAAGTAACTGAATCAATTTGACTTGATATTTTATGATATTCGAGATTATTGCTGATTATAATTCACTTTGGCGGATGTGGTTGAATACTACATTTTCAATCAGTCGCTAAATTGTATTTTTCATCTTGAACATAAGTTGCAATAAAAGTTGCAACTTCGCCTAAACTAGATGTATTTGTAATTTCAACTGTGACAGTTTGAGCTGTTGTATCTACTTGAGGATCACCTTTTTTTAGATTGTCTTTAGTCACGTCTTTTCATTTACCGTTGGCTGGAGGAGCGTTCTTAACGATATTAATTGCTGATTCATTAGTAGCTGCTGTTGTAAAGTCATCAAAAGAATGTTTAGTATGTGTTGGTTGAATACTACATGCTCAACAACTAGCTAAATCATAAGTTTTATTAAGTGTATATGTTGCTCTGAATGTTGCGGTTTGATCTAGTGATGTCGATTTTATTTCAATAGTGAAATAAGGATTTTGACCAGTAGCGTCACCAGGGGATAAATCACTTGCTTTTAAAAGACTTCAACCTTTCGCTGGCGCATTAGCATTCTTAACGATATTAATTAATGATTCTGCTTTTGCTTTGGTTTGAAAATCATCCCATGTCGGAATATGTTTTGGTTGTAAACTACATTTTCAATCAGTTGCTAAATTGTATTTTTCATCTTGAACATAAGTTGCACTGAATTGAGCACTTTCGCCTTTAGTTGTAGATTTAATTGTTACTACCACAACTGTGTCACTAGTTGAATCAGTCTTAGTGATAGTTAAATCACCTGCTTTTAAACCTTTTCAACCAGCTGCTGGGGTAGTTGCATTTTGTACAATATCATATGCTGTTGCTGCTTCAGCAGCAGCTTGAAATTCTTTAAAAGAATGTTTTGTTTTTGTTGGTTGTGAACTACATTTTCAATCATCAACGCTATAAGCAACATCTTTAGTATATGTGGCACTAAATGTTGCGCTTTCATCTGGTGATGTTGATTTAATAACAATACTAATAGTATTGTTATTAGTCTCAGTATCACCTTTACTTAAATCATCAGCGCTTAATTTATCCCAGCCTTTAGCTGAAGGATTAGCATATTGAATAATATTAATTAATGACTCAGCTTCAGCGGCTTTTTTAAAGTTGTTAAAAGTTGGTAATGCGCTTGGTTGAGCACTACATCCTCAATCGCTAACTTTATATTTTTGATCAACAACATAAGTTGCTGTAAAAATCGCTGTTTCATCTAGTGATTTTGATTTAATTGTGACTACAACTGAATTGGTTGTATTATTACTTTTAATAATCGATACATCACTAGGATCTTTAATAACGTTTCAACCATCAGCTTCAGGCATAGCATTAACGATAATGTTAAATGCTGTTTCTTTATTAGCGGCTTTAGTAAAATCATTAAAAGTTGGTGCTATATGTGGTTGAATACTACATTTTCAATCAGTTATAACATAGGCAGTATCTTGAATATAAGTTGCACTAAAAGTAGCAATTTCTTTTTTAGATTTTGAGAAAATATCAATTTTAATTGCATTAGAAATTGGTGTTGTTACATTTTTAACTAAATCACCTTGTGGTAAATTATTTCAACCTTTAGGTTTAGTTTGAGCAACAATATTAGTTAACAACTCAGCTTCAGCGGCTTTTTTAAAGTCTTGAAAAGTTGGTAATTTAGAAGGTTGAACGCTACATTTTCAATCCTTTAGATTATAAGCTATATTATTAGTATACGTTGCTGTGAAAACAGCCACTTCACCTTTTGATTTCGATTTAATTGTTAAGATGACGCTATTATTAGTTTCAACTGTTTTTATTTTAACTAAATCATTAGTTGGTAATCCATCTCAGTCATTAGGCTGAGTTTGGATTACAATATATTCTAATGTTTCTGCTTCAGCTGCTTTTTTGAAGTCAGTGAATGTTGGTAATGCTCTTGGTTGTGAACTACATACTCATTCATTGACATTATAAAGCTCATTAGTTTTATAAGTTGCTGTAAAAATAGCAGTTTGTTGTTTAGTTTTTGACAATAGTTTAATGATAATCGAATCATTAACTATTGAAGTGTTTACTTTACTTAAATCATTAGCTGGTAAATTATCTCATCCACTAGCTTTTGCATTATTAACAATGTTGCTTGGTGATTCCGCCTCAGCTGCTTTTGTAAACTCAGCAAAAGTATGAGCAGTGGCGTAAGGTTGTTTACTACATTTTCAATTTTTAACGCTATACGCCATATTAAGTTGATAATCAATTTCAAACATTGCTCTTTCATGACGTGATTCTGATAGAATACTAATTGAAACTGAGTTATTTGTTACTGTAGGGACATCAATTTTCAAATCACCTTTTGGTAAGTTGTTTCAATTATTTGCTGCGGGCGATGCATTCGCAACAATTTCAACAGCAGTCGCTTTTTCAGCAGCGGCTTTAAATTCATCAAAAGAATGTTTAGTTGTATCTGGTTGAATACTACATTTTCAATCATTAATATTATAAGCAATATTAGTAGTATAAGTTGCCACAAACGTTGCAATTTGATTTTTAGAACTTGATTTTAACTGGACAACTACTGTCGAGTCAGTATTACCTTTATAACCAACACTTAAATCACTACTGGGTAATGAATCTCACCCATTAGGTTTAGTTTGAGCAACAATTTTTTCAGGTGTTTCATCATCTGCTGCTTTTTTAAAATCATTAAAAGATGGTGCTGCTTTTGGTTGAACAATACATTTTCAATCTTTAATTGAATAAGAAAAATCATTAACATAAGTTGCACTAAATTTAGCAATCTCTTTTTGAGAAATAGCCAATAAAGTCACAGTTACCACATCGGTATTTACTTCAGTTTTGATTTTACTTAAATCACCAATTAACAAACTGTCTCATCCTTGAGGAGCAGTTTGTTGCACAATATGTTCAGGACTTTCAACTTCAGCTGCTTTTTTAAAGTCAGTAAAACTTGGGAGCACTTTTGGTTGCGAACTACATTTTCAATTTTTAACTGCATAATGATCATTAGTTTCGTAACTAATACTAAAGTCTGCTTTTTGTTGTTTTTGTTTTGAAACAATTGTAATCACAACTAGATTATCACTATCTTTAGTTGCTAGTTTAGTTAAATCAGTGCTTGGTAATTTAGACCAACCATTAGCTGCCGGATTTGAATGACTAATTATATTAATTAATGACTCAGCCTCAGCGGCTTTTTAAAGTCAGCAAAAGTTGCTGGATGTTTATGATGAGAACCTCAACAACTAGTTAAAGACGGAATGATAATCCCAATACTGACAGTACAGAAAAAACCAATTTTTATTTTATTTCATCATTTCATATTTCAACCTCGACAATTTAAACATTACGATTAATTATATTGATGACTTATTAAAATATTTTAATATTAAATGAATTGCAATTATTATATATATAATACAATTACTAGTTTAATCTACTTTAATTTGAGAAATAATTTTGATTTTAATTATATCTTAATTATATCATTATAAATTTATTTGCAATATTGCACTAAAAAAAATAATCTTAATTTTACTTAAGATTATTTTTTTTGGATTATTATTTAAATCGCAATTTCTTCTTCGACACCTTTAATTGCAATATCATCTATGATATCAGGATCAGATGTTTCAGTCATTATTGCAGGTTTTCCGCGACTTGATAAAGTTGAGAAAATAAAAGCATGTAATAATGAAGTACTTAAAATGATTGCGTAAAATAATAATGTTCCAGTTAATATTGGACTACCAGCTACGAAATGTCAACGGTCACCGACACCACCAAATAATGTAATGATCGGTCCCCCTCAGGCACCAACATAACCTTTAATTTGTAAAGCAAATGCTGCTCCCCCAGCTAAAGCTGAACATAAGATGTTTGGTGTAATAACACGTCATGTATGTTTAACAGCAAATGGGATTGAACCTTCGGTAATTCCCATAAATCCTAAACTAACAGCAGACACACCTAGACCATAATCATCTTTGAATTTTTTACGATAAATTAAAGCGGCTAATCCTGAACCTAATGGTGGGATTGGAATAGCAGCTGCAGCTGCTCCCATTAAGTAGTAATTTCCACTAGCCATTAAACCAGTGGCAGCCAAGACGGCAATTTTATTAATCGGACCACCTAAATCAAAGCCAATCATTGCTCCGATTATAAATCCAATTAAGAAGTTTACGCCATTAATTTTACCAGCTGATTGCAAGCCATAATTAAATTCATACATTACTCATCCAGCAGGCGCTCCAACTAATACTAATGGTAAAGTTAGCACTGCTGTTACGAATAATGGCACAATAATGATTGGCATAATTGCCGCAATATGTTGATGGACTTTAATACGATTAACATATTTAACTATTAATCCTGCTAATATTCCAAATATTAGCGCTCCTAATAGCGCAAGTGATGCTGTATGACCGGCACTAAAAGTAGTACCATACATATATCAAAATTTATTTTGGGTTGATACATACGAACTAATCATTGCGGGTGCAATGGCCGCTCGTCCGGCAATTGAATTAGCAATGAATCCTGCCATAATTGGAATCATAAATGTAAATCCAACTTCAGATGCTTGATACATTTTTGCTAAAACACTACCGTCATCAAATGCATAGTTAATCCCGTGCATTCAATGTCCGACTCCCGAAAGAATCGCAAACATCAACCCTGAAAACACCACAAAGGGAATCATGTAAGACACACCACTTAGTAAATGTTTTAGAAATTGACTATTAGTTTTTGTGTTAACTAAGAAGTTTGCATTAGCATCACCAGAATATAGCGTTGCTTTTTGATTAGCAATCGCTATTAAAGCAACCCCTTTTTCCAAAGCTTCATGCGTGTTTGTAATATAAATTCTTTTCCCAGCAAAACGATCAAGTTCGACATTAATATCAGCAGTAATTAAGACTAAGTCAGCTTCAGCAATTTGTTTATCGCTTAAAACATATTCTTGTCCTTTACTCCCTTGCGTTTCTCAATGTGCTTCCATTCCTTTTTCGCGACATTGTTTTTCCATTCGATCTTTTACCATATAAGTATGCGCTACACCAGTTGTACAAGCGCTAATTCCAATAACTTTTAGTTTTTTGACATTAGGCTCTTGGACAACTTTACTAGCGGCTGTTGCTGCTGTATCAGTATTAAGTTTAATTTTACTGATAACATTATTAATTGTTTTAACAATCGCATCATTATCATTATTTTTCAGAATATTACGAAATTCTTTATTTAATAATTGACGAGCAATACTTGATAAGACATCAATATGATTGTTATTTTTTTTATTTTTAGGAATTAGCAATGCAATTGCTACTTTGATTTTTTTACCATCAAACGTTTCTCATTCAATTCCATGCTCACTCTTTAAAATCACAATTTGGATTTCTTTAATTTCTGAAGATAGCGCATGTGGAATTGCAAAGCCATCTTCAAATCCGGTACTAGTTTGATTTTCTCTTATTCAAAATTCTTTCACCAATTGTTGATAATCTTTAATTCATGATTGGTGTTGTGCAAAAAGAGAAATTTCTTCAAAAACTTTATTTATATTATCTACTCGATTATTAGATAATATATTCTTAGTTGTAAATTTCATTTTTTAATCCTTTTCCGCATTAGTTATTTTTAACAATAATTTATAATAAATAACTAATAATAAATTATGTTCATAATGGCATACCTTCGTAAAATTGTATGCCGTTATTCTAATTATATACTTATTATTTAATTTTGTAATAAAGAATTTTAGAATATTTAATTTATTTTATTTGTATGACAAAATAGTAAGGAATACATAGTAAATGAAAGAGCAATTAATATTCGTGTATTAAATGTATGATATAATTTTTATATTAAACAATAAGAATATAAATAATTTCAAAGATTGTTTGACTTTCGAAATTAAGCATGGAGTAATAAAATGAAAAATATATTATATAGCATTGGAATTTTAAGTGGTTCAAGTTTAATTGTATTATCACAAGCGAACACAACCACTATAAATCCGATTCATCAGCAATATGTTGGTGGATCTAAAAAATTTATAAACACTCATACTACTTTAAAAGTAATCACAAATAATGTTGAAAATTCAAATAGCATAGAATCACTTTCTATCACATCAAAAACACCATTAACAAATTCACCTACTAGAATTTATTCTGCTAATAATAAGGATATAACAACAAGATTTGGATGATCTTTAAAAAACTTAAAAAACAGCTTAAAATCTAATACTAAAGATATTGAAAAAGAAATCAAAAAGCAAGAAATTGGTAAAATAATATTAATTTCTGTAATCGGATTTGTAGTTTTACTATTTGCTGGAGCTTATTTTTTAAAAATATGAAAATTTTATAAAGCTAATAAATAATAAAATACTTCTTTAAAATCAAATATTAAATAATGTTAAAACAGTATTTATTTATAACTATATAATAAATTAAAAAAATATTAAGTTAAATTAGAAATGGGTATTACTAATGAAAAAATATAGAAGAACACTAATATTAGTAATTGTAGTTGGCATAATTTTTGGTTCATAATTCGGTATTTGAAAATTAATTAATAAAAATATTGATATTAATGTTTTGTTAGCTGATCGCGCTAAAAAATATAATAAAAATGTTAAAAATATTAATGGCTGTCAGTTTAAAATTAAATATGAAAATCAGTCAAACGCATTTTCATCTAAAGAAAAACTAAAAATTTATTTCTAAGTTCTTTAATCTTAGTTACTAGTCTATTATTTTTAACATATTCTCATCATAAGATTAATGCTTTAACTTTAGCTAAAAATTTTAATCGAGATATTAGTCAAGATTTAGCATTATCTAATAATAAATTTATTACAAATGAAACACATGATACTAATCGCAATACTTTTTCATATACTAATGACTTATATTTCTTGAAAGGTCAAAAAAACCCAATGTGAAAAATTTTAATTTTTCCATTTGGGGTAAAGTTTATTTACATAACTCTGCTAAACAAGACGCAATAACTTATCTAAATGATTATTACGCAATGACTTTGAGACTAGTCAAAAGCATTGCCCAATATGATAACCAAGTAAAAACTGATACCGGAGTTAGTCTAAATTTTACAACTAATATTGATTTCTATTTTTACAATAATCCAGCAGTTAAATTAGATAGTGGTAAAATTCAACAATCACTAACTTTGATTGATCAAAATAATAATTTAAATATTAATGCTCAAATGCGTGAGCATTGAATTAAGCAGTTCCAAACATTAGATAAAAATTAAACTAATATTGATTTAAAAAAACAATTACTAAATTTTAGTGATTGTTTTCTTATTTTATAATAAATTTATATTATAAAATAAGGAGTAATAAAATGAAAAATATATTATATAGTATTGGAATTATAGGTGGAGCAAGTTCGATAGTTCTTTCTAGTAATACTGCTGCTTTGGTTTCTCTTAGAAGTACAATTAATGATAAAAGACAATCAAAAGAAACATTAGCAGCTATAAAATTTTATAAAAAATATTTAAAAGTACTAAAAAATCATGGTAATTTAAATGTCAGAAAGTCACTTTCTGTCAAACAAACAAAGCCGATTATGAATTTTTCTGATGGAATTTATTCTGCACATCAACATGATTGGGGGACTAGATTAGGATGATCTTGAAAAAGATATCACGACTTAAGAAATAACGACAACAATTTATTATACAATGATTTAATTAAACTTAAATTAAAACCTACAAGTGATGATATTGAAAATGATATTAATAGAGAGGGTGCAATTGTAAAATTAGCATTTAATATCGGAGCGTTGGTACTTAGTCTAGGAGGTGCTGCGTTAGGAATGCCTGATGAAGAAATTGCAGGATTAGAAATTTCTAAATTAGAAAAAGCTATAAAAATATTGATAACAGATTGAAATGCAGGTAAAGCCATTACTATAGCAGGGGTTACTTACGATACTTATGATAAATTTCAAAAACTTATAAGTTCGTTAACAGATTTAGAAAATTTTTTAAATGGTAATAATCATATTTTATTTTCACAACCAATAAACACTAATGGTACAATTCAATCTGATTGGGATTCTTACCCTGTTGATGGAGGAAAAATATTTAGCTCTCAGTATAAATATTTTCAAGGGCATACAACATGAAATCCGGATCCTCCTTTTAATATCGAGCGCCATTGAGATCATGATTATTTTCAAACTGGATTTAAATTAGAAAATTTAGCTACAAATCATATGACTCGTGAAGATAATGATATTACAAAAAGATTTACAATTGATACTTGTCCAACAGGAGAAATCCCAGATGGATTTATTAATTTTAGTCCTTCAGTCCAAAATATTTATTTAGATAAAAATTATCAATATATGTGTAGTGGATTTTTAAATAAAGATATTTCATGAGAGCAAAACTCTCCTATGCTAAAAATTATTAATAATCATATTATACAAAATTCTTCAACTGATTTTGAAATTATGCCTTCTGTTTTTTCTAATTTATTAAATTCTGCTAATAATTATGCTTCTGGTAGCTACAACACTGGTCATTATACATACGGAGATGCTAATAAATATATGGGTACAAGTAATTCTTTGGGTTTGTTTAGCGCTTCTGTCGGACCGAATGATGCCAATAATTTTTCTGATATTGAAGGCGGGGCACCTTATCATATAAATCACTTTGATTCTAATTTTAAATATTGATATAACGGAGATACAAAAAAACAAAACTATGTTTGATCAAGAAATAGTTTTGATGACAGGTCTTATGACATATCAATACCTATTAAAATTAGCAATTTAGATAAAGGTTTATTCACAATTAATGACAATCCTAAAAACACTGAAGAATATTATCAAAAACATTTTATGGATTTAATTAATAATCCTCATCAATTTATATTAAATAATTCTCATCAACTTTTTGCACCTGTGTGTAGAATTGAAAAATATTAAATTAACCGTACATAATTTATATAAACTAAACAAAAAAACAATCCTGTTAATTTAATAGGATTGTTTTTTTATTTACTAAGAATAATTATTTTATTTTAATTTCTGATTCTTTGATTCAATTTTGAGCATCAAATATCTTATCTAATAACTCACTTTTGAATTGTTGAGGACGACTTGCTTTTTGAGCTGCTTTTTCGGCACTTAAATTTAATAATGATGTTGCATTCAACAAAGCGCCTAAAGTGTTGTTAACTGCTAAAAAAGTAGCACTGATTGCACCTAACATACAACCAGTCCCCGTCAAACTCTTTAATAAGTAATGACCATTACTCAAAGCATAAGTTTCAACTCCATTACTAATGTAGTCAACTTCACCAGTCATTAGAATTAATTTTTGATATTTTTGGGCAATTGTTTCAACTATTGCGCGCGGATCTTCTAAAGTAATATCACCATCAACGCCTTTAGCTAGATTATGTTTCTTATATAATGAAGAAACTTCACTATAATTTCCTTTGATAGCACTACAAAATGGAAGTAATTTTTCAACTCATTGATTTCTAGTAGTTGTTGCTCCATAACCAACTAGATCAATCATAATTGGTTTTTTTTGAAAGTTAGCTTTAGCTACTGCTAACATGATTTCACCTTGGTCTTGATTAATAGTTCCGATATTAATCAAGATTGCTTTAGCAAAATTTGCTAAAGATAGCGCATCATCTAAATCATTACTCATGACAGGACTAGCACCTAATGATATTTCAATATTTGCCAAATCATTAATTGTTACTAGATTAGTTAAATTCAAAATTAAAAGATTATCTTTTTTAATTGTTACGAGATTTTTCAATAAATTATGTTTAATCATTAATAAACACCTTGTTTCTTTTTTTGTTATAATCATTTTTTTAATAGTTTAGTTTATTTTTTATATTATAAAAAATATAATCCATTATTAAGCGTTTGTCAATTAATTTACAAAAAAAGATTACGTGTTCAACGTAATCTTAAGTATTTTTATAATAAATTTGGACAACTTCATGACCGTGTAAATGAATTCAATCAACACCTTGATTAGAAAATTGCGTTAAATAAATTGATGCTTTCATATGACTGTTTGTGATTGCTTGGTAATGTCCACCAACTTCAACATAAAGCATTCCGATCAATCGACCAAGACTATGATAATCACCAGCAATCCCAAAATAAAAATGATGTTGTTGTAAATATTTATTGTGACCGGGATTATAACTATCTAGAAAAGGATGTTGTTTATTATGATTGTCAAAAATAACGTTACCAACGGTTTCGTTATTTTTGGCTAAATCAATAACTTCTTCATAAGTGTAATTATTATATTCACCAATTAATGCAATTTGGTGATCATTTAAGGAGTTATAAATTTGATTATAATCTTTGACTGATAATACGCCATTTTTGTAGACGTAGCGATGATGACGATTATAAAGATCGGCAACTTCTTGGAAATAAACAAAGTTATAATAAAATTCACCAATCCCTCCAAAACTAGCAACGATCATCACTGAAGCAAATATTTTACTAACGAATCCCCCACGACCAATTTTAACAGTTCTAAAATTATTATAAATTTTAGAACTGTTTAAATTTAAGTGCGGTACAAAAGCTGGTGTTAATATTAATCCAGTAATTAAATTAGCAAAGCCCCCAATCAAACAAATTGGCAATGAACTAATTGCATTAGTAATTGCCACATTACGCGAAAATAAAAGATCATCTGAGATAAAATAAGCTGGTAAAAATAAGAAACCTAAAAAGAATAAGATCCCACTAAAAATAATTTTATTAGTAATTAGTTTTTTAGTAGCAATAATAATTAAAGCATCAATTGGATAAACAATTCAATAAGCCAACACTCAACTACCAAAACCATAAATAATACTAATTGCAATTAAATATGAAATTAATAAAAGAAGGATTTCTTTAATGCGTAGAAATAAACAAAATAGCGCAAAACAAAAAGTAGTTAGTTCAATTCCAGGAATAAACCCAAGAACTAATTTAACACAAATCATTAAAGATAATGCTAGACCTAAAAAGGCAATTGCAATAATTGATCGAGTATTATCATAGCGCATTAATTAACTACCATTCTTTCTTGGTTTTCAATAACCAATTAACGGACCAGCAGCTTGATATCAAGCTGCTTCTTCCGCTAATAAATTTCCTTTATCATGCGAATTAACAATTGAGAAAGGACCAAGCATTTCATCAACTGGGTCTTTATCTCGATTATTAAATTTATATAATAATTGACCCGCTGTTTGACCAAAAGGTGTTAAGTCGCTATGACATTCCATAATGATAATGTTGTGGCTTACGGGCTTTAATTCTCAATATCCCAGAGGCATTAAATATTGTAAGAAACTCCCAGGACCTTGATTGAAAATACTGTTTTGTTGCCCAACAGCTTTCATTAAATTTTTCATAAATTTAGGATATTGTTGGGCATCAAAACAATTTTTAAAATATGCTTTGATTGAAGCTGGACTTCATTTATTAATATCATAATGATCATTTTGGGAAAAGTGCGGTAAACTTAAAATTCGTTTTTGACCATTGATTTCAATTGCCACAAATTTTAATGTTGTAGCAATTGTTAAATTGTTTTTATAATGCTGATAAGCATTAATTGTTGTTGTCGGCGAACCTGATAAAAAAGAAGTGTCATCATAGTTAAATTGGTCTAAAAAATGCTGTCCATAATTATCTATTTTTGGATCATTTCCAAAACCAAAACCTAAATAATCATTTTCTTGCATTTCAATAACGCGATTACGACGATAACTTAAACCATGAATCACAATATTATTAGGATCAACTTTCACATCTTCGTATTTACCTAAATATTGATGGTTATTATTAATGAATAAAGTATCTTTGTTCAATGGCACAATTGGTAATTTGGCCATTTCTTGTGATAATAGATGATTAATTTCTTGATTAGTTGAATGCGGAATTAATTTATTGCTAAAAAATTGGTTTCAAATTGGTGTCGTATTTTTACTACGATAAACTTGTGTCTGTGTTAAACTACTTTGCTGTTTTAACATCGTTGCAATATGCGGACGCAAACGATTAACTTGTGCATCTAGTGAATTATCTTTTGGCAATGGCGCTGGACTAAGAGTATCTCAAACATCCCCGCTATTATGAATTTTAGCATTGCAACTAGTCAATGTTGCAATGCTACTACTAAATAATATTAGTCCAATCAAACTAACAATGATTTTTTTATGCTTGGCCATTTATAAGTCCTGCTTTCATCAGTGCTATCAAAAAGAAAAAACATCATATTGTAGCAATATGATGTTTAAACTTCTAAATCAAATAGGTAATTAATAATTTATCAACAACTCAAAGCGCTGCTTCAAGTCAAAAAATTATCATTGTATTTCATTAAGTAGTTTAAACTTTCCGCAGCAGTTTTAACTTTTAACAATAATTTGGCAGGTCTACCGACTCAGAATTCAAACCTACTAACATATCCTTCTCGTATTTATTAAAAAATACAATGGTAATATATGCGTTCGTCATTCTTTCACGGTTACTGGGATAGTTTTGGTATTGCACCAAATTCCCTATTAAGCATTTCTGCACCATAATTATTAGTTTGGTTTTTTATTTATAAAAAATATTATATCATTTATTTTAAAAAATTATTTAAAAATTTTTTAATATGGTTGTCTAGTACACTTTCAATCAGTCATCGAATATTTTTGACCTTTAGTATAAAGGGCAGTAAATTGAGCATCCTTACCTTTTGATGTTGAATGAAGTGTACGAATAACAGAGTTAAATGTTTCACTAGCTTGGCCACTAATTATGTCGCCTTTAGGCATATTATTTCAACCAGTAGCTCCGGGATTAGCATTTTTAACAATGTCAGCTGGTGTTGCGCGCTCTGCTTCTCATCTGAAAGTATCGAAAGCCTTAGTAAAATCAGGTTGAACACTACATCCTCAATCACTACTTAAATCATAGGCTTTATCAGCAACATAAGTTGCTGTAAAACTAGCAGCTTTATTTTTAGTATCTAAATCAATAATAATTATTATTTTAATACCAGCAACGATGTTAGGATTAGCCTCCTTACTTAAATCACCAGCTTGTACAATATCCCAACCTTGAGCTGGTGGATGAGCATTTTGCACGATATTAATAGCACTTTCAGCTAGCACAGCTTTGCTAAAATCACTAAAACTAGTACCAGCTGGATGCTTCTTATGACCACAACTACTAATTACTACTCCAGTTGATATAACACTAACAGTTGATAATAAACCAACTTGAATTTTTTTAAATAATTTCATCTTAAATTACACTTCCTTTATAATTTATGATTAATAAGGTTGTTTTGTACAAGCTCAATCACTAATTTTATATAATTGATCAGGAACATAAGTTGCTGTAAAGTCAGCTTGCTTACCTTTTGTTTTTGAGGAAATGACAAAGATAACTGAGTTAGTCGTTTCACTAGATGATACTTTACTTAAATCACCCTTTGGTAAAGAGTCTCAACCAGTAGCTTTGGGATTAGCGTTTTTCACGAGGTCTGATAAATCTTTCTCTTGGGCTTCAGCCTTAATTTTAAAGTTTTCAAAATCTGTTGATTTTTTTGGTTGATTAACAACAGATCAATCACTAAGTTGATATTTTTGGTTTGTTTTATAAGTAGCACCAAATTGGGCGGTTTCTTGTTTGGAACTTGATTTTAATGTCAGGAATACTTCAATCTCAGGATTTTCAGAATAGCCTTTGCTGACTAAGTCACCAGCAGTCATGCCATCTCACCCATTAGGTTTAGTTTGAGTAACAACATTAATAATAAGCTCAGCGGCGGCCGCTTTTGCAAAATCATCATAAGTATTAACAACAGCATGTTTCTTATGACCACAACTACTAATCACTACTCCAGTTGACGCGATACTAACAGTTGATAATAAACCAACTTGAATTTTTTTAAATAATTTCACTTATACTCCTTAATGTATATTCTTAATAAGGTTGTTTTGAACAAAATCAATCATGAATATCATATGGTAAATATTGAACATAATTTATTGTGAATTCAGCAGTTTGAGTAGTCTTGTCTGTTTTTGTTCAAAGAATAACAAAGGTAACTGAAGTTGGTGTTTCACTTGAGCGTAGTTTAGATAGAGTAAACACATTTCATGTTGGTCAACCTTTAGCTCGTGGATGATCGTGAAACATCACAATATCAATTGGTTTAGCTTCTTCAGCTTCACCTTTAAAATCCTTGATAGTGGGCACCACATTGGGGTGCACACTACAGATTCATTTGCTAACATCATATGGGATAGCTTTAACATACTGAATTGAAAACGAAGCAACTTCTTGTTCTTTATATTGAGGACTATATGCTTTAATCACAATAGTGATATTTTGTTTCACAATTCGTGCTTTTCCAATTTTTTCAACTTGACTAGCTATTACACCAGCTCAACCATCTGGTTTTGGAGTGGCGTTACGAATAATATTAATTGGTGCTTCAGATTCAGAACATCTAGTGAAACTATAAAAATTGGGGTAAACATTTGGTCCATCACTACATTTTCAATTAGTGACATTATATTTAGTCTGAGGTACATAAGTAATACTAAATGATGCACTTTGTGATTTTAAATCGTATTCCATTAAAATGGTGATCGTATTATCTTTGATGATAGGATCACCAATTTTATATAAATTATTATTTTCTGCCCTATCTCAACCATCAGCTTTAGGATTAGCGTTTTTAATAATATTTGCAAAACTTTCTGCTTCTGCGGCTTTTTTAAAGTCATCAAAAGCATCAGACTTTTTATGATGATGAGAACCTCAACAACTAGTTAAAGACGGAATAATCAATCCGACACTAACTGTGCAGAAAAAACCAATTTTTAATTTATTTCATAATTTCATTTTTGCACCTCCATTTTTTCACAAAACAGATTAATAGTAAAACAGATTATTTTAATTAAGAATAATGATTAGCTTTTTATCAATTAAAATAAAAATTAATTGATATATATATATATATATATTATAAGGTATATTAAATGAATAAAAACCAATAAATTAATATTGGTTTTTATTTAATAGATTAATTTTGTAAAAATTGCTAAATTATTAACATAGTAGTAGTAATTATATATATATATATTAAAATATTTAATTATTATTTTTTTGCTAATCTAGTTGTTGTTCATAAATAAAATTTATTTTTTAAATAATTTCATTTTACTTACACTTTTCAATGTATATTCTTAATAAGGTTGTTTTGAACAAAATCAATCGTTGATATTATATGGTAAATATTGAACATAATTTATTGTGAATTCAGCAGTTTTGTTTGTCCTTTTTCAAAAGATAATAAAGGTAACTGAGGTTGGTGTTTCACTTGAACGTAGTTTAACTAGATCAAAAACATTTTGTACTGGTCAACCTTTAGCTCGTGGATGATCGTGAAACATCACAATATCAATTGGTTTAGCTTCTTCAGCTTCACCTTTAAAATCCTTGATAGTGGGCAGAGGATTAGGGTCCCCACTACAGCTTCATTTACTAAGATCATATGAGACGTTTAAAGACCACCGAATTGAAAATGAAGCAACTTCTTGTTCTTTATATTGGGGACTATATGCTTTGATAACAATAGTGACAGTGGTAGCATTTTTAAAAGGAACTTTCACAATTCGTGCTTTTCCAATTTTTTCTACTTGACTAGCTATTACACCGTCTCAACCATCAGCTTTAGGATTAGCGTTACGAATAATATTAATTGGTGCTTCGGCTATTGCTTTTCTAGTAAAGTTAGCTAAAGTTGGTCAATCATCTGGTTGAATATTGCATTTTCAATCACTAACTATATATGCTTGATCTGTTTTATAAGTAGCACGAAATTCAGCAGTTTGATTTTGAGATGTTGAATATATTATAGAAACAACACCATCACTTTGTTCTTGATCACTTTTAACTAAATCACTACTTTCTAATTTTGGTCAACCATTAGCTTTTGGATTTGCATTATTAATAATATTAACGGCTGATTCCTTTTCAGCAGCATATCTAAAGTCACTGAGATTAGGTAATTTTCCAGGTTGTTTACTACATTTTCAATTAGTGACATTATATTTAGTCTGAGGCACATAAGTAATACTAAATGATGCGCCTTGTAGTTTTAAATCATATTTAACTAAAATTGTGATCGTATTATCTTTGATGATAGGATCACCAATTTTTTGTAAATTATTATTTTTTGCCCCATCTCACCCATTAGGTTTAGTTTGATTAACGATATTAATCAAACTTTCCGCTTCTGCGGCTTTTTTAAAGTCATCAAAAGCATCAGACTTTTTATGATGATGAGAACCTCAACAACTAGTTAAAGACGGAATAATCAATCCAACACTAACTGTGCAGAAAAAACCAATTTTTAATTTATTTCATAATTTCATTTTTGCACCTCCATTTTTTTAATAAAACAGATTAATAGTAAAACAGATTATTTTCGCTATATCAAGTTAAGCAATTAATTTTCAATCACTTACTTGATAAGCTTTATAAAGCGTATAAGTTATTTGAAAGACAGCTCCAGGAGTTCGACCAGCATCACCAATTGCTACTGTAATTGTGTGATTATTAATTTTGCGATCACTTTTAAAACTGAATTTAGAATTATCATCATTGATTCAAGCTGTTTTTGTTGGATGAGCATTCTTAACAATTTTTCAAGCAACTTCACCTAAAGCATTAGTTCAGAAATCTCTTCAACTTGGTAATAACTTTGGTTGTTTGCTACATCCTCAATCACTTACTTGATAAGCTTTTAAATTAGTATACTTAGCACTAAATGTAGCGATAGCTGCATTTAGTGTAGAAATAATTGAAACGCTGACTAAATTTGATGTTGTTGTTCAATTAGGATTAATTAAATCACTAGCTGTTACACCAGACCAACCAGTAGCTTGAGGATTGGCATTAATAACAATATTGATTAATGATTCTGCTTCTGCTGCTTTTTTAAAGTCGTTAAAATTTGGATGAGTTTTTTTATGATGCGAAGCACAACTATTTAAAGTAGGGGTAATAATCCCAACACTTAAGGCAGCTAAAAAAGTAATTTTTATTTTATGTGATCATTTCATTTGAGGGCCTCAATTTTTCATAAAATAGATTTTAATATTGTTATATTATTTACTTTTTAATTATGATATTTTTTATTTTGATATACATATATTATAAAGTATATGCAAACAAAAACAAAAACCAACAAATTAATATTGGTTTTTGTTTTTGTTTTTATAAGTTAATTTTATCTAATGGTAGATTATTAAAACAATAATGACAATTAACTGATTCTATATAATCAACACATACTTATATTAAATATTAAAAGATGTTAATTTACTAGTGAGTAATATATTCTCAATCTTTTATATTATAAGTTTTATAAAGAGAATAACTTATTCTAAAATAAGCGCTACCCTCATATACACTGTCGGTTGTTGATATAATAGCAATTATAGTTTTAGCAGTCTCATTAACTTGGGTTCCGAACGATGTAAATGTCACCGTTTTAGGAACGTGTGCTCATTTTGGAAATGCTGGATTCGCATTTCTGACAATTCTGCCGGCTCCTATGTTATTCTTTAAGTTTGCATCAGCCAAAGCTGCAGCTTTAAATTCATCTCAATTTGGCAATAATTTTGGTTGAATACTACATGATCAATCTTTGACTTTATAAGCTTCAAAATATGGATAAGTAGCGCTAAATGTAGCGATAGATCCTTGAGATGGAGACATCTTATATATAAATGAAACACTGACTGAATTTTTTGTGACTGATCATGTTGGTTGAGATAAATCACCAGCAGTTACTTTATCTCAACCACTAGCTTTATTAGTAGCGTTTTTCACAATATTAATTAATGATTCTGCTTTTGCTTTTTTCGTAAAATTAGCAAAATTATAAATTGATTTTTTTGGTTTAATATTACATGTTCAATCGTTGATAGTATATCTTTGAAATCTAGTGTAAGTTGCAGTAAAAGTTGCTATTTCATTTCGAGAAATCGCCCCAATTGTTTCAATTACATTATTATGTTTATCAGTTGTTTTGCTTTTAATAATAACATCGTTTACACCTAGTCCAACTCACCCAGTATTTGCTGTTAGACCAGAGTGGTTAACAATATTAATTGCACTTTCTCTTTCAGCTTTTTTTGTAAAGTCATCAAAATTAGGTAATAATTTTGGCTTAGCAATACTTTTTCAATCAGTTACTTTATAAGCAACAAAATCAGTATAAGTAGCTTCAAAACTTTCGACTGATTTTTTAGAAATCGCAATAATATTAATTATAACTGAATTCTTAGTTGTCGACACTCCAGATGGCAATAAATCATTTTTCGGTAAATTATCCCATCCAATCGCTTTAGGATTAGCATTTTTTAAAATATTTTCAATACTCTCAGCTTCAGCCGCTTTTTTAAAATCACTAAAAACCGGCAATTGAGTTGGTTGCAGAACACATCTTCATAAATCAATATTATATTTATGATCCATCGTGTAAGTATTGCTGAAAGTGGCACTTTCAGCTTTAACTACATCATAGATTTTAAGCACTAATGTATTATGAACTATCGTATCAGTTTCAATTTTTACATTATTAGCAATTGCTTTATTTCAACCTTGAGCTGGTGAGTTGGCATGGTCAACAACGTTGATTGCGCTTTCAGCTTCAGCCGCTTTTTTAAAGTCATCAAAATTAGGCAACGCTACTGGTTGTTGTTGACATGATCAATCAACTAATTGATAAGCAGTATTCATAATATATGATGCTTTAAACAATGCTGATTGATGTTTTAAACTATCTTTAATATTAATTGTGATTGAATCTTTAGTAGCAGTAATTGATAACTTAACTAAATCACTAGCTGCAACTTTTTCTCAACCAGCAACAGCTGGATTATTGGCATATTCAACAATATTCAAAACTGGTTCAACTTTAGCCATCATTTTGAAGAAATTAAAATCAGTTGGACGTGATGGTTGAATTAAACATGATCAATCATAAACATTATATGGTTTATTTTTAGTATAAGTAATACTAAACGTTGCTGCTTGTTTAAGTGATATAACTCCAATTAACACACTAATCTTATGACCATTTACTTTGAAGAGATTTTGTGTTAAATTATTAGCAGCAATGCTTGCTCATCCATTTGGTGCTGGATTAGAATCACTAATAATATTCTCTAAACTTTCACTTTCAGCTTTCTTTTCAAACTCTTTAAAATCTTTATTATTTTGCGGATAACTATCATTGATTCCACAGCTATCAATCGCAAAAATTACCCCACTCATACTGGTGATCGATAAAATACTCATTTTGATAATTTTTCAGAATTTCATAACTTATAATCTCCGATCATATAGTAACCTAATTATATTATTATAATAACATATTGATTAACATTTTTAGTAATTACTATCATTAGTAATTACTAAAAAAAGTTAGCTAAACTAACTTTTTAAAATGACTATATTCAGTACTTAATGTTCTATAATACTAAACTATCTAAATTAGTTAACTAATTTAGATAGTTTAAAAGATTGCTTATTTTTTTTAGTTAAGTCAATAATTTTCAATCTGTCACATTATAAGAATGATAAAGATTATAATGTGCTGTGAATCCCGCTCCGGCATTATGTCTAGAATGATTACCGATATATAGTGTAATCGTATTGTTACGATTTGATTTAGCACCTTTAAAAAAGAAGTTCGAATTATCATCATTAATTCAAGCTGTTTTTGTTGGATGAGCATTTTTAACAATTCTTCATGCTAATTCTCCATAAGCATTATGTCAATAATCAGTTCAAGTAGGTGCTAATTTTGGTTGACTAATACATTGTCAATCACTAACTTTATAAGATTGATACTCGTGATAAGTAGCACTAAATATGACAACTTCTTTCGTTGATTGTCACACAATAGTTTTGATGACTGTATTTTGATTAACTATGTTTGATGTTAAAATGATAAAATCAGTTGCTGATTTAATATTTCAGTTAGCTTTAATTGTTGCATTCTTAAGAATATTAATTGCACTTTCTGCTTGTGCTGCTTTTTTAAACTCATCAAAATTAGGTAATGATTTTGGTAAATCACTACATTTTCAATCACTGATTTTATAAGCTTCAAAAGGACGATAAGTTGCTGTAAATGTAGCTATTTCTTGTTTTGATTTTGAAATAATATTAATTATAACCGAATTACTAGTGCTTGATTTTCCATGAGCAGATAAATCATTGACTGATAATTTATCTCACCCATTAGGTTTTGTTTGAGCCACAATATGAATTAATGATTCAAGCATAGCTGTTTTTTCAAAATCAGCAAACACTGGTAATTGAGTTGGTTGCAAGACACATCTTCATAAGTCAACATTATATTTATGATCGATTTTGTAAGTATTGCTGAAAGTGGCACTTTCAGCTTTAACTACATCATATATTTTAACAACTAATGTTTTATGAATAATCGTATCAGTTTCAATTTTCAAATTATTAGCAATTGCTTTATTTCAACCTTGAGCTGGAAAGCTAGCATTTTTAACAACGTTGATTGCGCTTTCAGCTTCAGCCGCTTTTTTAAAGTCATCAAAATTAGGCAACGCTATTGGTTGTTGTTGACATGATCAATCAACTAATTGATAAGAGGTCTTCATAATATAAAAAGCGGTAAACAAGGCTGATTGATGTTTTAAACTATTCTTAATATTAATCGTAATTGAATCTTTAGTTTCGGTAGTTGATAATTTTACTAAATCACTATTTTGAACTCCTTCCCAACCAACGACTGCGGGATTATTGGCATATTCAACAATATTTGAAAGTGATTCAACTTTTGCCATCATTTTAAAGAAATTAAAATCAGTTGGGCGTGATGGTTGAATTTCACATTCTCAATCATAAACATTATATGGTTTATATTGAGTATAAGTAATACTAAACGTTGCTGCTTCTTTACGTGATATTACTCCAATTAACACACTAATCTTATGACCATCTACTTTGAAGAGATTTTGCGTTAAATTACTAGCAGCAATGTCGTCTCATCCATTTGCCCCGGGATTAGAATCACTAACAATATTCTCTAAACTTTCATTTTCAGCTTTCTTTTCAAATTCTTTAAACTCTGTAGCATCTTGCTGGTAACTATTATTGATCGCACAACTATTAATTGCGAAAGTTACACCACTAATACTTGTGATTGATAAAATACTCATTTTAATCATTTTTAATAATTTCATAGCTTACAATCTCCAATCATCAACTCACCTAATTATATTATTATAATAACATATTGATTGAGATTTTTAGTAATTATTATCATTAGTAATTACTAAAAAAAGTTAGTTGTGACTAACTTTTTTAAAGCATTCTATAATTGGTCATTATTCTTCATTTGGCAGTTTGCTACAAATTCAATTATTGACTGAATATTTTTGATAAGTTTTATTATTAAAAGTAATTGTAAAAGTAGCTAAAATAATTTTAGGTTCATCATAATCAGAATAGATGTTGACAACAATTGTAAAACCCAGAACTGTTTGATTTTTAAAATGCAGTTTAGCTGCGGGAACATCAGCTCAACGAGTAACACGCGGTGTTGAATTATGAACGATGTTATAAGAATTTTCACTTAAAGCACTTTTTTTGAAATCTGTAAAATCATATGGCTTATTTGGTTGTTGAATACATTTTCACATTGATACATTATAAGGATGAAATGAGTCATAAGTAA
>CBDCUL010000004.1:0-37957 GCA_965222855.1 Mycoplasmatales bacterium | reverse complement strand
TTATTCCAAGCATAAATTACTCCTTTTTAGTAATATCGTCTTTTTGAAACAAATGATCGAATGCATATTTAGCAACTGCATCAATAGTACGGCGATTCATATGTTTACGACCTTGTCTTTTTTTAGTTCGTTTATATTGATATATTAAAATTTGTTTAAAAGTTTTATCAATATCAATTAATGCTGATTTACGATATTCTTCAACTCCAGGATAATCACGATCATCACAAACTTTGTCAGCAATAAAAATTATTTTATCAAATTTAGACATCGTTTCATTAGCAGTAGTATGCTTAATAATTGAAGATAAAATATGTTTATTAGTAATACCGTATTCATCACTAACTCAAAAAGCACCTGTAAAAGAATGGAGCACTGGAATTGAAATTTTTTCATATTTTAGGCCCATATCTTGTAAATAACTATATTGCTTTTTAAAAGATCATTCTTTAGTGATATCGTGCAAACAACCAGCAATATATGCTGTTTTTGAATCGATATCACTTTGTGTATCAGCAATCTTACCAGCTCATGCGCCGACACTTAAACAATGAAAAAAGCGATAACTTGATAAGTTATTAGCTAAAACATTACCTAAATATAGAGCATTATCACCAATATATTTATTGACGTTTAAAGGGACATTATTTTTAAAATGACCTTTTCTAACATAAGTTGATGAAACATCAATTACTGAATTATTCAATTTTTGAAAATTAAGTTCTTCACAAATTGAATTTATTTTATCCATTTGGGAATTTTTAGCAAATCTTTGACTAACAAAAACTTGAGCTTGTTCTAAAATTTTACGATATTTTTCTCATTTTTTAAAATTAAGAACTTGGTCCTCGCCGATAATGAATAATAATTCATTATCGGGATATTTTTTTGTTAAATATTCTAACAATTTATAACTATAAGAAATACTATATGATTTTAATTCAAAATCATCAATTTCAATTTTATCATTATTAGTAAAAACCATTTCTAACATTGCCATTCGATGTGTACCACTAGTTAAAAAATGTTGTTTTCAAGGACCTGCTTTTGAAGGTACGATGATGATTTTTTCAACATCTAATTTTTCTAAAACAGTATTTATAATATGGATATGGCCGTTATGTATTGGATCAAAAGCACCACCATAAATTGCGATTTTTTTACCCATTTTTCCCTCTTTTCTATTTTTCTAAAATATTGATTTACGAATTTTAACAATTGTATTGATTGGACCAAGAAATTTTAAAGTTTGGCCATTGCTAGTCAATTTTATTATACCAATATCTATTATTTCAATTTCAATTTTATCATTATTTTTTTCTAAATGAATTATTTGTTCAACATAATTACGATTTTTAGCAATTGGTCATTTAAAGAAAGCATCATCTTTTGTTTGTAAACGATCTCAATTAGTAGTTTTTGTACGCATCACATTAATATTAGGATTAGGATAGATTGTAAAATTAGTAATTGGACCATCACTAAAACTAAAGATTACTAGATTCCCGAATAAAATTGATTGGTCAGCATTTAGTGAAAATATTTTTGGTCGAAAACGACTTTTAAAAGTTCATTTTTTATGTGAAACATCTTGGGCATATTGACGCATGCTAAAAGGATTGCTCAATCCAGGAGTATCAATGATTTTAATACCCTCAATTTCAAAACTAATAAAATTATGCGTTGTTCCAGGAAAACGACTTTGAATTAAATGATGATCAACATTATTATGAGTTAATAAAGCTGACACTAAAGTTGTTTTACCAGCATTTTCATAACCAACACTAATAATTTTGTCACCTTTTTTAAATTGTTGAATAAGATTAAATAATTGATTTAAATGACGATCTTTTTTTAAGCTACTAATTGCAATAATTACCAAGTTATTAACTTGTTCTAATTGTGCACTCATTTTATCAATTACTTTACTAATTCTAATATTCTGATCACATAGATCAATTTTATTAATTAATAAAATTTTCTTAATATGCGGATCAATATTATTAATTAACTCATTTAAAGATGCCATATTAAAATTAAATAAATCAATTACAATTAAAACACCTTGCGCTATTTTATTAATTTTAGCTAGAATTAATTCTTCTGATAATGGATTAGTGATTGATTTAAAATCATTGTAATGAAGCATACGTCAACAGCGTTGACAGATGCTTCCTTCATTAACAATCTGGGCCTTCTGGCCGCATCCGGGACATTGGCGTGGTTTAGAGTAGTTGGGATTTATCGGAATGGTAAGTTCATTTTTCATGAAATTCTCCTTTAATTAGAATATTATTTTTTCCAAGTTTTTTATAAATTAAACGTTCGACTCAACGATTAAAACTATTGATTTTTTTATCAGTACTGACAATTGGCATAACTAGGATTGATTCAATTTGTAAGCGATTAGCCATAAAAATATCAGTAATTAATTGATCGCCCATAATAATAGTTTCACTAGTTTTAAAATTATGTTCTTTCATAAATTTTCTTACAACTTGAGTTAGCGGTTTTTTAACCATACTGAAATAGTAAGTAATGTTTGCTTTTTCAGCAAATTTATTAACTCGTTTACTAAAATTATTTGATAACAAAACAAAAGTCATTCCTTTATTTTTAACAGTTTCAATAAATTTTAGCGTTTCTGCTGTGGGCATTATTTTATAATGAGGTACTAAAGTATTGTCTAAATCACAAAAAAACAATTTAATGCCTTGTTTTTGTAAAGCATCTAAATTTAAATCAGTAAAATGTGAAATATAAATTGATGGTTTAAAATAATTATAAATACTTTTTTTGAAAGTAATTAAATTTTTCTTTTTACGATTAAACATATAGTCCTCCTAGTTGATAATAATTATTTAATAATAACATTAATAATTGTCTCTGTGCTAAATCTTGCATTTTTAGCAGATAAATCATGAATTTGGTTAATTTTATTAGTCATTGTTTCTCAATGACCGTTATGTAATTGATATTTAATAATGCTAAAATCAGTTATTTCTAACGCTTTAACAATTTTATGGTCAATGTTATTTTTAAAAATTTGATTTCCTCTTAGTGCGCGATTAGTTGTTGCTAAAGTTGATAAATCAATTTTTTTAAAATAACCATCATCACTAGCAATTAATAATAAACTACCAAAAGCAACTGATCCAATTCCGACAACTTTTTGATCATCTTTTAATTTGATAGCGCGAACACCACTAGTGTTAGCACCTAATGTCGGAATTTCACGGAATGGGAAATTAGTATAATAACCACGATCACTGACAACAACAACGTTGTGGTTGTTGTCAGCAATAATTACATTAAGTAACGTATCATCATTTTTAATTTTAATAATTCGTGATGGACGATAAGATTTTAGTGCTAAAATAGTAGCTATTTCCATATTTTTAACTTGACCTTTATTAGTAACAAAACAAATATGTTGGTCTTTTTGATAATCATTAAAATTAAAAATTTTAATGATTTTTTCAAGATCGCCTAATTTAGTAATTTCATTAATATGTTGACCAATTTGGTTAACTTGCGTTAGTTTAATTTTATGGACGGCAATTTTTAATAAATTACCATGATTAGTAAAAGCGTATAAAGCAGCTTGATTATTAATTTTAAAATGGGAAACTACTAGATCATCATTTTTTAATAAAGCATTTTTAGTACTTTTTTTATCATTAATTTGATATTTAATAAAGTAATTATTATGTGTAAAATCAACGTTCATAATTTCTGATTTAACTAGTTTTTGATTATTAAAATCATGTTTATCAATGTAGTTTTCAATTCTACTAAAACGCTCTGTTGCAAATTCTGCTTTAACATCTTGCAATTCTTTAATAATAATTTTCAAAACAACATGGCGATGTGATAAGATTTTTTGCAAAATAGTTATTTGTTTTAAAATGTTTTTATATTCAGATTCCATAGTCACTACATCAGTTGATGATAAGCGATATAATTGAAGCGTTACAATTGCTTCAGCTTGGACTTCGTCAAAGCTGAAATAACTCATTAAGTTATTACGAGCTGAAGCTTTACCAAGTGATTGACGAATAATTTCAATTACTTTATCTAGATGACTAACAATTTTAATTAAAGCATCTAAAATATGTTTACGTTTTTGTAATTTTGATAATTTAAATTTTGATTTTTTAATAATAATAATTTCTTGATGAGCAATATAAATATTAATTAAATTTTTTAAATTAGCTAATTTTGGTTGATAGTTATCAATGACAACCATATTATAATTATAAAATACTTGCAGTTCACTATTTTTAAATAAATATTTTAAAATAGTTTCACCATCACTATCAGACTCTAAATCAATGACAACTTTTAAGCCTTGGCGTGATGTTTCATCTCTAATTTCAATCATTCCATCAATCTTGTTATTAACAATGATTTCAGCAATTTTACGAACCATATTAGCTTTGTTAACGCCAAAGGCCATCTCGGTAATAATAATTTGGTTATTAACAATTTCAGTTTGCGCTTTAATTGAAATTCGGCCTTTACCAGTTGATAAAGCATCAATAATTCCAGATTTTCCTTGAATAATTCCGCCAGTTGGGAAATCTGGACCTTTAACAATTTTTAATAAATCACTAATTGTCGCTGTTGGATTATTAATTTGATAAATAATCGCATCAATTACTTCGCCTAAATTATGGGGTGGAATTTCCGTGGCATATCCAGCCGCAATCCCACGTGCACCATTTACTAAAAGGTTGGGAAATTTAGCTGGTAGCACAACTGGTTCCATTTCACTATCATCAAAGTTATTTGTTAAATTAACAGTTTTATATTCAATATCTTTCAATAAATAACTACTAATTTTTGACATACGAACTTCCGTATAACGCATCGCTGCCGGAGGGTCATCATCAATTGAACCATTATTACCATGCATATCAACTAATTGAGCATTAGTTTTTCAATCTTGTGACATCCGCACCATTGCTTCATAAACTGAACTATCACCATGGGGATGATATTTACCAATAACTTCTCCAACAATTCGAGCTGATTTTTTATAACTTTTATCAAAAGTTAATCCTAGTTCACTCATTGCAAAAAGAATTCGACGCTGGACCGGTTTTAAACCATCACGCGCATCTGGAATTGCCCGTTCTTGAATAATATATTTAGCATAGCGTCCAAAACGCTCACCTAAAATTGTCCCTAATTCTTTTTGAATAATTAGCGATGTATTTTTTTTATTTTTTTTCATAATCTTAACTACCTCATTATTTTTGCTTAATTATAATATTATCAACTAATGTAAAGCGAATATTTTTTTGAATTCATAATTTACGATCTTCAACTTTGTTGCCCATTAGAATGGTAATTTCTTTTTTAGAAAATTCTTCATCATTTAAAGTAATTTGAATTAAAGTTCGTGATTCAGGATCCATTGTTGTTTCTCATAATTGGTTGGCATTCATTTCGCCTAACCCTTTATAACGCTGAATTTCATATTTTTCTAAATTAGGAAATTGTTGATATTCTGTTTCGTCATATAAATAATGAATTTGTTTTTTATTATATTTATTCATTAGTTTAAATAATGGCGGAATCGCAATATATAAACGACCATCTAAAATTAAGTCTTTCATATAATGATAGAAAAAAGCAATTAATAATGATTGAATATGCGCTCCATCAGTATCAGCATCAGTCATAATAATAATCTTGCCATATTTGGCTTTTTTAATATTAAAGTTGTCTTCTAATCCAGCGCCAACAGCATTAATGATTGTATTGATTTCCTCATTACGTAAGATATCTAAAATGTTAGCTTTTTCAGTATTAATAATTTTACCACGCAGTGGTAAAATTGCTTGGTTTTTACGATCGCGACCAAGTTTAGCACTCCCACCAGCTGAGTCACCCTCAACTAAAAATAGTTCATTATCAGCATATTTTTTTGATTGAGCTGGTGATAATTTACCAGATAAGATCCGTTTTATTTTCTGGTTATTTTTAATTTCTTTAATTTCTTTACGTGATTGTTTTGACAAAGTTCGGGCTTTGGCATTCAATTGAATTTTATGAATTATTTTATCAGCTTGCGTTTTATTTTCTAACAATCAATAATTTAGATTTTGATTGATCGTATTTTCAACAGCGATGCGAGCACTAGGTGTTGATAATTTATGTTTGTTTTGACCTTCAAATTCTAACTTATCTTCATTAATATAAATTGATAAAATAGCACTTAAACCTTCACGAATATCTTGACCCTCAATGACGAATTTTTCTTTAATCTCTTGTGATTTAAGATAATTTTTAATTGTTTTTGTTAAGCCTGATTTGAAACCATTTTCATGCGTTCCGCCATCACTAGTTTTAACATTATTAACAAACGAAAGAATATTTTCTTGATCACCTTTATTATATTGCAAAACAATTTTAGTTTTAATATTTAAAAAAGTATTTGATAATTCAATTAATGGTGTGATCGATTTTTCAGTTGAAATAAATTCCATAAAATCGCGTAAACCATTTTTAAATTTAAAATTATTAATCTTGTTATCAATATGGTCTTCAACTTCAATGTTCAAGTTTTCTACTAAAAAGGCACTTTCGCGTGCTTTATTAATAATCATATCAAAATTAATTTTTGTGTTACTAAAAATTAATTGATCTGGTTTAAAAGTAATTGAAGTTCCTTTTTTATTACTTTTTCTACCTTTAGTTAATTTACTAACTTTCGAACCGCCCTTAATAAAATTAAGTCTTCATTCAAATCCATCACGTCATACAATTACGTCAACAAAACTTGATAAAGCATTAACGACTGAAGCGCCAACACCATGTAACCCACCAGCTGTTTTATAACCACTGTCACTACCAAATTTAGCACCAGCATGTAATTTTGAAAACACTAGTTCAATTCCAGAAACACCACTTTTATGCTTATCAACCGGGATACCACGACCATTGTCAATCACAGTAACGCTACTATCTTGATTGATAATAATTTTAATATGATTAGCAAATCCAGCAAGCGCTTCATCAACTGAGTTATCTAAAATTTCTCAAATTAAATGATGAACACCGTGCGTATCAGTTGAACCAATATACATTCCGGGTCGTTTTCGAACTGCTTCTAGACCTTCTAGCACTTGCAATGATTTACTATTATATTTATTTTTCATAAATTTAACCTCTTTTTACTTATGTTTTGCTATGATAACTTCTAAAATAATTGTATAATTAAGATTGGTGATATAAAAATGATTATTTTTCAAGATATAAGTGCTTACTTTATTCTAATATGTTTTGCATATTTAGTAGGTAGCATTAATTTCTCTATTATTATTTATCACATCATGAAACATGGTGATATTCGTGATTTAGGTTCTAAAAATGCTGGTGCTACTAATGTAGCTCGTTATTTAGGGACCAAAATCGGTATCCTTGTAATGTTTCTAGATATTTTAAAAAGTGTAAGTGTGATGTTTACTTGTATTGCTTTAACGCATTCAGTTAAATTCTTTAGCACTTGTAATCACTTGGAAATAATGGCGGTTTTTATTTTAATCGGTCATTGTTATCCAGTGTTTCACAATTTTCGCGGTGGCAAAGGCGCTGCTTGCGCAGTTGGAATTGTCCTCAGTTTAAACTGAGTCCTATTCCTAATAACTTTAACATTAGTATTTTTAATCGTTTGAATTACAAAATACGTTAGCGTCGCCTCTTTATCAACAACGTGAATTATTTTTCTGTTATCGTGAATCCCTTGATTTACAAACGGACCACAAACACCACATCAAATTGCTGGCGATCAATGACCGGTAGCAATTGCGATAATCTCATTATTTATGACGTTTAAACATCGGGCTAATATAATGAAATTAATTGCTGGTAAAGAAGGAAAAATTTATCTTTTTAAAACGAAGAAGAAACCAAACAAAGAAACAACGAAAATAATATAGAAAAAAGCAAACAATTTAAAAACAAGAAATTAATTATTTCTTGTTTTTTTGTTTTGATTATTTTTTAGGTAATAAAGTTTTATCTTCGCTTCGTAAAGCAGTGATTTCCGCTTTATAAGGTGGTTGTTTTTCAATTCATGGTGTTTCTAAAATTTTAACAACGTTAATTAATTTAGGATGATTGAAAATTTTTAATAAAGCATCAAAACCAATATAACCATGACCAATATTTTCATGGCGATCTTTATGTGCTGATAAAGGATTTTTAGAATCGTTTAGATGAATTACTTGTAATTTGTCTAAACTAACAATACGGTCAAATTCATCTAACACTTGATCAATGTTATTTAAATCTTTACCAGCATCTCAAACGTGACAAGTATCAAAACAAACAACAATCCGATCACTAAATTTTGATTCAGTAATAATGTAGTTTAACTCTTCAAAAGTTGAACCAAGTTCACTACCTTTGCCAGCCATCGTTTCTAATGCTATTTTAACATCAGTTCCATCATTTGCCAAAACATAGTCAAGTGCTGCAACAATACGTTGTAAACCAGCCGCTTTACCACTACCAACATGAGCACCAGGATGAAGCACTAAATATTTAGCTTTTAACGCAGCACTACGACGAACTTCTTTAATTAAGAACTCTTGGGCAAAGTTTCATTTATTGTCTTCTGGTGAAGCGCAATTTATAATGTATGGCGCATGAATGATCGTATGACTTGGATCAATTCCATTAGCAGTCATTAAATCAAGTCCAGCTTGAATATTTAATTTTTCTATCGCTTGACGACGACTGTTCATTGGCGGACCAGTATAGATCATTAACGCATTAGCATTATAAGCTAAACTATCTTTGACACTATCTAGAAAATAATTGGGCGCTTTCAAACTAACATGTGCCCCAATAATAATTTTATTTTTTTCCATATAGAATTTCTTTTCTCCTTTTTTGCATTACTTTATTTTTTTGTTTTTTCTTTAAGCGATCGACTTTCATTTTTAATTTCTTTTTATAGTTTGGTTTTTTATCTTTTGGTTTTGTTTTTTTATTTTGATTAGTTATTTGACGAATTTCATTGTCAAATTTATCTAATTTTTTATTAGCTAATTTTTCTCTTTTAACTAATTTTCTTTCTTTGATCATTTCTACATTTTGGATATTTTCTAATTCATCATTAACAAATTTCATCACTTTATAATCTAGATTTACTTTATGTAGTTGACTCATTTCGCGATGATTTTTTAGATCAATTAAAGAATAAGAAATTCCACTGTTATAATAACGAGCTGTTCGTCCGGCACGATGTTGATAAAATTCAATATTGTTTGGTAAATCATAATTGATCACAACATCTAATCCTTCAATATCAAGCCCACGACTTAAAACATCACTAGCAACAATTCATTTGAAATCCATATTACGGATGCGTCGTAAAATTTGGTTTCGCTCACGATGAGTTAAATCACCATGAATAATTCCGGCTTTAATATTATTTTTTGCTAAATAATCATGGACTTTTTTAACGCCATTTTTAGTACTTACAAAAATAATTCCCACATACGGATTAGTAATATTCATTAGTTTATGTAAATTTTCCATTTTCTTATGAACTTTAGTATTAATCACAATATGCTCAATATTACTTAAACGTTGTGGCGCTTTAACAACTTTGAATTTATTATGTAAATATTTTTGCATAAATTTAGTTAATTCTTCAGGAATTGTCGCTGAACAAATAATAATTTTAATATTCTTATTAATTTTTTGAATTAAGAAATTAAGATCATCAAAAAATTCATGATCAATTGTCATATCAGCTTCATCAATTACTAAATATTTAGCATTTGTGATGTGTGATTGTTTATCTTGACTAAAGACTTGTTTAATTTTTGATGCTGTTCCGATTAAAATATTGCTACTTTTTAAATTTTTATTAGCAATATTTTGACCACCAGTAATTAAATCAGCTTTCAAACCATCATTATTTTTGATCAACGTATTCGTTACTTCAAAAATTTGTTTAGATAATTCTCGTGAAGGAGTAATGACAATTGCTTGTACTTCTTTAATTGAGCTATCAATATCGTTGATAATTGGTAACATAAAGGCAAGTGTCTTACCACTACCAGTTGCTGCGTTAACGACGACGTATTGATGTTTTTTGATGACTGTTATAGTTGCGTCTTGGATTGGGGTTGGATTAGTGAATTTTAAATCATCCAATTCTTGGATAATTCAATTTTTAAAATTAAATTTTTTGAAATTATTCATATCTTAATGATACCGCCTTTTACGATGTTATTTATATTATTATCTGATTTGATAAATTTATTAAATTATAACATATAATATTTGCTATAATTTAATAACGTGAGGTGTTTAATGAAAATTACTAAAATATTTCCTAGAGGATATTGTTATGGCGTAATTAGAGCGATAATGATGGCTAAAAAAATTGTGAAAGAACATGCGAATGATCCACGACAAATTTATATGATTGGAATGTTAGTTCATAACCAACATATTGTTAATGATATTGAAAAATTAGGGATTATTTTATTAGATGATTCAACAACTAGTCGTCTAGATTTAGTTAAATCACTTGATCCTAAAAAAGCAATCCTAATTTTTACAGCACATGGGACACCTATTAGTGTGATTGAATATGTAAAAGTTCATAAATTTACTTTTTATGACACTGTTTGTCCCGAAGTTGTTAAAACTTTTGATCTAGTGATTGACAAAATTAGTAATAATTTTGAAATCATTTTTTTAGGAGTCCATCAACATCCAGAAACATTAGCTGTTAAAGAATTAGATTTAGCAAAAATTCATCTAATAACTAAATTAGAACAATTAGAAACATTAGAAATCAAAAATAAGTTAGCTGTTTTAAACCAAACAACGCTTTCATCAATTGATTTAGAAAAATTTTATAGTAGAATTAAAACTAAATGACCACAAGTTGAACTTTACAATGATTTATGTAAAGCAACGCTTGATCGTCAAACACCATTATTTAAGTTAGATAAATCAATTGATTTAGTAATTGTTTGTGGTGATAAAAAATCTAACAATTCAAATGCTTTAATGAATATTGTTAAAAACCAAGGCATTGATTCAATTTTAATTAATGACCCAGAAAAATTATCAATCGAACTTTTAAAGAAAAAGCGCCATATTGCAATTACCGCAGGCGCTTCAACTCCAACATACATTACAAATAAAATTATTAGTATTTGTAATGAACTTTAATAATATTCAATATCTAACATGTTGCGATCTTCGATCACATCAAGATGATATTGCTCTAATAAATTACGAATTGTAATTGTAAAAAATCATTCAATACTATGACAAACTTCAATAACGTTCAAATTTAATTCATTAGCCGCGACATATTGATGTCATTTAATTTCGGAACTAATAAATAAATCGGCTTTTTGATGATGAGCATCATTAAAATATTCGCCCCCACTACCACCAACAATCGCAATCGTTTTACAAATTGCATTAGGATCACCTAAAAATTTAATATGTTTTAAATATCAAGCTGATTTTAAAACCGGAATAAAATTTTCCAATTTAATTTCACGATCCAATTGACCAATTAAACCTAAATGATCTTTATTGAAAAAAGATCATTTTTTTATGTTCAAAGCAGTCATTAAGCTAGCGTTCAAGCCTTTTTTAGAAGTGTCGACATTAGTGTGCATTGCGATTAAATTAATTTTAAACTCTTCTAATTTATGTCAAATATCTTTTTTTCATTTAAACGCCATCTCTTCGTTAAAACTATTAAATATGAAAGGATGGTGCGTAATGATCAAATTGGCTTTATTTTTAATGGCAATGGCTAAATTAGCACTATTTAAATCTAGGGCGATAAAAACTTTACTAATTTCGACATCATTATGGTTTAATAAAATTCCACAATTATCAAAATCCATTGCATCACTAAATGGAAATTCTTGGTTTAAAATTTTGTATATATCAGTAACGTTCATATTATTTCTCACCTGTAATAATTTTTTTCTGAAAATAAATCATCCATACTATAATACCAGAAATAATTAAATAGATCGTTATGGCGACTGCCATATAAGTATTGATATTATAGAAAAATTCAAAATGTTTTAGCGCTTGATTAGATAAGGCGCCTAAAGTAGAAAACAATAAAATCATCGTAATTAGCGATATTCATAAACTTCATTCATGATTATTTGCTTCATAATTTTGATTAGCAAATTTTAAGTTCGTTGTGAACATAATCATTAGAATACAAAAGAAGAAAATTGCAAACCCATAATTAAAAAGTCGGGGATAAATATATAACTTATCACCACCTTCTAAGTGGATTAAATTGAAAGTGCCAGGCAGATCCAATATCTTAGCAATACTTGAGGTTGATTGACCAGAAGATCGCATTGTTGCAATTACATCAATCCCATCAATTCCCCTAGATATAAATAACAAACCAATAACTAGGAAAAAATGGGCGTAGGAATATCAAACAATTTTTCGATTATGCTTACTTTTAGTATAGATGATACTTCCGATTCAATCGGTGTACACTCATCATATCCCAAAAATAAGCAAAATACTGGTGGCAAATCTAAAGATTAAATAAGAATAATTCAATCCTAAATTCATACTATGATTCAATTCATTGATATTAACAGTACTTAAGAAAGAAGAAAGAACTAACTCACCTAAAGTAATTAATGTAAACAAAATAAATCTTTCAGTAATATGCGTTTTATGTAATTTTGGTAATTTTTCAGACCAAAATAAAATCGGGATCGTGGTGAAGAATATTTCAATTAAAGCAGCTATTGAAAAGACGATAATTCCAATATTATCTTTATCATTAAAATGGTAATCACCAGTTCAAGAAAACATTGTATAGATAATGATAGGTGATATAAAAAACCCTAGTGCTGGTAAAAAATAATTTTGATAAACAAAACTATTTTGTTCAGCAGAGTTAACAATAATATCTAAATAAATAACTACTAAAATCATTCTAGATAAGATAAAACCTAAGATGTAAACACCTTTAAATTCGATCAGATCAGAATTAGTACTAAAGGCAATTAGATGAGATTCTGAATAACCATATGCCATTAATAAACAAGGTACCATATTAACTCAAATAATTAATCGATATCTAATCCCTGATGTTTCAAACCGGTCAGCGTACAAAGTTATATTAAATCAAACATTTCAGAGAAAATAAAAAAATAGAATTCAAAGATATAAAGAACCGCCAGTTCAGGCATAGTCTAAATATTTTGAAAAAATAGTGATCGAAGACACAAATGCTAAATCAAAAAACAGTTCTAAATAACTGGCTGCTCGTTTATCAGATTTTTGATTTATATTTGGTTTCTTTCAAATTATATTTCTATAGTATCAAAAATTTTTTAAAAATAACTTCATAAACTAGTTACCAACTTTTTAATATTTTTTCAATTTCAAGAATATCCTGATAAATATTTTTGTCTTGTCGGTGTTTGTTAATGCGGTTTAAACGATTAAGTTTTTCTTCTAAAAATTCTTTTACAATTAGATTTTTTTCAAAAACAGGACCAATTAAAATATCTTTACGATAAATAATATTAGTCGTGTTACTTTTGATGGCCTTAATAATATTATAATATAGTCCTTTTTCTTTTAAAATAATTTCTTTAATAATTTGATAATTATATTTTTTTAAAGCGCTTCTAACGATTGCGCTATTATTTTGCGGTGCCAAAATTAAAGTGGCTATATTAGGAAAACGAGCAATCATATCACTAATAATTTTGCCACCCATACCTGCAACAATTGCTAAATCAATAGTTTGTTTTGGTAATGGGTTAAAACCATCACCTTGTAAAACAATAATATTGTCTACATTTTCTTGATCAATTTTTTGTTGCAGTCTTAAAAATGGGGCTGAGTGATATTCGGTAGCAAAAACTTGTTTTGATATTTTAGCTAATTCAATTGCCAAGTTACCATGGTCTGCTCCGATATCAGCAATATTTAAATTGGCGTCTGTTAGATTTAAAATCGCCTTTAAACGTTTATTTTTCAACAGTTTTTTTTTTAACATATTAATGCTTTAAAAAAGATTTTAAATGTTTCTTTCTTTGGGGGTGTCTTAATTTTCGGAGTGCTTTGGCCTCAATTTGTCTAATTCGTTCACGCGTTACACCAAAGTAAACACCAACTTCTTCTAGCGTTTGTGAACGCAATGGATTACCATTTTTATCGTTACCGACACCGTATCGACGACGAACTACTTCCTCTTCACGATCAGTTAAGACGTCAGAAAGAACTGAATTTAGAACTTCTTTTAATTCTTGTCTATAAGTAAATTCGATTGGATTTTCACTTCTTTTATCTTCGACAAAATTTGATAATTTAGAATCTTCTTCACCAATTGGTTTGTCTAATGAAATTGGATCGATATTAATCGTACGAATATTTCTAACTTTTTGCGCAGAAAAATGTTCGCCCATTTGTTCGGCAATCTCTTCATCAGTTGCCGGGCGACCAGTTACTTGTAATAATTCTTTTTCAATTTTAATTAGTTTATTAATTGTTTCAACCATATGAACTGGAATTCTAATTGTACGCGCTTGGTCAGCAATTGCTCTAGTGATTGCTTGTCTAATTCATCAAGTTGCATAAGTTGAAAATTTAAATCCTTTTTCTCATTCAAATTTTTCAACAGCTTTAATTAAACCACTATTACCTTCAGATATTAAATCCATAAAGTTTAAACCACGATTTTTATATTTTTTCGCAATTGATACAACTAATCGTAAATTGGATTGAATTAATGATTCGCGTGCCTTTTTAGCTTTGTAGCCATATTTAGGCATTCCATCTTCAGAATATTTAGTATATTTTTTAATTGTTTTTGCTAATACTACTTCTTCTTCTTTTTTTAATAATTCACCGTATTTTCCGATTCAACGCATATATCATTTAACGTTATCTTTAGTTTCAGTAATTTCATTTGATAAATCTTCATCAGTAAATAATTCATCTTCACCAAGTTTACTGACATCTTTACCATTAATGAATAAATCACTTTTATCAACTTCGTCTTTTGCGATACCCTCAGTTAATAAAAACGATATAAAATCATTCATATATTTTTCTTCAATTTTTAATTTTCGTTTTTCCATAATGGCGTAGATTTCTTCAACTGTTAAATAACCACGCTCATGTTTTTTAGCAGCTCTTTTAAAAACTTTTAAAATCGTCGCATATTTTTTTTCCATATTTTCTAGCTTCATAGATTAATACCTCTAATTTCTTTTGTGTACTATTAGTTACTATTAGTTTTTTTATTAAATTTAATGATTTTCGTTAAATTTAATATTTTTTCTTGTTTAATAGTGGGGTTTGTTTCGTTTAAAATAGTTGTTTTAAGATCACTAATAACTGATGATTTTATATTTGAAAAAATATGGTTAATGAGATTTTCAAAATGGTCATTAACTGCTTTTAGCAAATCAAAAGCTAGTGTTCTTAAATCAAGATTAATAATTTCGTTTTCAAAAAATGACGTAATATCGACTATCGTTAAGTAATCATACCTATTATAATATTTTACTATATAAGACGCTATATTATTCATTTTTATATTAGGAATGTAAAAAATCTCATTCGAATATTTTGTAGTAAAGTATTTTGATGTGATCATTTTCTTCAATAATTCCCAATTATAATCAACTTTTTGTTGATTTTCTTGACCATCATTTAAAATACTTAATGTTTGTTGATAAATATTTAAATCATCATTTTTAATGTAATTTAAAAAATTTAAGCGATAAACTTTATTATCGATACTTTGATAAATATTTAAGATGTCACTTATTAATTCTGTTGAATTTTGTTTTTTGAAAAATAGATATTTAAATTCTCATCAATCTAAACGAGCATCTAAAATTGTTAATAATTTTTCACGACCTTCAAATTGTCAAATATCAAAAGGGTCTTTTTTAGCATTGTTGTTTACTACTTTAATTTTAAAGCCATTTTGCACTAAACTGTCAATAAATTTTAAATTAGTATTATTACCAGCTTGGTCATTATCTAAAAATAAAACAATATTTGATGATAATGACTTTAGTTTTTGCATTTGAATTTTTGATAAATTCAGACCCATAATCGCAACAACATTATCAAAGCCAACTAAATCAAGCGCAATCACATCCATAAATCCCTCAACAATAAAGACAAATTTTTTTAAGGCAATTATTGGACTTTGTTTAGCATGATAAAAATTATATAAAAGTTCATGTTTTTTAAAGATTTCTGATTCTTTAGAATTAATATATTTAGCTTTGACTTGAGTGGAAATTGTTCGTCCAGAAAAACCAACAGTTAAATTAAATTCATTATTAATTGGAAAAATAATCCGTTTAGTAAAAAAATCTTGAAAGCGCGATCTATCATCATCAATAAATATTAATTGTGATTTCAAAATATCGCTATCACTAAAATTATGACTAATTAAAAATTGTTTTAATTTACCATTTTCTGAAGTTGCACCTAGTTGATACTTATTAATTGTTTTAATATTTAATTTTCGTTGATTAATTAAATATTTTTTAAAGTCATTATCAGTATTTAATAAATTGTGTTGAAAAAAGTAATTACTTAATTCATTAATTTTAATACTTTTATTTTCTAGTAGTTTACTTTTCTGAATTTCTTCAGTCGTTTTTTCAATTTCAATATTTAAATTAGCTAATTGAATTACTTTTCGAACACTGTCAATAAAACTCAAATTATAATAAGCCCGAATAAAATTAAAAACATTACCACCATGATTACAAACAAAACATTTGTATATTTGTTTTTCACGTGATGCTACTAACGATGGTGAATTATCACTATGAAAGGGGCAAAGACCAATAAAATTATTACCTTTTTTATTTAAAGTAATAATTTCACTTATAATATTTACAATATCAACAGAACTAAGAATTTTGTTAATTTTGTTATTATTCATTATTAGCCAATTGACTAAATTTTTGTTTAGTCAAATATGATTTAATTTCACTAATTTTAATTCTTTTTTGTTTCATTGTATCACGATGTCTAATTGTCACTGTTTGATCAGTTTCACTATCATAATCAAAAGTAACGACTCAAGGCGTTCCAATTGCGTCTTGTCGACGATAACGCTTACCGATTGAGGCGGTTTGATCGTAAGTAGCAACAATACCACTAGTTAGCAATTCTTGATAAATTTTGATAGCTCCAATTGCATTTTTTTTAACTAGTGGCATAATCGCAATTTTATATGGTGCTAAATCATAAGCAATTTTTAAAAGAATTCTAGTATTTTTTTCATCAATTTGTTCAATCCCATAAGCATCAGTTAAGACAGTCAATACTAAACGATCAACTCCAACTGATGGTTCGATGATTTCTGGCAATACTTTGACGTTATTGATTTGATCAAAATAATACAGATCACTATCAGCATTATTTTGATGTTGAACTAAATCAAAATTACCACGATGAGCAATCCCTCATAATTCACCTCAACCAAAGTGGAAATTGTATTCTATATCACTAGTTTTAGTAGAATAATGGGCTAATTCATCAACTGAATGTTGTCTAATTTTTAAGTTATCTTTTTGAACTTCTAGCGTTTCTGTTAAGAATTTATAACATTTATCAAGATAATAGTTATATCATTGGTCAACTTCATTAGTTAAACAAAAATATTCTAATTCCATTTGTTCAAATTCTCTAGTTCTAAAAATAAAATTACCAGGCGTAATTTCGTTACGAAATACTTTCCCAATTTGACCAACACCAAAAGGTAACTTTTTACGCATTGTGCGATAGACATTTTTAAAATTAATAAAAATTCCTTGTGCTGTTTCTGGTCGTAAATAAATCGTTGATTTATTACCTTCTAAAATTCCTAATTGTGTTGAAAACATTAGTTGAAAATTACGTACATCAGTAAAATTAGCTTTTTGACATTTTTGACATTTAATATCTAATGTTTTAATTTTATTTGTTAATTCCTCATTAGTAAAATTTTCTCAATTAATGCTATCATCAAATTCTGCTAAAATTTTATCAGCACGAAATCGACTATGACATTCTTTACAATCAATTAAAGGATCATTAAAATTATCAATATGACCAGATGATTTTCAAACTTTATTGTTCATTAAAATTGAACTATTTAAACCTAAGTTATTAGCTTCAAAATCAACAAAATGATTTCATCACAAATTTTTGATATTTCTTTGTAAAGCAACGCCTAATGGGCCATAATCTCAACTGTTAGATAATCCCCCATAAATTTCACTGCCTGGAAAAACAAAACCACTTGTTTGTAAAAAGGTAATCATTTCTTCATGTTTTTTCTTATTCATATTTTTGTCCTTAATAACCAAATTGATTTAATTTACTTTCGTTGTTTCTTCAGTTCTTAGCTACTTTAACAAACAATTTTAAAGTTGTCTTTTTTTCAAAAAAAGCAGTTAATTTCATACGTGAGTCAATTCCAATGCTTTTAACATTGGTTCCACCTTTACCGATAATGATAGCTTTTTGACTATCGCGCTCAACAATAATGTTAGCCTCAACAAATAAATAATCTTCTTCATTTGAAAAAGTATTTATTTCAATTGCGACACTATAAGGAATTTCTTCACGAGTTTTTTCAATAATTGTTTCGCGAATAATTTCTTGAGCAATAAATTTATTATTAACATCAGTTAATTGGTCTTCACCATAATATTTTTCACCAACGGGCATATTTTCAAAAATATCGCTTTTTAATTGTTCGATATTATGATTAGTTTGCGCACTAATAGCAATCATTGGTAAATCAATTTTAATAAATTTTTTAATAGCTTCTATTTTGGCAACTAAAGCAGCCGGTGTTACTGTATCGCTTTTAGTAATAACGATTGTTAAAATTGCTAGCAATTTCTTACGTTTTTCTAAAAAGTAATCTCTAATTTTAAATGCAAAATCGCCAATAAATTCATTAGCAGGCATAAATCATAAAATTCGATCAGCGCTTTTTAGTGAACCTCATGCAATGTTATTTAAACGGTTACCAAGTTCGTGGCGATTTTTATGAATCCCTGGAGTATCCATAAAAACAAGTTGCCCACGATCATCATTATAAATTCCTTTAATGGCATTTCTAGTAGTTTGTGGTTTGTTTGTTACAATTGCTATTTTAGTAGCAATAATCAAATTTAAAAAAGTTGATTTTCCAACATTGGGACGACCAATAATTGCGACAAATCCTGATTTATTTAGCTTCATTTAAACTTTTACCAGTAAATGCATAAGGTAAAATATCTTTAATTGTATATGTTTCATATTCGCCTTGAGCATTATAATTATAAATTTTACCTTCAGGGTGTAATATTTCTGATATTACTTGTCGACATGACCCACAAGGACCGCCACCGAATCCAGGATTTTTACTTGTTAAATGTAGTTCTTTAATTGTTTTTGGTTTACAACCGTTTGAAACAGCACTAACTAAAGCACTTCGTTCAGCACAAATTGTATCACCATATGCAGCATTCTCAACGTTCACACCATTAAATGATTGACCATTGTCAGCAACGACAATACAAGCTACTCAATAGTTTGAATATACAGAATGTGAATTTTCTTTTAAACTTAATAAACGATTAAACATTTCTAAATTTTTTTTATGCATTTTTAAATTTCTCCTTGTTAATTCATTTTTTCTAATAAATAAGGTATTAAAATAATAAATCCGATAACCAAAGCAAAAAGACTACTTATAAAAACTGCAGCAGCCATTATATCTTTGATTTTTTTAGCTTTTAAATTATATTTAAAAGATATCATATCAACTAAATTTTCAATTCCACTATTGATAATTTCTAAACCAATTACAAAAGAACAAGTTAAAATTAAAATTGCTCAATGAGTGTTTGATATATTTAATCATAATCCTAATGCAATTACAATAGCTGTAAATAAAAAATGAACGATAATTGATTTTTCTTCACGCAACATTATGAAAAGGCCATTAATTGCCGAAAAAAATTTCTTAATTAGTTTTTTACTGATTTTCATATGTTAACTCCTAATACCTAATTGTTTTAAAATGGTTTTTTCATAATTAACCATTTCATCTCAATCATCACTTTCGATATGATCAAATCCCAAAAGATGTAATAGACCATGCGTAAACACAAAAGCAATTTCTCTTCTTTCAGAATGCTGTAATTTTTGAGCGATTTTTATACAATAATGTGGAGCAATAATAATATCGCCTAAAACTCTAATGCCAATATTTTTTTCGATATCATCTTTGTTATCTTCAAAAGCAAAACTAATAACGTTAGTTGATTTATTAATATTGCGATATTTTTTATTAATTAGTGCAATTTCTGCATCACTAACAAAAAGAACCGAAATTTCTAAATTAGATTTTAATTTTAAGATAACAATCGCTTGATTTACAATATCTTTAAAATCTTTACGAGCTTGAGTAATATCATAATTAATATTACTATGAATTTCTAAAATCATATTAATCTCCATCTTATTTAAAATAAAACTTTAAATAAAATTTTATTATCATAAATAACTTTTACTGGTATTGTAGTGTCAGTTAATAAGTATTTACGATTAACATATATGATAACATAATATTCGTTATTTTTATCTCTATGATAAGCACCCAAATGAGTTGTAATCAAAATATTTTTATTTACTAAAAGAATTTCTAAACTATTCTTCTTTGTAAATGTATATAAATGGCTATCATCACAAACTAAATAGACGTTATTATTACTATCCATTTCAATAAAAGTATTGTATATATTTTTACAATGAATTAACAAACCCATTGCCAAAACAATAGTATTAATTGCTAAAATTATGACTAGGATAAAAACTTTATAAAATTTAGAAGTACTAGACATTGTTGTGATCACCTATATTTATTAATTTATATGATTGTGGAAAATTTATGTAATTATGACTAATTGCAATAATTAGTGCTGTTGTTTGATAATCAGTTAAAATTCGAAATAATATTTTACAAATTTTATGATTAACATTACTTAATAATTCATCAATTAAAATTAAGAGATATTTTTGTTTAAATAAAATTAAAAAATTAAGAACTTGTTTTTGACCTAAAGATAAAAATTGATAATTAGTTATTGTAATTTGCTCAATTTGAATATTGAGTTTTTTAAAAATTAATCAAAAATGATATTTATCAAATAAATTGATTCAAAATTTATTTTTACTATTAATTTTTAAATTAGTAATCAATTCTTCAATAAAAGATTCTTCATTCGTAAATAAAATAATATTTTTACGATAAGCTGTAATATTAATTAGTGAAAATTTTTGATTATTTAATAAAATATTTTCACTAATTTCATAAGTTGCCAACAAACGTAATAAAGTTGATTTCCCACTACCATTAGCACCAGTTATAACGCTATTATTAGTAATATTTAAATTAAAATCTGTAAAAATTATTTGATTATGATAACGAAAATTTAAATTAGTAAGTTTAACATCTTTAATAATATTAAATTCAATACCGACTTCAGAAATTTTTTCATTTTGATAATTTAAAATTTTTAATAAGTTATAAAAATTATTTTTATCTTCACTAAAATCAGAAATAAAATTACTAATAAAAAATGTTGGTCCTCAAATTAAAGTTAAAATTGACATCATCATAATAATGAAACTTAAATGAGCATGCGCTTGAAAAGCAAATAAAATAATAATTGCAATTAAACCAAAATTAATAATGATTCGTAAAGAGCTGTTAAATAAAGTTTGCGCATTAACATTATTAAAAATATTAAAATGATAATTTTGTAATTTTAAATAACTACTTTTTCAAATTTTTTTAAAATAAACTGCTTTATTTGCTGTTTTTAAATTGGCCATTTGTTCGATTAATTTTAAACGATTACCAAGCTCAATTTGGGCAAATTCTAACTGTTTAATTTGTCATGGTTTATTAATTAAATTAAAATAATAATTAATTAAAATTAAAAGTAAAATTAAACCAAAAAGTAAAATTGCAACTTGATTAAAAAGAAATAATAATAAAGTTAAAATCGTGACTAAGATAAAAATATTGTAAAATAATTTAGTAATTTTAATTACTATAAAATTACTAACGCTTTGAATTAATTGCGTTTTTTGGATCACACTAGTTTTATTATAATGATAATAAAACTTATATGGCTTTTGATTAATGTTTAATAAAACTTGCTCCGATAAAGAATAACTAAAATTTAATAAGACTTTCTTTAAAATGTTATTTTGGATAAAATCAATTAATATTTTAAAGAAATTAATAATAATAAAAAATAAAATAACGATTAAAATATCAATAAAAATTTTATTTACAAATAAATAATCTACTAACACTTTACTAAAAAGCGAACTAATAATTGTTAAAAAAATAAAAGTACTATTAATTAAAAATAATAAAATTAAATTATGTGACTCACTTTTCATAAAATCAATGACACTATTACTAATGTTTTTTGATTTAAAATTATAATTATCTTTATGAGTTGATGCAAAAATAAATGATAATGATCGATAAAAAGAATCATCATAAATAGCTTTATGATTATCTCCTGTTTGCGAATCACAATAATAAATATATTTCGTAGTTTTTTTATAAATAATTACAAAATGTTGTAAATTAGTTATTGGTTCTTTCACTAAAGCGATTATTGGATTTAAGATTTTGTATTCACTAAATTCATCTTTTTCCATTTCATAAAATGTTAACTTGATACCACAAGTTCCTCCAAGTTCAACCATTTGACTTAATGACAATCCAACAGCGCTTAACGACGTTAAACTATTCAAATAGTTTAAACTTAATTTTTTAGCAAAATAAAATTTGTGCAAAGCTTGGATTACTAATAAACCACATTCATTAATTTCGTTTTGTTTTTCAATACGCAAAAGTACCACCCAATTATTTTATCTTGGGTTTTTGGTCAAAATCCTTTTTTAAAATAAAAAAATAACTATTTTGTAGTTATTTTTTTATTTTTGACATTCCCTCAAACAATAAATGTTTATTAATTTTATAGGAATTTTCTAAATTATTAATAATATTATCAAGCCCGCCACCAGTTAAAATAACGTCATCAACTTGATAAGTTGCTTTAATTTTAACAATCATCGCTTCAACCATTAAAGCATGGCCTTTAAAAGCACCAATCGCAACCGCATCAGCAGTATTTGAACCTAAAATATTTAATTTAGGTTGCATAAAATTTAATTTAGTATTAATTAAAGAAGCTTTTTTTAATAATAAATGATAAGCATTTCACGGTCCCAAACTAATGTTGACACCAATTAAAACTTTTTTATTTCATAAACTAAAAGTTGTTGCAGTGCCAAAGGAAATAATTAAAGTATTATTATTTCCTGTTAAACCATTACCTAAAGATAATAAATCTAGGCCAATTTCCTGAATATGATTAAAGTTTAAATTTGAGAAATGATCAAGTGTTATTCAAATTGGGTCATAAGAATCAAACAACGGTTTTAAAATGTTGTTTCATTCTAAGTTAACTGAACAAATCATTAATTTGTTTGGTGAATTTGTCGTGATTTTTTCAATCACAGCATTAATTTCATTCTTAACATTATTTTGATTTTTTAAATCTAGTTTCACTTGATATATTAAGCTGTTTTTTTGACTAGATGATAGTTTAATAAAACTATTACCAATATCGATTAAAATTGGCATTTTTTATCAATCGCACTTTTCATTAAATTAATTACATCATTTAAACTAGCAACATGCGTTTCGTTTTTAGCATATTTACGATAACTAATTGTCTCGTTAGCAACTTCACTATCACCAATAATAAATTGAACTGGAACTTTATTTTGTTGTGCTTGACGCATTTTATAACTCAAACGCTCAACGCGATCATCGATTTTAGCGCGTAGTCCAATTTGTAATAAACTTTTTTTAACAGCTTTTGCATATTCTAAATGTTTAATATTTTGACTAATTGGAATAATTAAAACTTGATTAGGTGCTAATCACAATGGTAGAACCCCTTTAGTTTGTTCTAATAAAGTAGCAACAAAACGCTCATATGTACCAATTAATCCACGATGAATAATAACTGGTTGCGCCTTTTTGCCATCAGCATCAATATATTCTAAATCAAATTTTTTCGGTAATAAGAAATCTAATTGTAAAGTTGAAACAGTAATTTCGCGACCAATCGCAGTTTTAATTTGGATATCTAATTTTGGTCCATAAAAGGCTGCTTCACCAATCATCGTTTTAAATTTAACTTTAATGTCATTTTCTAATAAATTTAATAACATTTTTTCAGCTTTATCTCACATTTGGTCATCATCATAAAATTTTTCTTTATCAGCCGGGTCTCTTAAAGATAGTGAAATATAATCAATTTCAATATTGAAAGCAGCTAACGATTCATCGATTAATTTATAAGCACGTTTAAACTCAGTTACTATTTGATCTTCGCGCGCAAAGATGTGAGCATCAGTTAAAACCATCGCACGAACACGTTCTAGACCTGTTAAAGCACCAGATTTCTCATAACGATATAATTTAGCGTGTTCCGCTAAACGCATCGGTAATTCTTTATATGAGCGCCCTTTCATTTTATAAATAATACAATGATGTGGGCAAGTCATTGGACGTAACATTAATTGTTCTTTATCAAGTTCGATTAATGGATAGTTATCATCTTTATAATGATTTCAATGACCACTAGTTTTATATAATTCAACTGAACCAAGCGCTGGTGTTAAAACTTGGGTAAAATCATATTCAGCTTCTTTTTGCTTAATGAATTTTTCAATTTCTTGACGAATTACAAAACCGTTCGGCAATCAAATTGGAAAACCTTTACCTGATAAAGGACTAAAAGTAAAAATTTCTAATTGCTTACCGATATAGCGATGGTCGCGTTCTTTACGATCTTGCAATTCATCTTTATAAGCTTTTAGCGCTAGGGCGTCTTGACGAGCAAATCCATAAATTCGCGTTACTTGAATATCATTTTTATCATTGTTTAAATAAGCACCTGATAAATCTAGTAATTGATAACTTTTCAATAAATTAGTATTAGTTATTTGATTAGCAATATTACTATAACCAGTGACTAATTCACCTAATGATCAAGCAACTAATTGAGGTTTTTTAATTAAAGTATTTTTTTGATATTGATTTAACTGAGCAGTATTTATTTGATTTTTAATCGGATAAGCACCACCACAAATTTTTTTCATTTGTTTTTGAATTTTAGGTAAATCATTTTGTGACAATGGTGTTACAAATTTAAAATCACAATAAAATTCTTCTTCATTAGCAAAGTTTTGGATTATTTTAGTATCGGGATAGAGTTTAATTATGGCTGCTGCTAAGACGCAACTAGCACTATTATTTCAATCTTGATTAGAAAATTCCATATTTTTATTCCTTTGAATTTATAATTAAGTCTACAAAACTTTGAGCGTCTAATGATGCGCCACCAACTAAAGCACCGTTAATATTTTTCTGTGCTAAAATTTGATTAATATTATTCGGTTTAACAGATCCACCATATTGAATACTCATATTTGAAGCAACTTCATTGTTGAAGATTTCAGCTAAAATTGATCTAATTTTAGCAGAAACTTTTTCAGCAATTTCTGGCGTAGCTGTTTTACCAGTACCAATTGCTCAAATTGGTTCATATGCAACAATAATGTTTTTCGCATCAGCAATTGTAATATCTGCTAAACTTTCTTGTAATTGTTTAGTAACAACAGCATTAGTTTGATGCGCTTCCATTTGTAATAGCGTTTCACCAATACATAAAATCGGATTTTTATGATTTGCTAATAATGCTTTAATTTTAGCATTAACAGTTTGGTTTGTTTCATTAAAATATTGACGACGTTCTGAATGACCAACAATAACATATTGAATGTTGAAGTCACCTAACATATTAATTGATAATTCACCAGTATAAGCACCATTTTGCGCAAAATGACAATTTTGTGATACTAAGTTCAAGTTTGTAATTTGATGTTGATTAAAGACGTGGAAATTAGTTGCAGTTGGCGCAATTCCAAAAATTAAATTATCTCTTAAAGTTAAATTTTTATTTGATAATATTTTTTTTAAGTCATTTAAAAAATTAAGACTTTCTTGGTTGTTTTTGTTCATTTTTCAATTTCCAATAATAACTGTTTTCGGTTGCATGTTAATTCTCCTTGAATTGTTATTTTGAATAAGATTTTGCTAATAATTTCGGATAACATAAATTTTGAATTCGTTCAAACAAACGCATCACTTTAATATTATCAGCATAACTATTATTAAAAGTATAATATTTTTTTAATTGTTCTAGACTAAAATTAGAACCAATAAAAGTTATTTTATTAGATTTTAAACGATAGTCTAAGACATTGAATAATATTTGATCACGTCATCATTGACTTTTTTGATCTTCATTACCTAAATCGTCGATAAATAAAATATCGGCGATTTTAACTAATTTTAAGAGTGATTTTTTATCTGGTTCAGCATTATAACTATTAGTTTTACTATAACTTGATTTCAAATCATTCGCTAAAGAAAGAGAATTTAAAAAGACAATTTTAAAATTTTGTTTAGCTAATCAATTAGCTAAACCATTCATTATATAAGTTTTTCCACTATTTGGCGGACCATAAATATATAATCCTTTAATCTCGCTATTTCTACAATCTTTACTAATAATTTTACTACAAAATTTACGTAAATGATTAATAATCTCATTATTTTCTGCTGTTGGTTTTAAAAACTTTTGATCAACTTTCGCATTTGGACTAACTTTATGACTTAAACTAAAATTTAAATTATTATCGGGAAAATCACGATACAAATAATTTTTAGGAAAAAAGTGGTAATAATAACACGGACAATATTTATCAACAAAATCAATTTTATGATAACTATAAACAACATCAACTTGGATCCCTTTAGTTGTGTTTAAACAATTATTATATAAATGATTTTGTTTAATATTAGTATGGTCATTAATGACTGTTAATAAATTTAATAAATTATCTTTAATCATCATGTTATCAATTTTATATTTAATAAAATTTTTAGCAAATATTGGGTTTGCTTTTAAAAATGCCACATTTTCAATTGTTGGTTTTTTTAATCTTGTAAAGATTTTCATAGTTCAATCATCACTCCTACATTTTATCAATTTTCAAAAATATTACTTTGCTCATATCGGATTTCTGGTTTAGTAATTATTTTTGATTTTTTATTAGCAACGTATGCTTGTTTTAAATAATTAATAGCCACTTGTAAATCGGTTATGTTCAATTGTACTATAGTATTTAAAATTTTTACAATATATTTATTAACAATTTTGTTATTTTTAATAATTGAGAAATCAATTACTAAATTTTTTAGATCATTACTAATATCAATTTCATTTAATTCAGTGATTAATTTAATGTTTAATAGCGTCAATGGTTTATTTAAACGCATACTAATAAAATTAGTAACGCTTAATTTTTTAATTAAACTAATTTTATCTAAAAAATTTAAATTATCATTTTTATTTAAATTTTGTCATTGTGAAAATAAAACTTGATTAATTTTGGACCAATGGGGAAATAAATCATTTTCACTAATTTCACTAATAACATTTAAAACAGCATCACTATCAGTATTGTAGACAATTGCCAAATTATTAATTTTGGCAATTGTTTTCGTAATATCAATATTATGATATTTAATTAAAGCACTATTAATGTTTTGGTTTTTTTTAATATTTGAATATTCATTAAGCGGATTAATTTTGACAAACTCATCAATTTTAATGCTTTTAATAATCAAATTTTCTCATTGTTGAGTAATTTTTTTTAATTCATTACTATTAATGCGATTTTGAAGTTGTTCTCAATAGAGATTATTAGCTTTAAATTTGGCAAGCGATAATGGTTTATTAATTTTAATTAAAATATCTTGTTTATTATCTTTCGTTTTTACAAAAATGGTAATCAATTTAAAATTGATTAATTTTTGGAAATAATTAATTATCTTTGGTAAAGTTTTTTGCGTTAGCAAACACATTCGATTAATTGATGATCAATCATTTTTAAGATCATCTAATAATAACGTTTGATAAATTCCAATCGCCCCAGTACCTAAAATCGGTTGATATAATAATACTAAATTTTTATGGTAATTTTTAGATTCAACATTATTAATTGTTAAATAACGATCACTTTTATGTAAATTATTTAACATATTTAAGATCCGTTTTTTTAGTTGCAAGCGATTTTATAAAGCGAAGCGCTTTATTGACTGAACTTATTTTAGAATTTTTTAAAATTAATATTTTTTGGAATTGAATATTTTTTTGATTTTCAAGATTTTCAATTGCTAAATTTTTTCAGAGTTTTCGCATATTATAATATTTAGTTTTCGATTTTTTTAATTGGTGCATTTTTGTAATAAAAGCATTTGGTTTTAATTCAATTACACCATTAAATAACTCATTAAAAACTAAACCAATTTCTTGACTAATAGCTGATATTTCAATAACATAATGCTCGTGTTTTAATTTTTTTAAATGGGCAATTATTAAAGGATGAATTAAACTATTAACAATTTTTAAATTATTAATATCATTCTTAATTAAAAGTGATAGTTTAAATTTATCAATGCTTAATTGATTAGCATTGATAATTGATTCACCAAATTGATCAACTAATAATTTAAAACCTAGTTGATTTTTTTTATACCAACTATTAACTAAACGATCACAATTAATAACTTTAATATTGTGGGCTGCAATTTTTGTTAATAAAGTTGTTTTCCCACTATTTTTTTTTCCAATAAGTGCAATCATAAAATTAGTCCTTTCTGATTTTTTGACAAACATCACATCAATAAGTTCCACGACCATTAACTTTAGTTTTACCAATTATGTTACCACAATTAGGACATGGTTGACCTTTTTTAGTATGAACATTTAATCAATTTTGAAATTTACCACTGATTTCTTTGCCAGCTGTAAAACTTTTGATCGTTGTTCCACCAAAAGAAATTGCTTGATTTAAAATTATTTTAGTATTTTCTAAAATAATTTTCAAATCAGCGATCGTTAAATCACAAGCTAATTCACGCGGATTGATATGACTTTTAAATAAAATTTCATCAGCATAAATATTCCCAATACCAGCAATAACATGTTGGTCCAAAATAACAGTTTTAATCGCTTTACGGCTATGAATAACTTTATTAATAAATCAGTCTTCATCAATATCTCAAGGCTCGGCAGCAAGTTTATTTAATGGTTTTAAATTATAGAAATTTTGATAATTACCTAAATGCATCGTTCCGAATCGGCGCGTATCATAATAAGCTAATCACTTATTATTACTTAATTCAAATAATACTAAAATATGCTTTTTATTTGGTAAGTCTTTAGCATTATCAGTAAAATAGTATTTACCTTCCATTCTTAAATGCGAAATTAAAACATAATCATCTAAGATAAATAATAAATGTTTACCAACGCGATCAACTTCTTTAATTTTTTGACCAATCAATTGCTTAACAAATTCTTTTATTGGCAGATTTTTAATAATTTTTGGTCAAAAAATTTCCACATTCATAATTTGGTAATTTTGCTTTGCTAAATTTTTATTTAAAACTCTTTTAACAGTTTCTACTTCTGGTAATTCGGGCATAATCTCACTCCAGTTTATTTTAAATTATATCAGTTATATCCAAAATTAACACTAACTTTTAATTTAATTTCAGAATCAATAGTTTCCATAATATTGCTAATTTTTTTCATAACATCTTCGTAATTATTTTTATCTGTTTCAATAATAATCTCATCATGAATACTAGCAATCATTGTAGTAGACTTTCAATCAATAATTTTATCAATTTTCACTAGTGCAATTTTTAATATATCAGCAGCGGTACCTTGAATTGGCATATTAACAGCAATTCGCTCAGCAGCTGATCTAACTTGAAAATTACTAGCATCAATATCAACTAATTGACGACGACGATTAAAATAAGTAATGGCAAATTTATGATCACGGGCATATTGAATTTGGTCTTCTTTATATTTTTTAATTTTGGGAAATTGTTCAAAATAGCGATTAATAAATATTTCAGCTTGTTTGAAAGAAATATTAAGAGTTTGACTTAATGCGAATTTGCTTTGACCATATATTAATCCAAAGTTAATTGTTTTAGCGCGATGACGCTCAATTGAAGTAACATCAATTGAGCGTTTATTAAATAGTTTAGCAGCTGTTTCACGATGAATATCTAAACCAGCTTGAAAGTCATCTAATAAGTCTTGGTCATTTGATAAAAACGCTAATAAACGGAGTTCAATTTGGGAATAATCAAAACTAATTAATATTTTATTCTCACGTGCAATAAAAGCTTTTTTAAGATTTCTTTGATCTTCTTCGTGTTCGACAATATTTTGCATATTAGGATATTTCGAAGACAAACGCCCACTAGTAGTTTTATTTTGGAGATAAATAGTATTAATGACATTTTTATCATTAATGAATTTTGTCATACCTTCAATGTAAGTTGTTAACAATTTAAATGATTTTCGATATGCTAATATTAATTCAATAATTTCATGTTGCGGAATCATTTCTTGTAAAACAGCTTTCGCAGTTGATTTCTTTTTATTGAAAGTGCTGAGAGCTAATTTGTTAAATAAAATATCTTGTAATTGTTTTGGTGAATTAATATTAAATTCAACTTCAGCTAATTGATAAATTTTCGTTGATAATTCTGCCAATTTAAGATTAGTTTTAACTTTAATATCTTGAAAAATTTGGGGATCAGTTAAGACACCAGTATATTCCATTTTAGCTAACGTTAATACTAAAGGTAGTTCAATATTATAATATAAATCAATTAATTTTTGAGCAACTAATTGTTGATTTAATAGTTCAAAACTAGTGAAAATTAAATTAATCTTACTAATTAAAAAATTATTATAATTTAAATTATCATTAATTTTTTTATTATCAATATTATTATAAAATTCTTTATCATCAATTATTTTTGCTTTCAAGTAATGACTAATTGCTAATCATTCTTGAGCAATACTACTATCAATTAAATAAATCGCGAGTGAGACATCTCATTTAACATTAATTAAATTAATGTTAAAGCGTTTGAAAAATAAATAATCTTTTTTTCAATTAAAAGAATACTTAATTATTTTTGGGTCTAGTAAGCGCGCTTTTAACAAATGATCATTTAATAATTGTGCTTCATTATCAATAATTACATAACGCGTTCCATCACTAATAATTATTTTGAAAAAATCACTAGTATGATAATTATCATTTAATAATTCGCAATATATCGCTCATGGCTTTTGCGTATCTAAATAATTAATCGTTGTAATATTATGATTTTCTTGTTCGACAATTACGGGATTTTGATTATGATAGATTTTTTTTAATTTGCGTAAATAACTATGCATTTCATACAATTCTAAAAAATTAAAAACTTGATTATTAGCAATATTATTAAGAACAATACTCGTATCTTCAATGCTGAATGGGAGTTCCATATTAGTCACCAAAGTTACTAAATCAAGTGTGAAAAAAGCATCTTCTTTACCAGCAATTAGTTTTTTAACTATTGCTGGTTTTTCAATTTGGTCAATATTGTTATAAATATCACTCAAAGTATCAAACTGGTTTAAAAGCATCGCGGCGGTTTTTTTACCAATCCCTTTAACGCCTGATAAATTATCACTAGCATCACCAATTAAACTTTTATAATATCCAAATTGGCTTACATCAACATCATAGTTTTCTCTAATGTAGGCTTCATTAATAATGTTTCCGCGACTCATTCCAGTGCTATTTTGAAACATTTTAATATTTTTTTGATCATTAACCATTTGATATAAATCTTTATCAGAAGAAATAATTAACGTTTTATATTTTTTTGAAACACCCGCTTGCTCTGCTAAAGTAGCAATAATATCATCCGCTTCAAAACCACTAACTTCATAAATTTTAATATTCATTAATGTTAATAATTCTTTAATTAACGGTAGTTGTGAGATTAACTCAGCTGGCGTTGCTTTACGTTTACCTTTATAAGTGTCTAATTTTTTATGACGAAAAGTTTTACCTTTAGCATCAAAAGCAACTAAAATATGGCTTGGCTTATACTTTGATAAAATACTATACATCATATTAGCCATACTATGGAGCGCGTTTGTCGGAATTCCATTACTAGTTTGTAATAACGGCAGTGATTGCGCGGTAGCATAATATGCTCGATATGCGAGAGCATTCCCATCAATTAAAATTAGTTTTTCCATAATCGTTTTTCTCTTTTCATAAACTTTTCATAAATATTAATTAATTAATAAACTTTGTTTAAAGATAATAAAATTAAGCGGTGTTCATTAAATTGATCATCACGTCGTAAAGTTGCTTCAAAAATTAAATTAAGTTTTAAAATTTGACGTAGTTGTTTATATTTTTTAGGAAAGACAACGAGTTCATAACTATGTGAAATATCACTTACTATTATAAAACACATTGCTTCATTTTGTTTAGTATTAATAACTTTAATTTCATTAATTTCAAAAATACCACGTAATTGTTTTTTATTTTGCTTGATTTGAATTGCTAAATCCACATAATTTTTATACTTTTCAGTAAATGGTTTCGTAGGATGCATTTTTCAATTGAATCCTAAAACTTTTTTTTCATATAAAGTTAATAATTCAATATCATCATCAATCATTTGCAATAAAGGGGCACTAATAATGTTATTTTGAAGTAATTTAGTTTGTTTTAAATTATTTTTATTAAATAATTTAACATAATTCATTGCATTATCTAAAGAATTTAATAACGAACTACGATTAGCAAAGCAATCAAGTGACCCGCTATAAACGAAATTTAAAAAAGTATTTTCATTAAATCCTAAAAGATACATCCGAGCTATAAAATCAAAGAAATTAATAAATGGTTTTTTATTACGTTCAGTTATTAATTTAGTTAGTAGCATTTTACCAACACCTTTAATAATAATTAAAGGTAGTCTAATTTCGCCACCTTCCTCACTAAATAATAAGCCAGATTTATTAATATCTAAACCTAAAATAATAATTTTTTTCGATTGTGCTTCAGTCATCATTTCTTTTAGTTTGATCTTATTATTAATGAAGTTATTTAATAAATTAGTAATAAAATATAAATAATAATTACTTTTAAAATATGCTAGTTGATAAGCAATCGACGCATAAGCAACAGCATGAGCACGATTAAAACCATAATTAGCAAATTTATAAATTAAAGCATAAATTTGCTCACTAATCACTTGTGAATAATTATTTAAAAGTGCATTACTAATAAATTCATCTTTTAGTTTCTCCATAATTGAAATATCTTTTTTAGACATCGCCCGACGTAACAGATCAGCTTTGGCCAAACTAAAATTAGCAACTAATTGAGCTAGTTGAATAATTTGTTCTTGATAAATAATAATCCCATAAGTATATTCTAAAATTGGTTTTAAACGAATATCTAAATAATTGATTGTTTTTACTTTTAATTTTCGATCAGCATAAATCTCAATATTATCTTGCGGTCCTGGTCGATATAGTGAAATTGCACTAACGATATCTTCGAAACTAGTAATATGAATCCGCGTTAAAACTTTACGCATTCCAAATGATTCTAATTGAAAAATTCCACTAGTATCGCCCCGATTCATTAATGCAAAAACTTTGGCATTATTAAGGGTGATTTTTGATAAATTAATATTTGGTCCCGAACTATTAATATCACTTAATGTTGTTAAAGCACGCAACCCTAAAAAATCAACTTTAACTAATCCATAATCTTCTAAATAATCCATTGAAAATTGTGTTACATTCAGATTTTTACTAATTTTTTTCATCGGACAAAAATTACTTAAAATCTCTGAATTAAAAACTAATCCAGCAGCATGAAGACCACTCTGTCTTGGTGATCCTTCTAATTGACAAGCAATTCGAAACATCATTTTTAATTCTGGACTCATATTAATTTGGGCTCGCAGCAAAACACTTTGATGATAATTTGCTAATAAATTAAGTGGACTAGTTAGCATTTTAGAAATTTTATTAATAATATTAATATCAATTTCTAAAATGCGGCCACTATCCCGAATCGCAGTTTTAGCACCAATTGTTTGAAAAGTTACAATATGAGCAACGTGGTCATCGCCATACTTTTCAAACACATAATTAATAATTTCTTGACGACGATTATCTTGAAAATCAATATCAATATCTGGCATTGACACCCGTTCAGGATTTAAAAAACGCTCAAAAATTAAATTATATTTTAACGGATCAACATCGGTAATTCCTAAAGCATAAACTACTAAAGAACCACTAGCGCTCCCACGTCCCGGGCCAACAGCTATTTTTTGCATTTTGGCAAAACGAATAACATCCCATACTAATAAGAAATAACTTTCTCAACCTAGTGTTGTAATAATTTTTATTTCGTATTGTAAACGATCTCAATATTTTTGCACATTATTTTTAATATAATTATTATTTTTAATTCTTCATTCTAAACCAACATGAGCAGCTTTTAAAAAAATGTCCAAATCTTTTTTAGTTTTACTAAACTTTAAAAAATTAATTTTTATTTTAGGAATTTTAAAATCAATCATTTGTAAAAGCAACACTAAATTTTTTAAAGTATTTGGACTATGCAACAATTGGACATCTCGATGATTACGAAATTGTAATTGGTCACAATCTTCACTAATATCAACTAAATGCTGATTGTTTTTAATAGCGCTAATCGCACGATAAACTATTTGTTGATTTTGATATAGAAAAGTTGCTTGATGTCAAGGAACGCTCCGTTTGATATGATTGTTGACTAATTTAGCACTAGCACCATAATAAATTAAAGTTGCATCATTTTGATGCTTTAAAAAAAAGCTTTCGTTTTTTACAACCAAAGCATTATTTTTATGATTTAAAAAAGGTAAAATATTTTTGATTAATATTTTTGGTTTACTATATTGATTCAAGCTAGTTGAAATTTGCATTAAATTTTTATAACCAGCATAATTTAGCGCCACTAACAAGACACTAGATTCGTGATTGAATGAATCATAAATCGTAAAGTTAATTGATAAGACGGGTACTAAATTATTAGTTAGTGCTTGTTTTAAAAATTCAGGAGCACTATACATTATTTCTTTTTCAGCTAAACCAACATATTTATAATTGTGTTTTTTATGAAATGCAATTAATTGTTTGTTACTAATAACAGATTCTAAAAAAGAATATTCGCTCATCGTAAATAAATTAGTATAATCCATTATTAATTAAACCCCTTTTTTTATTTTGATAAAATTTTGATAAATTAAATTACATGTGCCATTGATAATACTAATAATAAAAAGATTACTAACATTAAAATTGCAACTGAGGCTACAAAAATATTTTTATGAAGTTTTTTATTATGACTATATTTAAAATCAAAAGATGTAATGTCAGTTTTACCATGAACATTATTACCATGGCGCACACTACGAGAAATTAAATCTAAATCTTGTGTATCAAAGCGACGAATATTAAAAGTTTTTTCAACAGTTAAATTAATATTTTTATTCTTCTTATTATTAATATTGGTTTTGTGAAAATTTAATTTATCATTAAATTTTTCTTTTTCAAGTTCTTGAACGTGTTCTTTTTTTTGCTGTTTGTTCATTGAAAGAATTCCACCTTATTTAAGATTTTTTTGCAAAATTACTAAGATCGTTTAAAACTTCCATCACTTTATTTAAAGTGACAACTTTAGTAGCACAAGCTAATTTGTGACCACCACCACCATATTTAACAGCAATTTGATTAATTGCTTTTTCACGTGATCGTAGCGAAATACGTCAAACATTTTCAATATCATCAAAAGTAATTAATGATCAAAAATCATAATCTTTAAAAGCGCCTAAAGCATTAACAAAGTTTTTTGCTTGGGCAAAATTAAGATCCATACTTGCCATTGTTTCTGGCTTTAAGATGTAATAAGCAACTCCGCCAGGTAAAATTGAAAAGTTTTGTTGTAAATGATTAATTAAATTAATTTCTGATTTTGGTAATGTGTATAATATTTTATGAATAAATGGGCGATTAGCAGCGTTATTTATTAAAAATATCGCTGCTTGAAAAGTATTTTCTGAAGTTGATGGGAACATAAAGCGCCCACTATCAGTCAATAAGCCAGTATAAAGAAATGTCGAAATTGCTGGACTAGTTTTATATTTTGGAAAATGATGTTTAATAAATAATGTCACAACTTGACAAGCACTAGATGCTTCAACATCAACAAGATCAAAATTAGCATATTTTTCACCATTAATATGATGATCGATTTTGACAATTGTTTTTGATCATTTGTCAAAATCAAAAGCATGATTATCGATTCGAGCTTTATTAGCACAATCAGTTACAATTGTTAAACAACGATCTAAATTATGTTGCTCACTCTCAATTACTTTATCCATTTTTGGAAAGATTTCACTTAAACGATCTTGCGTATTATTACCAATAAAATAAACTTTTTTTTGCGGAAAATTAATTTTAATTCATTCACCAATGCCAAATTGTGAACCTAGGGCATCACCATCAGGAGTAGTATGACGCATGACAACAATTTTATTATGGTCATTAATTAATGTTAATAATTCATCAAATTTATTATTTAGCATATTCTTTAACCTCAATAATTTCCTCCGTAATATTTTCAATTACAGTTTTTCGCAGTTCAGTTAATAACTCAATTGTTTCTTCGATATTTTGGGCCATAAAACTTTTTGGTCTAGTGACTGGATTTTTAGGCGCAAATAAACTACAAGAATCTTCAAAAGGTAAAATCGATGTTTCATAAGTATCAATTGCTTTAGCAATATTAATAATTTCGATTTTATTAAAACTAATTAAAGGTCGAATAATTAAACAATCACTAACTTCATTAATCGTTGATAATGATTCCAATGTTTGACTAGCTACTTGACCAATAGCTTCACCAGTTGCAATTGCCATATAACCATGTTCTTTAGCTAAGTGGTTAGCAATTCTAATAAATTCACGACGCATTAAAGTAATTTTATAAGAGTCTTTTCTAATGTGGGCCAATTCGTGCAGAATTGGCGTAAAATTACAATTAAAAAATTTTGATTTACCTTGAAATTGATTAACAATACTAATCAATGATTTAGTTTTATCAAGCACTTCTTTTTGCGTATGTGGTGGTGTTGTAAAAGTTAAGAAATCAACATGCATACCACGCTTCGTTAATAAATAAGATGCGACGGGCGAATCAATTCCACCACTAATTAACATCAATATTTTACCTGATGTATTTGCGGGTAGTCCGCCCACACATTTAATTTTATCATTAAAAATATAAGTCTGAGTTTTATTAATTTTAATATTGATATTTATATCTGGATTATGAACATCAACTTTTATATTTTCAAAATTTTCAAAAATAAATTTGGCAATTTCTAATTTATAAAGATCAGATCTTGGTTGGAAATCTTTATTTTGACGTTTACAATTTACTTTAAAACTAGTTCATGTTTTTGTCGTTAATGATTTTTTAACCATCGCTTTAATAGCAAGGTCATTACTTTCACAAATATCAATAATTGAAATTGAATCAATTCCAGGAATTCTAGTTAGAATTTTGCTAACCAATTCTTTATCTTCAACATTAACGTTCAAGACTAAAGCATGATCCCTTTTGAACTCTAAATTATGCTTAGTGACTAAATCTCGTAAAGCTAGTGTTACATTTCTATTTAATTGATTAATAAAATCAAAGCGATTTTTACCTTTGATTGCTAATTCGGCATATCGGATTAGAAAAAATA
>CBDCUL010000003.1:0-6802 GCA_965222855.1 Mycoplasmatales bacterium | reverse complement strand
TGCAGTTTAGCTGCGGGAACATCAGCTCAACGAGTAACACGCGGTGTTGAATTATGAACGATGTTATAAGAATTTTCACTTAAAGCACTTTTTTTGAAATCTGTAAAATCATATGGCTTATTTGGTTGTTGAATACATTTTCACATTGATACATTATAAGGATGAAATGAGTCATAAGTAATACTAAAGCGCGCAATTCTTTGCGTCGATAGCCGAGTTATATAAACATAAATTGTTCTTTCTTTAACAGTTCAATTACCAGCTTCTAAATCACCAGCTGTTATTCCATCTCAATCATCAACTTTTGGATGAGCTGCTTTGACAATGTTTATTGCACTCTCAGCCTCAGCTTTTTTTGTAAACTGATCAAAATTTGGAAGCACTTGCGGTTGACTAATACATTTTCAATCATTTATGCTATAAGTTAGTCCAGCTTTATAAGTCGCACTAAAAACAGCTATTTCATTTTTAGAAGTGGCAACAAGTTCCATAAATACAGCTTTGGGAGTAGCATATACTTTTGTATTGCGTAAGTCATTATTAGGTAAATTACTTCATCCTTTTGGAGTAGTTGCTGCTACAATATTGATCGGTTTTTCAACTTTAGCAATAATTTTAAAGAAATTAAAATCAGTTGGCGAAGTTGGTTTAATTGAACAGCCTCAGTCACTAACTTGATATTGATGATACTCATTATAACTAATGCTAAAAGTTGCTTTTTGAATTAGAGAAATTGCAATAATCGGAATAGTAATAACCGCATCATTAATATTTAAAGGTCCTCGAATTAAATCATCGCTTCTTAAATCATGTCAGTTAGCCGCTGGTGGCTGAGCAGAATCAATAATATTAACGATTGATTCTGACTCAGCTGCTTTAACTCATTTTGAAAATGAATATTCTGTTGGCGGACTAATCGCTTTATGGCCACAGCTAACAATGGAGCAAGCGCTACTAATAGTTATCATTATTGCTAAACTAGATATTTTAAGCACTCTTGATCATTTCATGACAAACAACTCCCTTAGCATTATATTATTATAATAACATTTTTCAATTAAGAAAATAAAAAAGTAGATGAAATTCATCTACTTTTTAAAATTAATGATTACAGTTTATAGCTTAAAATTCCAACTGCGCCAATTCCAGTATGGATAGCAATTAAACCAGAAACTCGATTCGCTTTAACTTTAACACCAACTAAAGCTTTCTCCATCTTAGCTGTCGTATCTTTGACAAATAGAGTGAATGGTTTTACTTGCGTACATAGTAATGAGCAAGTATAACCTTTTAAGTTTCCCAATTGTTCTTTCGTTCATTGGATTCCTCAATCAATTGCTTTAGTTTGAGTTCTTAAAATTTTTAGTTTATGATTTTTCCCATCATATCTAATGATTGGAATCACACGTAATCAATTCATAATTGTTCCTAAACTTTTCGGAACACGCCCCCCACGCTTTAGAGCATGTAAGTTTTTTGGAATTACTAATAATAATTGTGAATCATTAACTCTTTTAATATATGCAAAAACTTCATCGAAGCTAACACCTTTATCAATTAACTTTTTAGCATTAATAACTGCATCTTGCGTTGCAGTTGATGTTAAAATACAATCAACATAAACTACTACTTTATTACCAAATGCTTCGCCAGCTTGTCTTGCTATTTCTGGAGTTATTGAAAATCCTCTTGTACAAGGAATTACTAATAATTTCGTAAAGCCTTTTTTAAATGCTGCTTCATAAATTTTTGTAAAGTCTCCTGGAGTTGGAGCACTAGTTTTAATATCTTCAACATTACGAATTTTTTCAATTAATTCATTTGCTGATAAATCTACACCATCTAAATATTCTGTACCGTCAATCGTTACGCGTAACGGTGCAAATAATATTCCATGTTGATTTGCTTCCTTTTTATCTCATCCTGAAAATGAATCAACGATTATCCCGATCTTTTCTTTTGAATTTTCCATTATAAAAATCACCTTAACTATTTTGATAAATTTTTTTAAATTACTTTTATAAATATTAGATTATTAATATATAATATTAGTTAGCACTTTTAAATTGACACTGCTAAAAAAATATATTATAATATTGAAATATTGAATGATATTTTGTGTATAACATATATGTTATCATAAAATAGCCTATTTTCTTTTAAAATCCAAATATAATTAACAATTCGTAAGGAGCAAATTGTGTCTAAAAAAGATTATTATGAATTACTAGGTGTTGCTAAAAACGCAGATGCAACAACGATTAAAAAAGCTTATCGAAAATTAGCGATGAAATATCATCCCGATAAAAACCAAGACAACCAAAAAGCATCGGAAGCAAAGTTTAAAGAAATTAACGAAGCTTACGCGATATTGAGCGATGGCGAAAAAAGACAAACATATGACCAATTTGGTCATGAGGGATTATCTGGTAACGGATTCTCTAATATGGGTGGCTTTGACTTTGGTGGCGGTGGATTTGATTTCGGCGATATTTTTGGCTCTTTTTTCGGAGGCAATAATAATCGTGGTAATCCCAACCAAAAAGTTAGAGGTCAAGATCAACTACAAGCAATCCATGTTAGTTTCGAAGATACAATTATCGGGACTAAATTTACAGTGACTCCTAAAGTCAGTCAACCATGTGATGATTGTGAAGGTCTGGGAGGTCGCACACGCAGCGATGTTGTGCAATGTGACGCTTGTCATGGGCGTGGCCAAGTTGATGCGATCCAACGTACTCCTTTAGGCAGCATTCGCACTTCGCGACCTTGTAATAAATGTCGTGGTAGTGGCGAATTCATTAAACACAAATGTAAAACTTGTCGTGGTAATAAATTTATAACGAAAAGTATTGAAAAAGAAGTTAAAATTCCAGCTGGAATAAATTCTGGTCAACGTCTACGTTTGTCAGGTATGGGTGGCATCAGTCATAATGGTGGCCCTAATGGTGATTTATATTTAGAAATTAATGTGAGTGAACATAAATATTTCAAAAGAAATCATAATGATATCTATTTAAATATTCCAATCACAATTGAGGAATTGATTTTAGGGACAACTAAATCAATTCCCACACCTTACGGTGCTGTGAATATGAAAATTCCGCCAAAAACAAATAATTTACAAAAATTCCGTATTAAAAATAAAGGAATTCCAATATTAAATACAGCAAGATTTGGGAATCTATATGTTATTCCTGAAATTATCATTCCCAAAACACCATCTCGTAAAGAATTAAAATTATTTAAAGAACTAGCGAAAGAAAACTCTCATCAAGAATATAGTGCTTTTTTAAAGAAATTTAAAAACTAATTATTGCTTTTGTTGAAAAAATAAGGTAAAATATGCTTATTATGAAATTAATGTTAAAAAAACGCAACCGCAGAAACCATCATGGAGCTTCATTTGAAACTGCGTTTTTTGCTTTTAATTAACATTAATTTATATGATTAGATATATTGTATAAATAATAATTAAACATAAAGTAAAATCGCAAGATTTTACTTTTTTTTATGAAAAAAGGGAAAAGTGATATATTATGAAAAATAATAAAAAATATGGATTGGTTTTTGCCTTATCATTGGCTATGGGTTCAATGATCGGTGTCGGCACGTTTTTCAAAAATGCCACAATCGCTAATAAAACTGGTTCACCATGGCTAGTAATCGCAACTTGGCTAATTGGTGGCTTTGGAATTTTAGCAACTGCTTTAGCTTTAACAGAAGTTACTAGTAGAAATAAAGGTAACGGGGGAATTGTTGATTGAGCAAAAACGTTTATTAATAAACGTTTTTCCAAAATGACAGTTTGATTCATTGCGATGTTGTATGTGCCATTAACGTGAATGCCGTTTGGTTATTATGCAGCTTATTATACTTGAGATATTTTCAATATCGATCCAACTAAAGTTGCTTGATATTGAACATTAGCACTAACGCTATTTTATATATCTTGAGTTTGTGTTATGGATATGTTTACAATTAAAATTACTAACACTTTTCAAATATCAACGATGATTATGAAAGTATTCCCAATTGTCTTTGTTATTGCGTTAGGATTATTTACTAAAACAGCTATGTCGCATGGATTACTTTCAGCCCATCCAACTCACGTCCATATCCCTAATGGACATGGTGGATTTATGAAACATAGTTGATTAGGAGTATTCCTTTCACTACCTTCAGTTTTATTTGCTTTTGATGGATTTTATTATGTAGCTAACATTAGATCACAAATGAAAAATCCGAAAAAAATCCTGAATTTAACAATTGTATTAAGTATCGTTTTAACAGTTTTATTTTATATCTTCTTATCTGTTGCAGTCTTCACATTTTCTGATGGAAATGTAGAAACATTTGTTAAAAATGCCTTTCCAGGATCAGTTTGAATTATTAAAATCATTGAAGCTACTTTAGTAATTGCGGTGTTAAATGCTTTGAATGGGTTTGTTATTGCGAATGCCCGTTTAGTTGAATATTCCTCAGATTGTGGGATGCTCCCATTACAAAGATTATTATCTTATAAATCTAAAAAAACCGGAATTCCTTTAGGAAGCACATTATTTTTATGTATAACTACGATTGCTTCAACACTTATTGCCTTCTTCATTGGTCATTATTTATATTCTAATAGTGATTATAATAGTGATACTTACACGAGTATTTATGCTTTTGTTGATTTATTATCAAATTGATCCAGCGTTATTATTATGTTGATTATTGGAATTATTATTGCGGGAGCAATTTATAATAGAATTTCTAAAAAAATTGCTGTTGATAAGAAAAGATTTTTTATCTTTTGAGCAATTATTAGTTCAGTAACTTTAATTGCTATTCCAATCTTTAATGTCGGCGCCTATTTCGTGGATATTATTCATACAAAAGACCACCCATGATCTAGTTCAACTGCGATTTATTTATATGTCTTATTAATTTATATTGGCTTTACTTTTTTAGGCCTCTTGCCAATTTACAAAGAAAATCCGGATATTCGTGACCACCACCAAAAAGAAATTTTAGTTGATTCAGCATTACCAATTGCTAAAAAACTAACAGCAGAAGAACCTGAAAAACAACCAAAAAATAAAAAATAAAGTATTGAAAAATACTTTATTTTTTTAATCAATTAATTTTACTTTGTCACAAATTCATTAATTTTAATGCGGATTTAATTGTGATATTTGGTAAATAAATTTCAAAATCTTTATTCTCTTTAATTGTTCGGAAATTATAATTATTACCTAGTGCTCGTCAAGTTAGAATAGCACTCCCAATAACAATTAAATCTTTGTCATCAGTTTTATTAACTAAGACACGTGTTTGAGAAATGTTAGCTTGCAATTGCATTAAGTATTTATTGTGCGATAATGGACCTTCAATTTTAATAGTTTTGATCCGTCCTTTTAAGTTTTGATCAATTGATTTAATTACTGCAGCATTTTGATAAGCGATCGATTCTAAAGCAGCTTTAATAATATCTTCTCGCTTAGTATGATGGTCTAGACCAAAAATACCACCTTTAATTTTATTATCATAATAAGGTGCTGACATCCCATCAAATGCTGGAACAAAAATAATTGGATTCATTTCTTGATAATCAGCATCAGTATTTTGAACATATCATTCAATTTGATTATCATCATAAATTAATTTTAAATTACGTTTCAATCATTTAATAATATAACCACTATTTAAAATATTACTTTCTAAACTATAACGGACATTTTTTAGATTATCGGTTGTACAAATTGAGATTGAACTATCAACTTCACTATTACTTTTAGTGATTTGCCTACCAGTATTAATGCAAACAAAGGCGCTATCATAAATCGTAATTTTAACTTCATTTTTTTCAGCACAATTTTGTGCTAAAAATGAAGCGTTTTGCACACCACTAACTGAACAGATCGGAATTTTTAAATGTTTATAATGGGAAAAAGGTAAAATATGTTTCGTATCTAGAAAACCATAAACTTCCGTTGAAGATTTAATATCAGGACACATACTAGCAGGAATTTTAAAAATCTCTAATAAATCTTTATCTCAAACTAATGCTTTTAAATTCATTAATGCAGTTTTTGAAGCATTAGTTACATCTGTAATATGAACTAATCCAATTGTTAGTTTTCAAACTAATCAACTATCGATTGTACCAAATAATAATTTATTAGAATTTGCTTCATAACGAGCATTGGGAATTTCATCTAAAATTCACTGAATTTTACTAGCAGCATTTTGGCCATTAACTACTAAGCCACTTTTAATTTTAATTTTGTGTGATTTTTCACTATTTAAATTATAACAATAATGACGTGTTCGATGATCATTTCAAGCAATCACGTTATATATTGGTAATCCAGTTTCTTTATTTCAAACTAAAGTTGATTGTGTTTCATTAACAATTGAAATTCCTTCAATATCAGTTGGGGTAATGCTCGCAATATTTAATAATTGCACAATACAAGTCAGAACTGAGTGATAAATTTCAATTGGGTCATATTCAATTCAACCTTTTTTTGGACGAATAATATCAATGTTTTGAAAATGTTGAGCCACAATTTTGAATTTATGATCAATTAACGTGGCTGAAGATTCACGAGGTTTAACTTTAATAATAATAACAAATTTTTTCATATAAATTTAACTCCTGAAAGATTAATTAAAAATAATAAAAAATAATAAAAAAATAATAAATTTATATTATGAGTATAAATTTATTATATATTACTATGATTAATAGTGCTAAATTTATTAATATTGATATTGAATAAGTTCGAGTAATATTTCTTTGTAATGATAACTC
>CBDCUL010000002.1:0-27601 GCA_965222855.1 Mycoplasmatales bacterium | reverse complement strand
TTGATAGTTATCATAAAACTTTTGGAGTCATTGCTCTAAATATCGAAACTGAAGCAAGAAGTTTTAAAAAATCATTTTATTGATTAAAAGATTTATTGAACAATGAATTTCAAGTCTCTTAATATTAAATTATTATAACCATTTTTTAAAACAAAAATTCGTTTATATTTGCGCCCTTTTAAATAAGTTGCAACATAATGACTTTGTTTACCATTATGACAGATTAATAAAACTTTTGATTTTTTATTAATCAAACTATTAATTTTATCTTTAAATTTAATAATATTTAAATTTTTTGATAAAATAATGTGCGAAGTTTTAAATTCTGATTTTGGTCTTAAATCTAAAATTATTCATTTATCATTATAAACAATTTTAGCTAATTCAAGGTGATCGATAAAATTAACATTTTTATTTGTTAAATATTTAATTTTTTTGATAATTTTTTTAAGCATACATAACCTCTATATTTATTATACCAATTTAAAACCCAGGGAGTTTTTACATGGCTTTTTTGACAGATTGAATTAAATATCTAACGATTCCAGAAACACTATGATTGCTTTTTACTATCGTTATGCTGTTTACTTTTTGAAGTGCAGTTAAAGTAATTAGATATAGTACTATTATAACGCAACATACGAAAGTTGCCAGTAGTTTTATTAGTGTTTTTTGTTTTAGCTATTTTAGCATCGATTCCAGAATTAACTACTGCGATTTTCCAATCATCAAATGGTCATCCAAAATATTGCGGTTACTAATGTGTTAGGATCAAATTTATTTAACATTATTATGACAGCTGTTTGTGATTTATTTTTTCTTAAAATTACTAATTTTTAATCGAGTTAATAAATATAATACGATGTTAATTATTGGTGTATTTGTAATTAGTTTATTAATTAGTTGTTTTGTATTTACTGGATGAAATATCGGAATCACAATTAATCATACCAAAATTGGGATATTACCAATTATCTTAATTGGGGTTTATTTATTATTTTTAATCTTTTCGTGATTTAACGATAAAGCAGATCCTAATGAGACTGCTGATAATTATGTTCCAGAAAAACATACTCATAAAGAACCGGCATCAGTGAAGCTATCAATATTATTATTATTTATATATAGTTTTGGTTTAATTGTTTTTGCTTTATTATTAAATGCTGCAGCTGACTTAATGGTTAAACCACATGCTCAAGGTGGTTATAACCTAGAACCACATACTATTGGCGGGATTATTTTATCTTGAGTTATGGCGACGCCAGAAATTTTATCATTATTTTTATTAGTGAATAAAGGTTTAGTTTCAATGGGAATGAGTGCTATTTTAGGAGCTCAAATTTTTAATTTTAGTATTTTATTCTTTGCTGATGTTTTTTACAAGCGAGGACCAATTTTAAAAGAAACATTAAGCGATCATAGTATTCGCTGAATTAGTCTAACGATTACAATTGTCACATTCATATTTTTATTAAAATTAATTTTTGGAAAAATATTTAAAGATAAAACGAAAGCACTTTGATTTCACGCTACTGCTTCTTGCTTAATTGTGGTATCATATTTAGTAAGTTGAATTTTAATAATTATTTTATAAATTATTGTATAATATATAAATAACCTACAATTTTGAAGGAGACATTATGAAAGATTTTTTAGTAGCATCTTTATTTATAACATCACTAATATTAGTTTATTTAGGATTAAAACAAGCTGGTAAAGCTAAAGGGGTTTCTGGAGCTTTAATGGGTTCTAATGAAATTGATCTTTTTGGTAAGACTAAAGAACGTGGTTACGATAGACTAATTACTGTTTTAACTTATATTTTTGCTTTTATTTTTATTATGTTAGCACTATTAGTTAAAAAATACGTAGCTTAATATTTGAAAAAAGGCTAAATTTAGATTTAGTCCTTTTTTAAATGCTAAGGAAATTCAATTCAACAAGGAGAAAAAAATGTTGATTAATAATAATACTCATAAACTGAAGGATTTACTAGTTAAATATATGGAAGGTGAATATTATCGTCCATCTAGACTTGGTCGTTTAGCTAGTGCTTTTGAAAAAGAAGGCTTTAAATTTAAAGATATTCGTCGTGCGTTGAGCATTTTAGAAGCTGAAAATTTAATTATTAAAAATAAGCTTGGTGATTATGTATTACTAAAAATTTTAAGTACTGGTACTGGAAAAATTAGTGTTCATAAAAAAGGCTTTGGTTTCATTGCTCCCGATGATGAAAATGAAAATAATCAATCTGATTATTTTGTTGGAAACGACTTCATTAAAGGTGCTTATAATGGCGATCGTGTTGAATATCAAACTTTCGTATCATGATATCAAAAAAATAAAGTTGATGCTCGTGTTATAAAAATACTTGAGCGTGCCAACAACACCGTTGTTGGATTAGTTTATAAACAAGAAGGACAAGTTCTTTTAAAATCTGATGATAATAAATTTATGCCTCAGTTTAAAATTTTAAACCCTGAAAAAGTTGTCGATGGTAATAAAGTTCTTTGTGAAATTATCAAATATGCTAATAATGGCGTTGTGCAAATTAAAATTAAAGAAGTTTTAGGACATGCTAATGATCCTGGCGTTGACATATTATCACAAATATATCGTCACAATATTAGACTTCAATTTAGCGATGCAACAATGGCAGAAGCGACAGCGTTGGCTCAAGAGCCAAAAGCTGAAGACCAACCAAAAACTCGTCGTGATTTAACGAAAGAAATTTTAGTAACAATTGATGGTAAAGATTCTAAAGATTTAGATGATGCTATTAGTCTAGTTAAACTAGAAAATGGTAATTTTGAATTAGGGGTTCATATTGCCGATGTTTCTCATTATGTGACTGAAGATAGTCAATTAGATAAAGAAGCTCTAAAACGCGGTAATTCAACATACTTAGTCGATCGTGTTGTACCGATGTTGCCCGCAATCTTATCAAATGGGATTTGTTCTTTAAATCCAAATGTAATACGTTTAACTATTAGTACTAAAATCGAAATAGATAATAATGGTCAAATTGTTAAATATGATATTTTCCCAGCTTTCATCAAAACAACAATGCGTTTAAATTATACTGATGTTAATGCGATCTTTAATAACAAAGCTAGTGATGAAACATTAGCTGATCATAAAGTAGTGTTGCCAACATTAACATTAGCGTTAGAGTTATCAAAAATCTTAACGAAAAAACGTCATGATAATGGCACAATTGATTTTGATTTACAAGAAGCTAAAATTAAAGTTGATAAAGATGGTAATCCAACTAGTATTAAAGCGTATCCGCGTGACAAAGCAGAACAATTAATTGAAAACTTAATGGTAACTGCTAATGAAACGATTGCGCACGCTATTAATAGTAAAAAACTACCATTTATTTATCGTATTCACGATAAACCAACTCCTCAAAAAATTATTGATTTTGTAAAAATGGTTAAGTTTTTTGGAATTAATACAAAACATATTTCTCAAAAACCTGATTCACGTGAACTACAAGATTTAGTAAGTGATTTTCCAGACGGACCACTTTCACACATTGTTAAAATTTTATTATTAAGAACAATGCAAAAAGCGAAATATAGTGAAAAGCCAACTGGTCATTACGGACTAGCGCTTAAAGATTATACGCATTTCACTTCACCAATCAGAAGATATTCTGATTTAATAGTTCATCGTTTATTACGTAAATATTTATTTGATAATAATACTGCAATTAATAAAGATGAAGAATTACGTAAAATTCATGCTATCGCAACACAAATTAGTGATTGTGAAGTTAAGTCAGTTGAATGTGAACGAGCTGTTAACGATATGAAGAAAGCACAATACTTTGAACAATTTGTTGGTCAAAAATTCGAAGGTATCGTTGCTTCAGTTAATAGTTTTGGTTTCTTTGTTGAAATTAACTCATTATTTGATGGTTTAGTTCATAGTAGTAAGTTAACTGATGATGATTATGAATTTTTACCACAATCATTACAATTAGTTGGATTGAATACTAAAAAAACATTTTCACTTGGTCAAGTAGTTGAAGTGCTAGTTGTTGGTGCTGATCGTGCTGAAGGTAAAATTGATTTAGAATTAACTAATATGAAAGTTAATCCTAATTTAAAGAAAAACCGTCATCTAGTTGATAGTGCAACGCTAAAGCCAAAAATAATTAGTCCTAAGGAGTAATTTATGAAACGCGATTCATATATTAGTTGAGATACATATTTTATGAATGTAGCTCATTTATCAGCAATGCGTTCAAAAGATCCAAATACTCAAGTTGGAGCTTGTATTGTTAATCCTAAAAAACAAATTGTTGGTGTTGGCTATAATGGCTTTCCCCGCGGAATTAATGATGATGACTTTTCATGAGAATTATCAGAAGATTTATTAGAATCTAAATATGCTTATGTTGTTCATGCTGAAACTAATGCCATTTTAAATGGGGTAACTAAAGTTGATAACTGTACATTATATGTAACTTTATTTCCTTGTAATGAATGTACGAAACAAATCATTCAAAGTGGCATAACTAGTATTGTTTATGATTCTAATAAATATGCTGGTTTAGTAGCTGTGCAAGCTAGTAAAAGAATGCTTGATGCAGCCGGTGTTAAAACTCGTCAGTTCAATGCTAAAAAAATTAGCATTGAACAAAGTTAATTATTATGAAAATTGCAAGCAATCGCAAAGCTTATCATAATTATCAAGTTCTGAAACAATACGAAGCTGGCATTTCTTTGAATGGTCCCGAAATAAAATCAATCCGTAAAGGTGAAGTGAGCATTGTTGATGCTTATATTAATATTCGTCAAAAACAAGCAATGATTGTTAATATGCATATTAATCCTTATAAATATGCGGCTGATTATATTCCAATTGATCCAATGCGCACCCGCCCATTATTACTTCATAAAAATGAAATTATTAAATTAGAGTATTTAATGAAAACGCAGCAGCTATTATTAATTCCTTTAAAAATTTATTTCAATAAACGAAGTCTAGTCAAAATTAGCATCGGTTTATGTAAAAGTTTAAAATTACATGATAAACGTAATTTGTTAAAAGAAAAAGCTGATCGTCAAATTAACAAATATTAAATTAAAAAAAATTAGTTCTTAATAGGAACTAATTTTTTTAAATGTCTAATTCAATGATTCAAGCCTGATTTACTAATATTGTAATTATATTTTTGATTCATAATTTTACTTAATTCAATTAACGATGATTCAGGATTAGCGATTCTTACTTTAATAAAATCACGATATTTTAAATCAAGATCTTTAATTAAGTTTTGTTCTTTCAAAGCATTAATAATAATTAAATGGCGATCAAAGCCATTATTAATTTTTTCCTGATTATAAATATCAAAATTATTTAAACGATTAATAGAATTAATAAAATCTCGCGATATGCGACTGTTTTCAAACATTAATACCATATTATAAGCATTAATGAATTTTAAAAAATCAGAAATATCGTTAGCTTTTTTAAGATAAAAAATTGCCCGATTTTTACGTTCAAGAATTTTAAAATTAGGAAAATGTTTTTTTAATATTTTTAATATTTTATAAGATAATGATAAATTATTCATCCCAAATTCTAAATGATAAAATTTAGAATTTGGTCTAGAAACAGAACCATTAGCAACAAATAAACCAGTAATAAAAAATTTAAAACAATCGGCTCTATTAATATTTTTCGGAATTAAATAATTTTCACTAATATAACGATATTCAAAACCAAACAATAAAGTAAAGAAAGCTAATCCGTTTTCAATTTCTAATAAATAAATATTATGATTTTTAAACTTCTTAGTTCTTAATACTGAAATGTGAATTTTAAATTCCGAGAAATGGAGATGAATTTTTTTATATATTTCTTTAATGATTGTCGCATTAACACTTTTTAAACGAATATTATTCATATTGTTAGTAATTTGGGTAGTGCCGTGAATCACAAAAAAACCAGCTAAAAAATTTTTTAATTGGGTTTTATTCATATCATATTTAATACTTTCAGTTTTGGCTGTTGCAGAAAATGAGAAATTCATATCCAAAAACCCCCTCATTAAATTTAATTAAAAATTAATTTTTTAAATGTTTGTTCAATTAATAAAGGATCATGGCGAATTGTATTATCATCCATAATTTTAATTAATGGTTCTTGCATAATTTTGATTTTTGAATTTCGAAATTTTACAGGAACAATTTTTTGATTTTGTAAAGCATACTTTTTAACAACTTCAGCAGTAATAATTGTTGAGTTAGTAATAGCAATATCAATAATTTTTTTACCTAAATGTTCTTCAATCGCATCAATATGATCTTGAGTATCATAACCAATCGTTTCGCCTCTTTGTTGCATTATATTACAAACATAAACATGTTTAGCCTTCGTACTACGCAAAACTTCTTGGATATCATCTAAAGCGATATTGGCAATGATTGATGTATATAATGATCCAATACCATAAATGATATAATCAGCCTCATTGATAGCCATAATCGCATCAGGATTAGCTTTTACTTTATCACTATAAAATATTTTCTTTAATTGTTCTCGACTATTACCGATATTAGATTCTCCAGAAATTATTTTATTATTAACAGTAACTGCGTTAATGTTAATTGATTCATCTGTGATTGGAATAATTTTACCAACAATGTTTAAAGCAGTCGATAATGATTCGATCCCTTTTTTAAAATCTTTTTGAATATCTATTAAAGCAGCAATAATTAAATTACCTAATGAATGATTATCTAAATTACTATTTTTATTTTGAAAACGATAAGCCATTAAACTATTTAGAATATGATGGTTTTCATTAGTTGATAGCGCTGTAATAACTTGGCGAATATCACCAACAGCAGGAATTTTAAATTCGCGTCTTAAAACACCAGTCGATGAACCGTTATCAAAAACAGTTACAATCGCTGATAATTCAATATCATGAATATTTTTAATTCCTGATAATAAAGTTGATAAGCCAGTTCCGCCACCAATAACAACTATTTTTTTATGAGCATTCATTATTAGATCACCTTAATTTTATTTAAGTTATCATGTCACACAATAATATTATACTTATCTTTTAAGTTAATATATTGATTTGCAATTAAATTAGCACTAACAACTGAACGGTGCATTCCACCAGTACAAGCAAGCGCCATGACTCATAAATGCTTACCATTACTTTTAACTAATGATTTATTTAAAAAATCTTCAATTGTCAAACTTATTTGATGACAATATTTTTTAGCAAATTCGTCTTTTAATACATAATCAATTACTTTTTGATTTTCACCTGAAATATGTCTAAGTGTTTCGTCTCAATATGGGTTGGGTAAAATACGGACATTAAAGATCATATCTAAGTCTTGAATAATTCCATATTTAAATCCAAAAGATTTAAATATTAAAAGCGGTTTAGCTCAAGATTCAATATTAAAAAATAATTTAACAATTTTTTGAATATTTTCATCATCAATATAAGTTGTATCAATATTGTTTCTTAACTCATCACGAATATCTAATTCTGTTTTATTAAACGATCATTTAAGATGACGGTTTATAAAATAAACTGATTTATAACTATATGTTTCATTCTTTTTAATCGCGATAATTTGATCGCGATTCAAAATACTAGTAATATAACCTTTTTCAATATTTTTATTATCTGCTCATTCTTGAAAACTGACTTCTTGAAATCCTGATTTTTGAAGTCAGTTTTTTGCTATGGTTTTACTTTTTTCACAGTTACCATAAATTATTGATAAATATCTCATTTTTAATCACCGTTTAATATTATATCAAATTAATTAAAATTTGAAAACTACGACTATTAATTTTATTAAAAAAATTTTTAAAAAGCACTTTTTTTAAAATTTTTAAAATATTTATTGTTTAAAATAATCAATATGTAATATAATATTTATATATAGTTATAAGGTAAAAAAATAGTAAAAAATAAAAAAATAAAAAAATAAAAAATAATTCTCAAAATATATGGGGGAAAATATGAAAAAATTATTCTCAAATCTAGTAGTAGGAACTGCTAGTCTAGCTGCGTTGGCAGGAACATCGATGGCTATTGTTAGTTGTGGGTCATCTACTGATAACACGGCTAAATACGCTGCAGTCTTAAAACAAGCAGTTGCTCAAGTAGTTACTGCAAAACGTCAAGATTCAGCAAAAATAACAAAAGTAAAACAATCTTTTTCAATTTCAGTTAGTGATATTTCTGCACAAGCAACAAAAATCATTGCTGATCAAAAATTAAATATTAAAACTAGTTATTTTAAACATTTATATATATTTATTGCGTTTAAAGAATCAACAACATTATCTCAGAAAAACACAGTGACAATTTCACAGAACAGTAAATCACGTCCAACATCTGTGACAATTAATTATGATAATACTAAATTCAACAACGCAACATCACAAACTGCTCAACCAGAATCAACACTTTTAGGTGAGATTTCAATTGATATTAAACAACGTCATTTATTAGTAATGAAAAAATTAATATCAACAATTGATTATAACTTAAATAACACTGCTTACTTTGATACAAATGGTGCTAAGTGAACAGGTCCGACAGCAGGAGCCACAAGCAAATTTGTTAATGGTTCGGACGGAACTGCTCTTGCTAACGGAATAGTTAAAAAATGATTAACAGTATCAGCATCACCAACAGATCCTACTCAATTAATCGGAGTATCACCTAACGGTGTATGATATAGTGCTGATACTGGAGCTACTTGAACTAGTGGGCTTACAACATATTCTGCCTCAAGTCTTTCAGACTTCCAACCTTCAGGAGTTAATAAAGCTGGAGGATTATCAATAGATGCAGCTAAAATTAAATGAAATGGTAGCACAGCTTATATTTCATTAACTCACATGTCTAATGGGAAACAAGTATTTTGAGCTAGTTTAAATTCAGGAGTAAGTGATCTGTTAGTTTGTCGTTTAGCAGCTAATGGTGTTGGTCCGGCAGCCAATAATGACCTTTTTAAAAAAGATGATAAATCAGTAACTACTATTGCACCTCTTTGATTAACTGGTCCATCAACTGCAAGTCAAAAAGCAGTTATGACTAATGGATTTCATACCGATTCTAAGGGAGATCTATTTTGAGCTACAACTAATACTCTTTCTGATAACCAAATACAAGGTGTATACAGTGTTACTCCAGCTACGATAGCTAAAGTGCAAAGTGTTAAATCTGGAGGAAACGGACTGATTGCAAAGGTCGATAGTTTCGCTAGTACCGCTGGAACAGGTATAAAAGGTGTTGTTGTACAAGACATGACAATGTCTCCAGATGGCAGCCAAATTTGACTTTTATTCAATAAAGGATTAGCAACACATATTAGTGTTAAAAATGGTCTGTTAGTTAAAACTACTGTAGATATAGGACTTCAAGGTACAACTGGTAACTCAGCGGATAGTATTACTGGAGTTGCTAGTAATAAAGGATTATATTACATTGCATCTACAGTAGGAGGACATAAAGGAAAAATAGAATCAATTGGATTTGTTGGAAACAATAATAAAGATAAAGCAATCACTAATCTTAAAGGCGAAGATTTAAAAGTCGGCGCTTGAAGTTATGGATATATGGGAGATAGCACTGGTAAAAACGCTTATGAATTATTATCTACTGGTAATAAAGGACAAACTTTTATTATTAATGCTGATAATACATCAGGAGAATTAACACCAGCTACAATCGGAGATTTTAGCGGTTTCCTTCCATATGGAACTATTGCTAATCCTGATAATGGGACTAATGTTAATCAAGGATTAGTAGTCCAACCTTTAGCAGGATTGGATGGTTCTGGTAATGTAAAATTTGGCGACTCAGCTTATTTCTTACCATCAGACCATTCTAGTATGAACCAATTAAATGGTTATAAAAATACAGGATCACTAACAGCTGTATCAGGAAACTATACAACTTTAGCAGCTGGTAATGAAATCTATAATATAAATGATGTATCAGTAGCACCACAATCAATATTTGCAGGCGATGCAACTGGTATGGCAGTAGCTTCTAGTATAGATAGTAGTTCTGTCAGCTTATTAAAAGATACAGCAACAACTACTACTTTCACAGGATTTTCTCCTACTGGAGCATCATCAAATGCTTTAACAGGAGTAAGTATTACTTACAAAGGTTCATCATTAACTTGATCTGCACCATCTAAATTTATGTAACCGACAAACCAAAAAAACTATTTTATTTTTCTTAAATTTAGATATTAGTAACTATTAAAACTCCTTATAAAAACTATTCTCAAATTTATTAATAGGAAACGTTACTATAGCATATTCAATATTAATAATAATTAATTATAGGATTACACTTATATACAAAACTCTATCCACTTTAGAATAAATTAAAAGCAATAAAAAAAATATAAAACCAATTTTATATTTTTTTTATTGCTGTTTATTTTTATTTTATGAAAACTAACAACTACCACTATATATTGCTTAATAGTTCTAATGACTGATTTAGCGTTTTTTAAGTCAATGTTTGAATAATTAAAGTTCATATACTAAATCATATTATAAATGATCTAATCAGTCTTAATTGATAGTCATAATTGCATCTGGATTATCTTCTATATCATAACTAGATATTATTTGGTTACAATAGCTCAATGTTATCACTAATATTTTATTTACTATAAATCATATTATTAAAATATCTTTTTATAATATAATATAAATATAGATTGATGAACATTAGATGGTTTAAAAATATATTAAAAATAAATTAAGATAAATATATATATGGAGTAAAATATGAAAAATAAATTTTCAAATTTATTAGTTGGTATAACTAGTTTAGCTGTAATTGGTGCCACTTCTCTATCAATTGTAAGTTGTGGATCGACAGTTGATAATAAAGATAAATATATTTTAGTTCTACAACGAGCAATTAAGCAAATAATTACTGCAAAACGCCAAGAGTCAGGAAAAATTAGAACAAACAAAACATCTTTTACAATGTCTATTGATGATATTGCCAAAGCTGCTGCTAAAATTATTGCCAAGCAAAAATTAAGTATTGCAACAAGTTATTTCAAACATTTATATTTATTTGGTAAGTTTACACCGGATCCAAGTGCATCAGCTAAAAACGTGGTTCAAGTTATTCAAAATAGTAAATCACGCCCAACCGCAATTACGATTATTTATGATGATTCTGCTTTTAATAAAACCATATCAACTACAGCCGAACCAGAATCAACACCTTTAGGTTTAATATCAATTGATATTAAACAACGTCACTTACTAGTTATGAAAAAATCATTAGCAAACACTCATTATAAATTAAGTAATACAGCGTATTTTGATACAACTAAATCGACTTGAAGTTCACCTAATGCACCAGTTGGAGTATTGTTTAGTGATGGCGAAACTGGTTCTGCCATCACTAATGCTAATATTCCTAAAAAATGATTAGCTATTTCTCAAGACCCTGAAAACTTTGCTAAGATAATTGCTGTTTCTGCTCATGGTGTTTGATATAGTGAGAATGCTGGAAAAACTTTTACTTCTGCTTTTTTTAAATCACTACTAACTCCAATGGAATTTAATTCACATGGGAGTGCTACTGATGGAGCGCTATTAGCTGATTCAGCAAAAATTGAGTGAGGTAATAATGAAACTGCTGTTATTGCTATAAATCGGATACCAAACAGTAACTCCTATCAACCGAAAACAGCCAAAGGTTGAACTACTTGAAATGTAGCAGCTCTTGGAGAATTGATGGTAGCTCGTTTAACTGGAGCAAAAAATGACATCCATAAAACTGATAAAGTGAATACCATCGCTCCAGTATTTTATACAGGAGGATTTGGTTACTATACAGCTTTAGCTAACGGGTTTAGATTAGACAAATATGGTAATTTATTTTGAGCCACAACTTCAAATATAAACGAGGATCTTAATTATCAAGGCACATATGAAATGTCAGCAGCAGATATAGCTAATGTCGCTTCAGGTTCGCTTCATCGACCAACAGCTACTGTTACTGCTGCTGGCGAACCTGATTTAGGGCCTCAAGCAGAATTACTTGGAATGACAATATCTCCTGATGAAAAAAATCTTTGAACTTATTGAACTTCTGGATACGCAATGCATAATGTTATCGTCAATGGAAAAATTAATCCAATAGAAACAGGATATGTAGAAACAGGAGAACACCAAGTGGCATACCAAGCAACTACTGCCATCGCAAGTAATACAGGAATATATTTTATATCAGGTGGACATGACTACCCATGATCATCAACTAAAGGGTATATGTCATATGCTGGGTTCGTTTCTAATGATAGTAAAGTCAATATATCATTTACTCATGTTTTAACAAGAGAATCACCTAATGGTTTTTGATCATATGGATATAATGGTGGAGTAATAGGCAAAAATCCTTATGAAATATTATCAACTGGGAATGTTAATCAAACTTATATTCTTAATGCTGATAACAAATTTGGAGAAGCAACATTATCTTCAACGGGTGACTTTTCTGGGTATGCTCCATACGGCACAATTATCAATCCGGATTCCCCATCAGGAAGTGATATGGGGCTTGTAATCAATATACGTAATACCAAATTACCTACAATACCCGGATCAATATATTGATTACCATCAGACCATTCAAGTTTGAGAGACTTAAAAAGTAGCAAGTATTTTCCAAAAACAGCTTTATCAGCATCATTTGGGGAATTTGGTCAATTAACAATCGGAAACCAAGTATACGATGTTAATGATATGAGCCACGCTCCACATCAAATAACAACGACAACCACTACAGATGGAGTAGCATTTAATTCAAGAATCGGTAATAAAGTATACTTTAAATCGTTATCAGAAAATGGGATCTCATCAATTAATTTAACAGGAGTAACCATTACTTACAAAGGATCTCTTCTGTCATGAAATGCCGCCCCTAATTAAACTACAATAAAAAAATAAGATAACTCGTTAAAAGTTATCTTATTTTTTTATTTATAGGCAGTTGTTTATTTAGTACTAACGCCATAAATATTATGTAATTGTTCCATTAAGTTTTGATAATTATTATTAGCTGGATTCGAAAAATCAAATTGTGCTTTTGAAGGATCAATATGCTTCTTCTTATTAGAAGTAACGACTGAGCTACCTTTAATAAAAGCGATACTGCCACTTTCATCAGCTTTTAGATATTTAACTACATCACTAAATTTAGTCGCATATTTAGCTTTAGAACCAGACGCTACATCATTATTTTTACTAGCTTTATATTCAACTAATAAAACACCAATATGATTTTTTGATAATCATTTACTATAATTATTAGCATTCCCTGGTTTTGTAGATAATAAAAACCTAGTTAAAGCCCCACCGATTTTATTGGCTTTTGGAGGTGGTGTCTTAACACTATATGTATAACCATTACTGGGCATTGAAGAATTAGCGCTATTATCAAATAGCATTTTTCAAGTATCAGTTGACCCACTATTACCAACAGCAACAATGTAATTTCCTGATGGAATATTTTTTTCAGTCGTTCAAGAATTAACATCGCTATCATGGCGCACAAAGATTCCTTTACCACCAAACATATAACCAGCATCTTTATTAATTTTACTTAATGTCGAATGACTACAACTAGATATTGCAATTGTTGTAGTAGCAAGTGCGCCAAAAGCAGCCATTCCAATAATCATTTTTCTCATTTTCAACATGTTCTTATACCTCTTCGTTATATTATAAAATTTCAGTATTATAATTATACCATAGTTTTTTATTTGGTGGTTTAGTTCATAGTAACAAAGCGATTGATAATGATTATGAATTTTTATCATAATCATTATAATTACTAAGAATTAATTATAAAAAAATAAGGTTACTTGGTGCGGTATTTGAAGTGGTTATTGTTATAATGGTTTCTCATGATATATTAGTGATGATAATTTTTTATCATAATTATCAAAAGATTTAAATAATTGATAACTAGATAAATAATCTTATATTAAAGGAGAATTATTTATACTAAAATATCTTTTTATAATATAATATAAGCATAGGTTTATGTGTATTGTATGATGTGAAGATGTGCTAAAAATATAATAAAAATAATTTAATATAAAAATATATATATGGAGTAAAGTATGAAAAAAATATTTTCAAATCTGTTATTCGCCACAGCTAGTTTAACTGTAATTGGCGCAACTTCTCTATCGATTGTAAGTTGCGGTTCAACAACAGATAATACTAATAAATATATTTATGTTCTAAAACAAGCAATATCTCAAGTTATTACTGCAAAACGTCAAGAGTCGGCAAAAATCACAACAAAAAAAGTATCATTTACAATATCTATTGATGATATTTCAAAAGCTGCTGCTAAAATTATTACTCAACAAAAATTAAATATTACAACAAGTTATTTTAAACATTTATATTTATTTGGTAAGTTTATACCTGAATCAGGATCGCCATATAAAAATACTGTTGAAGTAACTAACAACAATACTGCACATCCAACTGCCATTACTATTATTTATTATAATTATGCTTTCAATAAAAAAACATCAACTACAGCGCAACCACAATCAACGCTTTTAGGTGAAATAACAATTAATATCAAGCAACGTCATTTACTATTTATGAAAAAATTAATATCAACTATTAATTATGATTTAAGTAATACAGCATATTTTCATATGACTAAAGCAAATTGAACTGCACCAGTTACGCCCGCTGGAGTATCGTTTATTGATGGCGAAACTGGTGCGGTTACCACTGGTGCTAATGTTCCTAAAAAATGACTAGCTATTTCTCAAGACCCGAAAAACTTTGCTAAGATAATTGCTGTTTCTGCTCATGGTGTTTGATATAGTCAGAATGCTGGAAAAACTTTTACTTCTGCTTTTTTTACATCACTAACAACTCCAATGGAATTCAATTCTCATGGGACTGCTATTAACGGAGCTTTATCAGCAGATTCAGCAAAAATTTCATGAGGTAAGAACGAAACTGCTATTATTTCTATAAGTCGTACACCAAATAGCGATGGAATTCAACCAAAAACAGCCAAAGGTTGAACTACTTGAAATGTAGCAGCTGTTGGAGAATTGATGGTAGCTCGTTTGGTCGGAACGATAAATGATACTTATGTAACTAATAAAGTTAATACGATTGCTCCGGTATTTTATACAGGAGGCTTTGGCAACAAAACAACACTAGCTAACGGGTTTAGATTAGACAAAGATGGTAATTTATTTTGAGCCACAACTGTAAATATAAACGAGGATCTTAATTATCAAGGGACATACGAAATGTCAGCAGCAGATATAAGTAAAGTTAGCGCAGGATCAGTTTATAGACCAACAGCTACTGTCGTTGCTGTTGGTAGGCCTATCATAGGAAAACACACACAATTACTAGGAATGACAATCTCTCCTGATGAAAAAAATCTTTGAACTTATTGAACTTCTGGATACGCAATACACAATACTATCACTAACGGAAGAATTAATTCTAAAGCAATAGGCGACTCTGTAAATACGTCAAACTTTCATAATAATCCAAATCAAGCTACAACTGCTATTGCAAGTAACACAGGATTATATTATATATCAGGTGGAAATAACAAACCATGACCATCAACTAAAGGAGATATCGTATTTGCCGGGTTTGTTTCTAATGATACTAAAACTAAAAAAGCATTCCATACTTTTGCCAAAAAAGCAACTAATGGTTTTTGATCATATGGGTATAATGGTACAAATGCTTATGAAATATTATCAACAGGGAACGCTAACCAAATTTACATTATTGACCCTAACAATAAATCCGGACAATTAACACCAGCTACAACAGGCGACTTTGCTGGGTATGCTCCATATGGCACAATTGCTAATCCGGATTCTTGATTAGCAAATGGTATGGGAATAGTTATTAATCCGCGTAATATACATTCCCCTTCACTACCAGGATCAATCTATTGATTACCGGCTGATCATTCAACTATGACTAATTTAAGTAAAAATGGATATATTACTCAAGCAGGTTTTTCAGCATCATTTGGTAAATTTGGGACATTAGTAGTCGGTAATCAAATATACGATATCAATGGTATTAATAATGCACCTCACAAAATAACAATGTCTGCTACTACTGGAGCAGTAGGATTTAGTACAGAAACATCAAATGCAGAATATTTTAAATTGCTATCAGAAAACGGAATTTCATCAATTAATTTAACAGGAGTAACCATTACTTACAAAGGATCTTCTCTAACATGATCAGCTCCTAGTAAATTTATTTAAATCAATTTTATTTATAGTACCGATGTGAAAAAATATTAAAAATTAATTAATATAAAAATATATGGAGTAAAGTATGAAAAAAATATTTTTAAATATCTTAGTTGGTACAACTATTTTAAGTGCGATTAGTGCAACTTCTCTATCAATTGTAAGTTGTGGATCAACTGCGGATAACACCGATAAATATATGGCTGTTCTTCAACGAGCACTAACCCAAGTTATTACTGCAAAACGTCAAGAGTCGGCAAAAGTTACAACAAAAAAAATATCATTTACAATGTCTATTGATGATATTTCAAAAGCTGCTGCTAAAATTATTGCCAAGCAAAAATTAAGTATTGCAACAAGTTATTTTAAACATTTATATTTATTTGGTAAGTTTACACCCGAAATAGGATCATCATATAAAGGGGTTGTAAAAGTAACTCAAAACAAAGATTCTCGCCCAACTAAAGTTACTATTATTTATGATAATTCTGCTTTCAATAAAAAAATATCAACTACAGCAGAACCAGAATCAACAGTTTTAGGTGAAATATCAATTAATGTTAAAGAACGCCATTTACTAGTTATGAAAAAATTATTAGCAAGTATTGATTATAAATTAAGTAATACAGCATATTTTAATACAACTAAATCCACTTGATCTACACCTAATACACCAGTTAAAACATCATTTATTGATGGTGAAACTGGTGCGGTTATCACTGGTGCGAATATTCCTAAAAAATGATTAGCTATTTCTCAAGACCCGAAAAACTTTGCTAAGATAATCGCCGTTTCTGCTCATGGTGTTTGATATAGTCAGAACGCTGGAAAAACTTTCACTTCTGCTTTTTTTACATCACTAACAACTCCAATGGAATTCAATTCTCACGGGACCGCCACTAACGGAGCGCTATTAGCTGATTCAGCAAAAATTGGTTGAGGTAAGAACGAAACTGCTGTTATAGCTATAAATCGCATACCCAATAGTGCTGGACACGGACCAAAAGTTGCCAAAGGGTGATCTACTTGAAATGTAGTGGCTGTTGGAGAATTAATGGTAGTTCGTTTAGCTGGAGTAAAAAATGACATTCATAAAACTGATAAAGTGGACACCATCGCCCCAGTATTTTATACAGGAAAATTTGGCAACTATACAACATTAGCCAATGGATTCAGATTAGATAAAGATGGTAATTTATTTTGAGCCACAACTGCAAATATAAATGAAGATCTTAATTATCAAGGGACATATGAAATGTTAGCAACAGATATAGCTAACGTTGCTTCAGGTTCAAATCATCGACCAATAGCTACTATTACTGCTGCTGGTGAACCTGATTTAGGGCCTCAAGCAGAAATGATTGGAATGACAATATCTCCTGATGAAAAAAATCTTTGAACTTATTGAACTTCTGGATACGCGATGCACAATGTTATTGTCAATGGAAAAATTGACCCAAAAGAAACAGGATATGTAGAAACAGGAAATCATCAATTGGAATATCAAGCAACTGCTGCTATTGCAAGTAATACAGGGTTATATTATGTATCAGGTGGCCATAACAAACGATGAGCATCGACTAAAGGGACTATGAGTTATGCTGGTTTTGTTTCTAATGATAGTAAAATCAAACAACAATTTCACGCCTTTGCAAAAGATTCCACTAATGGTTTTTGATCATATAGTTATAGTGGAGACATAACTGGTAAAAATAATTATGAAATATTATCAACTGGTAATGTTAATCAAACTTATATTATTGATCCTAATAATAGATCTGGAATATCGACCCTATCTACCACAGGTAACTTTGCTGGATATGCTCCATATGGTACAATTGCCAATCCAGATTCCCCATCAGGCAGTGGTATGGGTATTGTAATCAATATCAGAAATACCACATCACCGATAATACTAGGATCAACATATTGGTTTCCATCAAATCATTCAACCGCATTTAACTTAAATAACAGTAAATATTTTTCTCAAACAGCTTTATCAGCATCATTTGGAAAATTTGCTACATTAGCAATCGGTAATCAAGTATATGATGTAAACGATATTAATCACCCACCTCATAAAATAACAACTACAACTACTACGAGTGGAGCGTCATTTAATTCAGAAATTGGAAATACAGAGTACTTTAAATCATTATCGGAAAATGGGATATCATCAATTAATTTAACAGGAGTAAGCATTGAGTATAAAGGCTCTGCTCTAACATGGTCAGCTGCCACTAAAGCTATTTAAATTAATTTCGTTGTCCAATAATTAAACTACAATAAAAAAATAAGATAACTTGTTAAAAGTTATCTTATTTTTTATTGATAAGTTAGTTATTTAGTACTAACACCATAAATATTATGTAATTGTTCCATTAAGTTTTGATAATTATTATTAGCTGGATTTGAAAAATCAAATTGTGCTTTTGAAGGATCGATATGCTTTTTCTTATTAGAAGCAACAACTGAACTACCTTTAATAAAAGCAATACTGCCACTTTCATCAGCTTTTAGATATTTCACTACATCACTAAATTTAGTCGCATATTTAGCTTTAGAACCAGACGCTACATCATTATTTTTACTAGCTTTATACTCAACTAATAAAACACCAATATGATTTTTTGATAATCATTTACTATAATTATCAGCATTGCCTGGTTTGGTAGATAATAAAAATCTAGTTAAAGCACCACCAATTTTATTTGCTTTTGGAGGTGGTTTTAAAACACTATACGTATAACCATTACTGGGCATTGAAGAATTAGCGCTATTATCAAATAGCATTTTTCAAGTATCAGTTGACCCACTATTACCAACAGCAACAATGTAATTTCCTGATGGAATATTTTTTTCAGTGCTTCAAGAATTAACATCGCTATCATGGTGCACAAAGATTCCTTCACCACCAAACATATAACCAGCATCTTTATTAATTTTACTTAATGTCGAATGACTACAACTAGATATTGCAATTGTTGTAGTAGCAAGTGCGCCAAAAGCAGCCATTCCAATAATTATTTTTCTCATTTTCAACATGTTCTTATACCTCTTCGTTATATTGTAAATTTTAAAATTTCAGTATTGTAATTATTCGATAGTATCAATATAGTTGGCAATTGCCTGAGCAGCAATTGCCCCATCATTAACAGCAGTAGTGATTTGATAAAGACCTTTTTTATTACAATCACCAGCACTATATATACCAGGTATGCTAGTTTCCATTTTTGGATTAACATTAATGAATTTATCATTAGTTAAAATTTTATCATCAGCAAAACTAGTAACAGGATCTAGCCCAATATATGGGAAAATCGCTGATATATTTAAAACGTTTCGTTTTTTATTAAGAGTATTTTCTCAAGTAACACTATTAACTTCGTTTTCACCATTAATAGTACTTACAACAGCATCTAAAATAAAACTAACATTTTTTTTACCTTGTAATTTTTTTAAATATTGTGGTTTAGCGCGGAATCCTTGACGACGATGAATCACATAAACATGTGATGCAAAACCAGCAACAAAATTGGCTTCCTCAACAGCGCTATCGCCACCACCAACAATTGCAATTGGTTGGTTTTTATATAAAGCAGCATCACAAACAGCACAATAAGATACGCCTTTGTGTTCTAACTTTAATTCACCCGGAACGCCTAATTTACGCTCCATCATCCCACTAGCAATTAAGACTGCTTTGGCAGTAAAAATTGAACCACTTTTACAAATGATTTTTTGATATGGGTTTTCTTGTTTGATTTCAACAACTTCATCAGCATGATATTCTGTTCCGAAACTCATAGCGTGATTATACATTTTAATTGCTAAATCAGCACCATTTATTTCTTCTTCGCCTGGTCAATTTTCAATTGAATATGTTTTAACCATTTTCCCACCAGGGGCATCTTTTTCAATGATTAATGTTTTAATATTAGAGCGTGATGTATAAACAGCAGCAGTTAAACCAGCTGGTCCAGCACCAATAATAATAACATCTCAGATTTTTTTACTATTTTCCATTATTTTTAACCTCTAAATGAATTTGCTTATTTAATGCTGTTGTTTTAACGCTATTATTGGCTAATTTATTCTTATTTTGATAATGTTTAAAATAAGAATAAGCAATTAAAGTAACGCCTAAAATAATTCAAATTGCTGACATTATTTCAGTTGTTGAAACTGAACCTCAACGCATAATATCTGATTCATTTCTAAATGGTTCTAAAATTGCTCTAATCGCACCGTATCATAAGAAGTATGATGACCCGATTACGCCATTAGGCACTCAATTCGGTTTATATTTTTTAACTTGACGTAAACCAACATAAATTAATAAATAACCACATAAATTAATAATTCCTTCATATAGAAACAATGGTTGACGATAAGCTGTTATCCCATCACTAGTAGTTAGATACATTCCGTTTCTAATGAATGATGGTAATCATGCTAAACTATGATAACTAGTTACGTTACCGAAAACTTCACCGTTTAAGAAATTGCCTCAACGACCCATAATTTGACCTAATAATACATTAGGTAAAATTATATCAATCGCAACATGTCAATCAATTTGATGACGATAATAGTGAAAATAGACACTACCCATAACAACACTAGCTAAGACGCCACCCTCGATCGCTAAGCCACCATTGCTTAAATTAATTCAATTACCTAGATGATGATGATCAAAATCTGGATTAGTTAAATTAGATAAACATCATCATAAACGCGCTCCAAAAATTGAAGTGGGAATAGTTAATAAAATAAATCAATCTAAAATTGAAGTATTCAAACCTTTACGATATCACATAATATAACTAATTAGAATGGCAATAATAAAGCCACAAGCCATCGTTACACCATATCAATGGATTGTTGTGCCAAAAATTTTAAACACAGCACGAGAACTATCTGAATCATGCGCTATTCATGCTTTTGGCGTATTTAATAATAAAAAATTTAACAAATTATACCGACTCCTTCAATGCTTTTTTTAATCTTCTACGTAGTAGACTTAAAGTATTTATTTTATTTTTACGTAATTTATAACTAATCACAGCTGCTTCGATTAATTCAGCTAAGTTGCGCCCAGGCGCAACTGGAATAGTAATAACAGGTATTTTCATACCTAAAATTTGATCTTTTTCGAACTTTTCAAGTATTCTATTAATTTTAACATTTTTATCAAATTTTTCCAGTCTTATGATTAATTTTATTTCCGCTTCTTCGATGACTGATTGAATGCCAAACATTTGAGTAATATCAAAAATACCAATTCCTCTGATCTCAACCATATTTTTAATTAAAGGATTGGCATAGCCAATCAACCTTTTATTAATTTTAACAATATCGACACGATCATCGCAAACAAAATAATGTTTTTTACGAATTAATTCTAAAGTTATTTCTGATTTACCAATGCCACTATTACCAACAATTAAAACACCCTCACCATAAATACTCACTAAAGTAGCATGCATATTAATTCTTTCCGCTAAGCGAAAATCAATATAATAACCAATTTTTGAAAATATTTCAGTTAAAGTATATTTCGTTTTTAAAATCGGAATAACATTATGATTCATTTCTTCGATCAATTCCATTGAATTAAAATCTTTCGCTAGAATGATTGCTGGAATTTCTTGCTTTTCTAAAATTGCAAAATTATACATTCTCGTTGGACGATCTAAATGTTTTAGAAAAGCCGCTTCTTTAGAACCAAAAATTAAAATTCGACGATTACGACCTTTTTTATAATAGTTAAAACCATTTAATTCTAAACCACCACGATTTAGTCCAATAATTTCAATTTGATTATCAACATTTTGAGCACCACTAATAATTTTTAAATGAAACTCTTTGACTAATTCTTTAACAGTTAATTTGTTTTTATTATTACGCATAAATTAAACAGCACTCCTTATTTCAATCATTTTGTTAAATGAAATAAATATAATGATTTTGTTTTTAAAATTTTAATAATCAAATGTAAAATAATCGATACGTTAATCGGTTCAATTGATAAAAATTTAAACAAAGCCGACTCAGTATAAAAAATATTAGTTAAATGCAGCGCATGCTTAAAAGTACTATAGTCATCACTATCAATTGAAGCGTCTCTTTGGACGAATTTAATCTCAAGTGGGTTAAGACTCACTTTAAATTTTTTTGTCTTAAAATAAAGCTTATTCTTATTGTAATCAATTACTAATAAACATTGATAATTACTAAATACTGGTTTTTTTTCAACATGAATTTGGTTATCTTTACTATAAAAATTGAAAGATTCAATCATTTCAATTTTTATATAAAGGTTATTTTTAGTTCAATAATAATAATTTTCTGCATTTAAAAGGGGATTCGTTTTAAAATTTTTATTTAAATGTTTATTAATTTCACTTTTAACAACGTCTCATTTTTTACTCACAGAATTATCATTACTAAAATATTTAAACATTGTGATAACCTCCAAACTTTTAAAGCAGATTAATTTGCTATTTATTTGCTAGTTTAATAACTGTTTCTAAAGCTAGTTCCATCATTAAAGTAAAAGTATTTTGACGCTCTTCTGAAGTAGTTGAAGACCCATCATATAAACAATCAGAAATAGTTAATAAAGTCGCAGCTTTTTTACCTAATAAATTAGCATTAGTGAATAAAGCAGCACTTTCCATTTCAACACAATCACATTGATAATTTTTTAAAACTGTTTGTCAATAATTTTGATCTTTACTATAGAAAACATCTGATGCGTGAATTCTTGCTTTATTAACTGGGATGTTTTGTTCTTTTGAAACAGTTTCAATCACAGTTACTAATTCTGGACTAGGATATAGAATTTTTTCACTAACGCCAGCAGCAATTAAAGGATAAGTTGATTCACTATAAGCACTTTCAGATAAAACAATATCTTTAATTTTTAGTTTATCACTATATGCTCCAGCACTACCAATTCTCATAATTACATCAACATCATAAAATTTAAATAATTCATAAGAATATATTCCTGCTGATGCATTACCCATTCCTGAACCAGCAATTGTCACTGGCACACCTTTATAAGTTCCAGTAAACATAAACATATTACGAACTTTATTTACTAATTTTACATCTTTTAAATAACGCTCAGCAATATATTTAGCTCTTAGTGGATCTCCGGGCATTAATACTACTTTAGCGATATCTTTTTTAGCAGCTTCAATATGTGGTGTCATTTTAAGTTACCTCTTTTTTCTTTATTTTAAATATTTTAAATTAAACTATATAATAGCATACTACTATGCGGATGGTGAATAGGAATTGAACCGGATCATTTTAAAATCGCAATTGTAATTAGAAAAAACATTACAATTGACAACGCATCGACTAATGTTGTTAATAATGGCGCCGCCATTACAGCTGGGTCCAAATTAATCGCACTAGCCATTAATGGCAACATTCCTCCGACCAGCTTAGCTAATACAATTACTAATCAAAGCGCTAGTGAACCAGACAAGGAAATTCAGGCATGGAGCGAATCAAGATGACCATTTCGAACTGTATAATAAATTAATAATCGTACAAAGTTAGCAAAAAATAATGCTAAACCAATTAAAGCACCGGCTTTTAATTCTTTGAAGAAAACGCGTGCATAATCAGTCTTAGTAATATCACCAATTGCCAAAGCACGAATTACCATCGTTGATGCTTGCGAACCAGCATTCCCACTAGCACCACTTAAATCAGGCACAATCGCTACTAAAGTAGCAGTGATTGTTGTTGTTATAACAGCATTAGTTACTTCACCAGTCATTCCTGAAGTTCAATGTTGAAAATAATCTAGCGTTGCTTGTGATAATGTTGCTGACAACATTAGAAATAACAATCAAAAGAACCGTGATTTAAAAATATCTCAAGTATTCATATAAGTATATTGTTTATCACTAGGATTAATACCAGCCATTTTATGAATATCTTCAGTTGCTTCTTCCTCGATTACATCGATAATATCATCCGATGTAATCATTCCAATTAAACATTGTTCTTTATTAACAACTGGTAAAACTGACATGTCATAAAATTTAAAGGCATTAGCTGCACCTTCTTTATCATCAGTTGAATTAACAGCAATAATATCTTTATGCATAATTTTAGTGATTTTATCAACGTTAGCAGCTAAAATTAAATCTTCTGATAAAACATAACCAATTAAGCGATGTTTCTTATCAACGACATAAAAATAGTGCGTAATCTCAATATCATTAGCAGCGTTGCGAATTTTCTTGATTGCTTTGGAAACTGTGTCAGTATTTTTCAATTGAATAATATCAACTGACATAATCGAACCAACACTATCTTCGGGAAAATTCAGTAACTGATTAATAATATCGCGATCTTCAATTGGCGCATAACTTAGAATTTTCTTTGTTAAATTAGCTGGTAATTCTTCTAAAATATCAACAATATCATCGTTATATAAATCAGTTAAAAGGTTTTTAATATCTTTGCGGGTGAATATTTGAACCATTTTTTTCTGATGAATAGGTGGTAAATAAGTAAATAATTCAGCTGATTTCTTAGTTGGTAGTAAACGAAATAACATTACTACTTCTTCTTCTTCTCAATCGATAATATATTTTGAAATATCAGCAGTATTATGATTTTCAAAATAAGTTCTAATAGTTTGAAAATCTAATAATGAGACAGCTTTTCTTAAATTATTTATGCTATTTTCATAATTCATAGAGCCCTCCTTTTTATATTATTTTTTTCACTATTTTATAAATATATAGCTTCTAAATAAATATGTATTCTAAATAAGTATAGAGATCAGTTTTATTAATCGCTTTAATAGCGCTATTACGAGTAATACTAATTTTACCACGTTCTTCAGAAACGATGATTGTAATAGCGTCCGTTTGTTCACTAATACCTAAACTAGCGCGATGCCTAGTTCCGTATTTACTATCAATTTTTTTAGTAGAAACTTTATAATAAGTTCCTGCTAATGAAATCCGATCACCAGAAATAATAATGGCACCATCATGTAATGGCGATTTATGTTGAAAAATCGCTTCAATTAAAGAAGCATTGACATCAGCATCAATCGCTTCTCCAGCATTAACAAAATTTTTAACAGGAATTTTTCGCTCAATTGTAATAATTGCCCCAATTTTGGCAGAGACTAATTGATCAACCGCAATACAAATATTACGTAAAACAGTTTTTCGTTTTTCAACATTTAGTTTTTTAAATTTATTACTACTTAAAAATCATGTAATCACTTTTCAAGAATATGGTAAAAAAACAATTACACAAATAACACTAATTAATATTGCAACAGATTCTTTATTAGTAATATCACTATTGATATAATTATAATTCATATACTACTCCTTTATTTTTGATAAAAATATTGATTTTTATAATTTGTTATTATTGAAATATTTTTTAAGTTATTTAAACTTCCTTGTTGATTTTGATTAATGATTACAAAATCAGGTAAATAAAATTCAATAATATGATTAAGTTTTTGATAATCAGATATTTGGCCAACATCTAAACCGATTTTAATATTATTTTTTTGGAAAATAATTAGCATGTTTTGAATTTTTTTATTTTCCTGATTTTGCGCAACGATATTAATAATTAAATTTTTTTGAATTTTTGGCGCAGTTGCTTTTAAATTATTAATCATCATATTAATATCAAAAGTTCGGGTTATTAATGTTGATCAAGGATATTCGAAATATAATTTAGTTAAATTATATTTATTATGTTTTTCCAATTTACGCAATTGAATATAAATATAATATCGTTTAAAATCACTCTCGATTGTTTTATTAAGGATGACATTACGATTGAAAAAACTTTTATACTTGTACTTACTATATATATTATATTTTAACATTGCGCTTTTGGATTGTTTGATTGAATTTTTAATATGGACCATTTCGGTATCATTATTATATAAATTAAATAATTTTTCTAAATTTTTAATTTTATTATATTCGGTATCAAAAAGGTCGTAATTGTGATAATTAAAAATTTGAATTTTATTTTTCAATTTTTTCAATTTTGATCAATGAATTGCAAATTTAGCATAATCAACTAATTCGTCAATCGAATAACTATGTAGTCCATACACAGCAACACCACAACTATATTGATTAATTTTAAAACTGCTATTAAATTTTTTAACAACTTCTTCATAAATTTTTAATTCACTATCATTACTACGTGAATTTAAAAAATTTTCAAAATAATTATTAGCAACCATATCAATCTGAGCAACATTAACAAATAAACCAAAATGTTTTTCATCAATTTTAAATTTAATATTTTTAATTTTGGTTTTTTGATTAAGCGATGCAATTAGTTTTTCCAAATAAGTAAATGGGTCATATGCTTCGTTGTGATGATATTGTAAATATTCATTATTAGTTTTTCTCTGAAAAACTAATAAATAGCCAAATTCAATCAATTCTTCGTCAATAAAACGATGGAGAATTTTTGGAGCAATTCCTGATTGTAATAAACCTTTAGTAGCATACAATGATTTATTATAAATTTTATCTAAATTTCAAAATACACCATCAATAAAGCGTAAAATAACTCAAACTAATAACATTGTGAAAATTCAACAACTAATAATTAAAATATTGTTAGTTCAATTCGTATAAACAATATGATAATGCGTTGTCGTTACTGTAAAAAAAGTAAATAATAAAATTCCAGTTCCAGCCATAATAAATATAATACTGATTTTTTTCTCAAACCAATCTAATTTATTTTTAATCAAAATATTTTGGATAATAATAAATATTAAAATTAATGAGGTCGGGATTAAAATTAAAATACCATAAGTTTGGTTTTTAATTAAAATATAAACGATGCCAATAACGATGGGGATGATCGCACTAATTTGTTTGAAAAAAATTAGCAATAATAATAATGAAAAAAATAAAATAAGAGATTATATAATAAAAATATCATATTAGGATTATTTCAATAATGTTTTACGATCCCAGTCAACGTTATAAATAAGGCTAAATTTAAAATAATGTTTAAAATTAGTAATAATAAATTTTTTTTATGTTTATTATTTTGAAATTTATCACTAATAACTTTAAAACTAATATAAATTATTGTAAAAAAAAGGATAAAATAAAAATTAGATAAAATTGTACGCCCTAAATATTGTTGCATAGTATAATATCACCCGACCCTCCTTATTAATTATAATGCTATAATGGAAAAAATAAGTAAAAAAAATGGTGGAG
>CBDCUL010000001.1:0-139074 GCA_965222855.1 Mycoplasmatales bacterium | reverse complement strand
GCACCTTGAGCAACATTTAAGTCGTATGGTAAATTTCCTTTATGATCCATTAATATAGTATTAATAGCTCCATGTAAATCAGGATTAATGTAATTAGGTCCTGGTTTAGTTTTTGGTGAAACACTTCCTAATAAGAAAGGTTGCACAATTGACATATCACCTTTAAAGTTTTTGAAACTGTATACTCCTGCTAATGTACCTTTTCCATAAGTATAAGTTGCTGTTTCAGTAAACTTTTTAACATCGCCATTAAAAGTATATACTCCTGATACTTTTGTTGAAGGGGCATTCATTATTGATGCATCAATAATATGCGCCTGATGTGTGGGAATTACAAAATCAATATTAGTGATTGTTTTTGGATCAACTTTTAAAGTTTTTGCAATTGAATTTTCCACTGGTGTTTTTAAGTTTGCTAATGATAGCATAGTTGCATAATTATGCTTATGACTAAATTGACTAGTGTCTATATTTATTAGTTTTATAGTTATATGTAATTTTTAACATAAATGGTGTTGGTGACCCAATTGTGTTAGCAATATTTTCCACTAAATTACTATTAGAATGACCAGTAAACATTGCTGATCCCGTAGTTACTTTTGATAAGTCGTCATTATCAAATTTAATAGCTGATACTTTTGTAAAATCATATAAAATATTAGCGTTGATGTTGATTTTAGTTGCTTTAAAAATTTCATTAAATAATGCTTGATTTTTATAAGCACGATTATGATATTGTGGTTCAGTAATATAACTATCATCAAATGGTAGTGTTTCAGCAGTTGGTGTTTCGATTTTTGATGTAGTCCCAATTCACTTAATGCTTTCTGTAGTTCCAAAAATTATATATGATTTTAAAGTGTAATTATAACTAACATTTGTGCTAAATGTAATTGCTTGTTTGTCTAATAATAATGAACCAGTAACTAATATTGTTGGTTTATTAGTATCAGTATTATCGGTATTGCCTATTTTAAATGTTAATGCAGGCAAGTCTTTAACTGCGATATTTAATTTTTTAGCTATTTCTTGTTGAATGATTGGTCTTAAGTTTTGATTGTTAAATAATGTTGTTGTCGGTGTTTTATCATTTTTATCAGTTGAGTCTTTTCCACAACTGATCGCTGTAGTAGCTACTACAGCTGTAGCAGAAACAATTCCAAAGCTACTAAAAATGATTTTTAAAGATTTGTTCATATTTTTGTTAAGTCTCCTTAGTTGATGAATTAAAATTTGTTAATTCATCCTTTTGTTCAATGGTGATTATTGATCTATTAATACTATTGTCGAGCATTATATATATATATATATATATTACTTAGTTATAATCTATAATCAGGATATCAAATAGACTCTTATAATATAATGCTATTTAATGTGTAAATTAATGAAAAAATATGTTGATTTTATTAATTTATATTTAGATTGTCGCTGGGCAATACATTTGATTCTTCTGTTGGGTGAAAAAATATTTCATCGGGATTGAAAGCTGAATCAAAAGTTGAGTTTATGGATAAAGTATAAATTATTTTATCTGGATATCCGGTATGAATATGCATTTTTTTATTATGAACTCATATATTTTTTGTATTTAACATTTCAAAATCTGCGGAGTGAAAATCAGTACTAAACCCTTCTGGATTTCACGGGTCTATCCGATCGTTCGTAATTATTAAAGAATTTGGCAGAATTGTATTAGTTAAAATTGATCCATCATAATATAAATCTGTATGAGCAAAAGATATGTTTATAATAGCTTCACGATTAACAACCAAACGATTTAAAGGTCTTACATCGATAATGAACGAATGATCTTCTGATCAAGATTTTATATTTATAATACATTCATTGTAATGTGTCGGCATATTTATTATTGGTTGATATTTTGGTGCTCATGGTACTGGCATCATCTGCATTACATTAGTATGAAACAATCAATCTAATCCTCTTAATTTATCAGAGAAATCATTTTGTTGAAATAATAATTTTTGATAATGAGTTCATTCTTCCTCTAAAGGTTTTGCATCATGATTTGAAAAAATTTTTCTAAAATTAGCATTATCATATGAAAGACTATCGTTTAATTTTTTGACATAGCTGGGAAATAAAATTAGGAAATTAGGACTGTTTTTTGTGATTTTGCCAAAACTATTCAATTTTTTCAAATCTTGGGCCATATTTTCATATAAATCATAATATTGATTTAAAGTTGGAAATTCTTTTAAAATATCAATACCGGGATTAATTATTGGCGGTATTTTGGCAGATTTATCATAATACATTGAATATGAGGCTAATTGATTTTCTTTGATGCCTTTGGCAAAATAATTTATTGGATTGCTTTTTTTGGCATCACTTAAATTAACATAATCAATTGCTTTGCGTTGCATATTAGCTAAAAATTTATTTCGATCCGCAGCACTATCGCTGTTAATTGATGGTACTCCGTTTTCGGGTGCTAAAACTTCGTTTCCTGGCAATGTTAAAGTATTCATTTCGATTTTAGCACTATTACCACTATGCTCTTTAGCATAAGTTAATGCACCTGCTAAACTAAGTAATCCTTTACTGAAACCAATTTTTCCAGTAATGGCTTCAGTGTCTTTATAATTTGATGTATGAATATCTAAATTAAAAACAACTTCTCTAGTTGCAAATAATTTAATAGCAAATTTATCATCATATAAATTAAAAAAAGAACTAGTTAAATTATTATCTAATAACGCTTTAGCGTTATTAGATAATTTAGCACTATGTTGTGGATCAAATAATTCAATAACATCAGTTTTCATTCTAAATGAAATTTTAAAAGTTGCTGTGTTTTCATCTAAATCTTTTTTAAATTTAGCAGCTCCAGAAATTGCAAAATGTTTAAAACCAAATCTGACAGAACCGTCAACTCCTAAATTGCTAGTTAATGATGATTCATCACTGATTGCTGCATAATTATAAGTACTATTTAATGGAATTATTTTAACATCAGTATGATTCATATCTTGAAAAGCATTAATTTTTGAAAATGTTCCATTAGTGATATCATAACCGTAACCTAGCAATGCTGGTTTGCTATTTGAACTAACACTTTTTAGATTATGACTTACTTGCATATCTTGAAGATATTTAGCATAAGACATTTGATAACTTTTTGGTGGTATTGGAGCAACCACTGTAGTATGCACATTATGCATATGAGGTATGTAAGCAACCAATCCTCCTAAAAGTATTGGTATACTTGTTAATGTTTTAAAGTTCATATTTTTTCCTTTTTTATATTTTTTATAAAGTTAATAAATAAATTTTATAATATCAGTTATGATTAAGATTAAAAATTATGCTATAATGATTAAAAATACTTTTATAATCAGTTTTTTATAAAATAGCAATTCCATTATAACACTATTTAAATTATTTATTACATTTTATGCATTTTTATAAACCTTATTATAAAAGGGGAATTTAAATTATTAAATAAAATATACATTTAAAAATAAAAAATATCTCCAATTTATTATTTTTGCTGTTGTTAAAGGGAATTATTGTTGCACAAAAATATCAACTCAGTAATAACTGAGTTGATATTTTTAATATTGTTTAATAATAAATCCGCTAGTAATTTTTTATTATCCATAATATTTTTTAACTGCTAATCAAGGCATTTTTGCATAACCTTTATTATAATATTCATCTCAAAAATGATCATATGATTTTACAACTAAACTTCTAACATTTTGATATGTATTATTAACGCAAATATTTATGACTAAATCCGTTATTTTAGTATCAAATTTGAAAGCGTATTTCTTTGCTAATGATTTGATTTCTTGATTATCAGTGATAACTGTTGCTCTATATTTATTATATACTTTAAAAACAGACACTAATACCGGACCATATTCTCATGCTTCAAAATCTTCTTTTACTAATTGTTTTTTATATTGATGGAAATATTCTAGATAACAAAATCAGATTAATTTTTGTAATTTTAAATGAGTTAGTTCATATTTATAATCTAGTGTTGATCTGCGATCTAAAGCCTTATAAATAATCGTGATTAAAGCTGCTAGTTCTAATGATTCTTGATTCTTTTGCATAAAAGACACCTTTCAAATTATTTGATAACATTAATAATTAAAAAAATATATTTGTACACTAAAATTGTTGTTATGTAGAAACAACTTATTAAGAATTATAACATTAATTATATTAAAGGTGGTATTAATATAAACATATCTAATATGGTTTGTAGCATTTTACAATACTTCCTAAATTAAAATTATTATAAAATATTTTATAGTTAATTAGTAGGACTAAAAAAAGGATTATTTTGATTTAAAAAAACCAAGTATTATTAATACTTGGTTTTTTTAAATAAAATGAATAATTATTGATCTGCTATAAAACTATAAGTTGTAGTGTTTCAATTATAATCTAATTTTCCAGATACTTTGATAGGTGTTTTTGCTCCATCTTTAACGTATGAAATTTGAATTCATGATTCAACAATTCCAGAATTTTCTCAAGATGACGGCTTTCCAAAATAAACTTTAGTTACATTTGTTATTTTAGCTTTAGGATTAGCTTTACCTAATAAATCTGTCATTGCACTAATAATGTTTGCGTCTTCCATAGGGTTGAAACTATTAGTAACTTTGAAATCACTTACAGAATATGCTTTAGTAGCATAATTATAAGTCACTGTTTCGCTGAATGATTTAGTAATATAATCATTCATTGCAGCTGTTCCTGTAACTGTTATGAATGGTGTTAGAGTTTCATGTCTAGTTATATTTCAAGTTCCTCATTCAAAATCATTTAAATAAAAATTAGTTGTTGTCGCTCCGGGAACTTGTTGTAATGAATCTTTGACAACTTGAGTAATGTGTGTTTTTGATAATACATCACGATAACTTGGTGATAATACTATATTGCTAACTTTGTAAGTTTTAACTGTTAAATTATAAGTTACCATTAGTGTAAAAGGTGTATCAGTGTTATCAGTTGTTCCTTTATCACTACTTTTACCAGAAGCAAAACCTTGAAAGTTCATGATTACTAAATTACTACTGTAATCATTATTTTTAAAGATTAATCCTGATGTTGGATGTGTGCTATCGAATGCTACATCAGAAAAATGACTTAAAGCAGAATTAATTGCACCGTGTAAATTAGGATTAATTGGTTTTCATCCATCTATTTCTCCCAATAAAAAGAAATGTGATATTTTAACATTACCAATAAATTTAGTAAATGTGTAATTATCTTTATCGTAGTTATAAGTTATTACCATACTAAATTTTTGAGTAGTCCCTTTAATATCATAAATACCTGAAACTAAAGTTGATGGATGATTCATAATTGAATCATCAATAACATGACCACGTCGTGTTGGAAGTGAAAATTTAACATTAGTAATAGTTTTTGCATCACCTTTTAATTGTTGATATAAGTTATTAATGACATGTGTTTTAATATGATCAACATTTAACATAGTTTTATAACTATCTTTATGTTGAATATTGCTACATGTATAACCTGAATCCATTAAAGTATGTTTTGCTGTATAGTCATAAGTAAGTGTTGCTGTGAATGGTGTTGCTGAAGTACCTTCAGAAGTTGCACGATGTCCTGTAATATCCATAGAAGCTGTAGTTACTTTTTTCATATCTGTAGTTACTTTTTTCATATCTTTATCATAGAATCTTAATGTTCCTGGTACGAATGCGAAATCGTACAAGTCATTTCCTCCCATACTATGGTTGGTCGCTCCGAAAACAGCAGCATACATATAAGTTCCTCGAACTGCTTTTTTTGAGTCAAAAGGATTATCAGAATTAATCATCTTTTGAGTATGAGGATTAATTTGCATTCCATCTATTTTAACATTCACAGTTGGAATGATATATGAATATAGATCAAAATTATAAGTTAATTTTTCACTAAAAGTAATATTATGGTGGTTTGGAGCCATAATAGCTGGATTGTTTAATAATGCTGATCCTGTAATTGCGATTGATGGTAAGTTACTATTAGTGATATCAACTTTACCTAATGTGATTTTAACATTAGTTAAAGTTTTATCAGTTGTACTTAAACCAAGTTTAGTTTGTAAGCTTTGGTTAACAACGGGCGTAATATTTTTTTTAATAAAAATATTTTGAATTGTCGGTACGTAATGGGGGGGGGTAGACGCATGTCCACAACTAATTGCTGTTGTTGCAATTGCAGCAGTTCCCAAAGTAGCAAACAATAATTTTGCTGATTTGTTTTTCATAAATTTTTTCTCCTTGTTTGTATACTTGCTTTTTAGTTTATTTCAAATAAAAAATGCACTTCTTTTTTAATTAAATTGCATTTATTAAAAATATTAATTATATGTACAAATGTATTTATAAATAACTTTATTAAAAATAACCTATAACATTATAACATTTTTATTAATTTTTTTAAGAAACAAAATAATCTTTTTATTGTTTATACATTTAATCAAATATTTATGATTTTAGATTATTATAAATATTTATAAATTATCATAGTTTCAAAAAAATTATAATACTTTTATAACAATCAATATTAAATAAATGATAATCATTATCATTTATTTAAATAGCGATAACACTTCAATCTTTTTTCAGATCAGTTTGTAAAGGATCAAAACTAACTGTGGCAATTGTTTTACCATTAACAACTACTGATCAACTATTGGTCACATTTGGTTTAGCAACTAGATGCGTATTATTTGTTAATGTTTTATTTGGTAAAGTGAATATATAATGTTTTGTTGCTTCAGTTAGAGTTGCACTAATATTGCTAATGCTTCCATGATCCTGATATCCTTTGGCATCATTGAAGTCTCATGTTTTACTATAAGTAAAATTATAAGCATTACGTTGTAATTTATCAGTAAGTGCAGTAGTTATCGCGTGGGCGCGATAACTAACTACTAAAGAATCACCAACCAATTTAGTGTCAATTGCTTTTAGATTCGTTGCTTTAATTTTAGCAACTTGGGCCGGAGTTAATCCTTTTGTATTTGTGTCAGTTCAATTATTTAAATGTGCTGGAGCAGCATATTGATATTGTAAATATTTATCAGCCATATTTCTTCGAGGTTGTAAACGATTCATTACACCATTGTAAGAAGCGTAATCAATTTTAGCAAAACTCATTGCCAATGCTTTATTTGGATTAATTAAACTATTTAAATCATTAGTGATTCATTTTTTAGAAGCTTGATTAAATTTTAAAGCCACTTTAAAATTTAAATTGCTCATTATATAATGAGATGCTACCTCATATTTCTTATAATATACTCTATAAGAAATATGCCCTGTTGCAATATTACCTAGTAATATTGAATCAACTGAAATATCAACATTACTAAAAGTACTTAATTCTTCAACTTGATTTTTTAAAGCTACAGTTGCACTTTCTTTAGTTATCATTGCAACGTTGTATGGATCACCATTAATATTTAATGTTATTGCAGAAGCACTATATACTTTATTATTGAAATTATATGCCAGAGTTAATGTGTAATAATTAACACCAACATTAGCTATTGCTACTGTACCAGATAATGTTACAGTAGCAACTTTATTTGTTTTGTCATATTTGATCATTGATTGATCAAAGTCATTAATAGTTACTTTGCTAAACTCAGTTGTTGTTTTAGTAGTTAGTGCTTTGTTGACTGGTTTAACTAATGCACTGCTACTGAAAAGATTAGCAATTTTGGCAGGGTTATCATCTCGTTTTGATTGGTGATAACCACAACTGGTAATCGCCATTGTTGATCCAGCTAAAATACTAGTGCCAATTAAACTTGTCACTAAATTTATTTTTTTCATATTTGTTTACTCCTTGTTAAATATCTTTATTCAAAAAAATAATCGTTTCTTGTTTAAAATTAGTTGCTAATTTATAAAAATGAAACAATTAAAACTAATTTATCATATCTTTTTATTTTTGTCAATCATAACAACGTCTTACATATTAAACTATTGTAATAACATTATTAGTTACTTCAAAATAAAATTAGGATGTTTTATAACATAGAAAAATTTAATAATCTATCATACTATAAAAAATAACTTATCGATAATTAATTAATATACAAAAATAAAAAAAGACCCTAATTTTAAAAAGGTCTTTTTTTATTTTATATAGTACTTGAAAATAATATTTAAATTATTTTGATATTTTTATTAGATGTCAAGAAGTTAATTTATTTGTAGTAAGATCGAAACTAACTAAAATAGTATAATTAACAACTTTTCCATTTTGAGTTACACTGAAAGAAACTTGTGTTTCTGCAGTATAATGCTTGCTGTAGTCAAATGTTACATTAATTGTACCAAGTTTAGTGATATTAAAATTCGTAAAATTCTTAATTGTACTTTTTACACTTGATGACGTTGAAACTGCTATAGCAAGTTTTCCAGTTGATGATATATCACTGAAATAAGCCTTAGCGTTAAAAGAAGTATATGTTCCTGCAACTGGTTTATGGTTTGTTAACGCTACTTGTATATGGAATATTTTAATAGTTCCATTACTAGTAGTTAATTGACCCATTACTTTAACATACGCATCTGCGTTTGTATCTTTGGCAGCGAATGCTTCAATGTGAAAGTCTACTAAAACATCATTTTTAATACTTAATTTAGCTTTAATTACTGCTTCGATTTTATCATGTGATAAATTCATTTTATCAGTTAAAATTAAACCTGAAATTGAAAATTTTGTTCAATTAAATTCATAAGTAGCTGTTTCAGTGTAACTTACAACTGAACCATCTTGTAAAGTAACATCTAATGATACTTTTGCAACTGCTTGATAATTTGCGTTTTTGCTGTATTTGCTATCTAAAGTAGCTGTTCCAACATTAGCAATACTAAAGCTTTTGAAGTTTGTAATCTTTTCAACTTTTTTATCGCCTTTTCCTGTTGTTGCTACTGTTGGTAAAATTGCTTTATAAAGATCTCCGGTTGTTAATGTATCTTTAAAATTAGCATCAATATTAGTTGATGTATAATCTCCAGCAACTGGTTTTTTGTTTATTAACGATACTTGCATATTAAAGACTTTAGTAGTTTGCTCACTTGTAGTTAATTGGCCTATTACTTTAACGTAAGCATCTGCTGTTTTAGTATTTTGTGTGAATGATGCTACTCCAAAATTAACTAAAGTATCATTTTTAAGGTTTAATTTAGCTTTAATTGTTGCTTCAATTTTATCATGTTTTAATAACATTCTATTGTTAGGTGTTATTATAATACCTGTCTTAGGATTTAAAGTATATTCTAAAGTTTTGAAATTATAAGATAAATTAACAACGAAAGCTGTCTCTAATCCGCCATTTCCTTCATAGAAAATTCCTGAAACAGATATTTTTGTTGTTGTTAAAGAGTCTTTATTAGTAACAGTAGTAACTAAACTATCATTGTCCATAGCACTTAGAACAATACCTGGTTGAGATTCTATAGCTGCAAATACCTGACCTCTCAATGATGTCGAGCGATTGGCATCTGCTATAAACGGCATTAAAGCTTTAGTTACTTCACCTTTGCCTGTAGTAGCGTTATAAACAACTTCTGCAGAAACGATATGTGATTTTCCTAGATACGTTAATGTTCCTTTGAATTCGTCAGTAGTGATTATGTCGCCGGCTTTGTTTTTAACTGTTGTTGTAGCAATAGTTTTTGTTAATTTTACGTTGCTAACTTTTTGAGTTCTATACTGATATTGATTTAATTTATTCATAACTGGATTTTCTCAGTTAGAATATGCCATTGGGCTAGGAGTTGTTGGACCATTAGCATCACTCATCGTTGTGCTAATTTCAATATTTGATGTTGAGTAAGCATTAGTTTTTTCATCATATGAAACTGTTAAATTGAAAAAATTAGTAATATAACTTGTTTGATTGATTGTTTTATATTTAAATGTTCCATGAATTGTAACATTAGGATTATAACTTTGGATGTTTTGAATAGTATCATGTTTAAATGATACTTCTCCCCCCCATCCTAGTAATGTTGGTGCTGGTAAGTTTTTGTTAGCAAATTTTTTACTAATCGCATTTTTAACTGGTGTTGTTAAATTTTTATTATTAAAAATTGTTTGTAGTTCTTTAGCTGTTTTATAATTGTGAGTTGGGTTTTTAGTACCACAACTTACAGTTGTTGCTACAATTGTTGTTGGAGCAATAATGGCAGCACTGAATAATGCTGTTTTTAAAATTTTGTTCATAATTGGGAAATTCCTTTCGTTTCCTTTTTTGTAAATTAATCACTTTTTTTAAATTACTTTTGAATAGTATGGTTTTATAATAAAACATAAACTATTGCAATTAATTAAGTTATATATAATTAAAAGTATTTACTATTAAAAAAATACTTTTATAATAACCTTATTAAAAATAACATAGACTATTATACACGCTAATATGCTTTTAACATAGACTTTTATGTATTTTTTAATAAATAAAATAATTATTTTATTGTCTATAGTTCTTGTTTATCTCTTTGTAAAAGCGTTTAAGTGATTTTTTTAACTTTTTTTAATTTATGAAAATTACTAATAACTAATAAATATTTAAATTTAATGGGGTGTTTTATGAGAATAAGACGCTTGTTAACGCTTTGTAATTATCTAGTATTATTAATTTGGATATGGAAATGGCACAAAAAATGCTATCTTTATTTAATAGAATTAACAGTTCAATCTTTTTTCAGATCAGTTTGTAAAGGATCGAAACTAACTGTGGCAATTGCTTTACCATTAACAACTACTAATCAACTATTATCCACATTTGGTTTTGCAACTAAATTAGTATTATCTGTTAATGTTTTATCTGGTAAAGTGAATATATAATGTTTTGTCGCTTCAGTTAAAGTGGCACTAATATTGCTAATGCTTCCATGATCTTCATAACCTCAATCATCCGTTAAATCTCATGTTTTACTAAAAGTAAAATTATAAGCACGGCGTTGTGATTTATCAGTAATTGACGTAGTTATCGCGTGAGCGCGATAACTAACTACTAAAGAATTACCAACCATTTTACTATCAACTGCTTTTATATTACTTGCTTTGATTTTAGCAATTTGTGTCGGACTTAATCCTTTTGTATTTGGGTCAGTTCAATTATTTAAATGTGCTGGAGTAGAATATTGATAATTTAAATCTTTATCTGCCGCATTATTTGAAGATCATAAGCGGTGTATTACACCATGATAAGAAGCGTAGTCAATTTTAGCAAAACTCATCGCTAGTGCTTTGTTTGGATTGATCAAACTATTTAAATCACTAGTAGTTCATATTTTAGAAGTTTTATTAAATTTTAATTGAGTTTTAAACTTTAAATTCTTCATTATATAATGCGTTCCCAAAATATATTTTTCATATACTTTATAAGAAATATGCCCTGTTGCAATGTTACCTCGTGATATTGCATCAACTGAAATATCAACATTACTAAAAGTACTTAATTCTGTAATTTGTGATTTTAAAGCTATAGTTGCGCCTTTTTTAGTGATAATGGCAACACTATATGGATTATCATTAGTACTTAGTTTTATTGCAGATGAGCTATAAGTTTGCTTATTAAAATCATATGTCATCATTAATGTGTAATTGTTTTGACCAATCTCCGCTATTGCTACTGTACCAGATATTGCTAAAGTAGAAATTTGAGTTGTTGGATTATATTTAACATTAGCTTGGTTCAAAGTATTAATTGTTACTTTACTAAATTTAGTAGTTTTTAGTTTAGTAGATAGTGCTTGGTTGACTGGTCCAACTAATTTATTTCTAGTAAATATACTAATAGCAGAGCTATTGGGATTACCATTAGTATTTAATGTTATAGCAGATCCACTATATACTTTTTTATTAAAATCATATGTCAAAGTTAATGTGTAATAATTAACACCAACATTAGATATTGCTACTGTACCAGATAATGCTACGGTAGCAACTTTATTTGTTTTATCATATTTGATCATTGATTGATCAAAGTCATTAATAGTTACTTTGCTAAACTTAGTTGTAATTTTAGTAGTTAGTGCTTGCTTAACTGGTTTAACTAATGCACTGCTACTGAAAAGTGCGGCAATTTTGGCAGGGTTATCATCTCGTTTTGATTGGTGGTGTCCACAACTTGTGATTGCCATTGTTGAGCCTACTAAAATACTACTGCCAATTAAACTTGTCACTAAATTTATTTTTTTCATATTTGTTTACTCCTTATTAAATATCTTTTGTTTCGAAAAATAATCGTTTCCTTCTTTAAAATTAATTATTAATTTATAAAAACGAAACAATTAAAACTAATTTATCATACCTTTTTATTTTTGTCAATAATAACAATGCCTTACAAAAAAAACTATTGTAATACTATTATTATGATTTTTTAAAATCTAGTCATCTAATAATTACACTAATTTAAAAATATCAATTATATATTGTGATAAAGTAGTATAATAGTTTTAAATATCATTAGAACATTTTTTTAATGTCTAATGCTTAACACATAGTGAACAAACATCATATAATTATTATCAATCACAAATCACGTTGATAAATTTAAATAAATTATTGATAATCAATCACTCGAACAATATTTAAATTTAAAGGAGAATTTTATGAATAATAAGGAAATTATTAACGTTATGCAATTAGCTGATATTATTGTTAATTTAGGGATTGAGCAAACAAAAAAAGATTTAACTTATAGTTTTACTAATTTAAAATTACAAAAATTATTATATTTTACAACGCTTGAATATTGTAAAAAATATAATAATGTTTTGATTGATGCTGAATTTGAAAAATGAACTTATGGACCAATGGTAAAAGAAATATTTATCAAATATAATAAATTTGGATTTGCAGAAATAACTGAATCCCAAATTAGTGAAACTGACGAAATTAATTTAGCCAAAATATTAAAAAATAATAAAAATATTAAAAAGAATATTCAAAAAACTTTCAACGCCAAATTAAAACTAACTCTACAAGAATTTGTTGACCAATCACATGAAGGTCCTTTATGATCTAATCAGCAACGTTTTATTAAACCTAATGATATCTTGGCATTATATGGCAAATAAATCTTGTGATCACATCCAAGAAATTAGAGATTTAAAAGAAAGATTGCAGCGACAAGACGCTAAAATAGAAACCATATATCAGAACTCAGAATTTATAACAAACCAAAATAAAAATAAAATAAAGCAAAATATAAATCAAATTAAAAAAGATATAACTCATAATCAAAACTCTATTATTCTAATTATAACTTTAGCTATTGCGATCCCTTATACTATATTCTGATCAAAATCATTTTGAAGTTATCATAATAATTATTCAATATTAACAAATTTAGTAATTTATTTATTTTTAATTACTATACCTATTATAGTTATTAGCACAATATTTTTACTATCATATATGATTTTATCAACTCAATTTAGAGCACTGTTGAAAACATTTACAAAATTATTCACTCATATTTTTAAATTTAAAACTAAATAAGTCCAAAAAAAATAAATCATTTTAGATAAAGTGATTTATTTTTTTGTATTGTTTATTATAGATCCTATCTGGAACATTAATAAAATTTTCAAATTAGGTAATTTTATTTAAGTTTATACAATAATAGACCTAAAGATCCATAACCAGTATGAGCTGAAATGACAGCTGATACTCGTGCTGTTTTGACAATGACATTTTCACTTAAAAAATCACGGAGTTTTTTTTCATAAGTTTTTACGATCATTAAATTTTTATTAGTACATAGAAGTACACACGTATAACCAGGACGATTCTTGATCTGTTCTTTAACTCAATTCATCGATCAATCCATTGCTTTATTTTGCGTTCTTAGTAATTTTAATTTATGAATTTTACCATCATAATGAATTACTGGAACAATTCTAAAGAAATCCATAATTGCTGATAAACTTTTAGGAATTCGCCCACCACGTTTTAAAGCATGAAGATTTTTAGGAATAATTAACATTGTCATATTATTATTAACTTGGTTGAAATAAGTAATTAATTGTTCAATGCTATTGCCAACATTAATCATTTTAAGCATTTCCACACAAGTATCATGGGTTGCGCTAGAATTTAAAATATTATGTTCCATAACGAATACTTTATTATCATAATCACGGGCTGCTAATTGAGCATTAGCAGCCGTCACTGATAATCCTTTACTACAAGGGATCACAATTAATTGTTGATAACCTGCTTTAAAAGCTAGATCATAAATAGTTTGAAAATCACCAGGAGTTGCTCCACAAGTTTTTACATCATGCGCATTTCGTAATTTTTCAATTATGACATCTGCCGCAACATCCATCCCATCAAGAAATTCTTGACCATCAATTGTAATTCGTAATGGTACGTAAAAAATGCCTAATGCATTAGCTTCCTTTTTACTTAATGAAGAAAATGAATCAATCACGATTGCAATTTTTGTTTGATTATTAATAGTAATTCCTCCTAGGTAATCTTTTTTTAATAATAGTTTGGACTATAAAAAATATTATATCATTAATCCTATTATTCTATTATTAAATATTTATTTTTCAAGTTTATTTAAATTAAATTTTCTTTATAATTATGATAAATGTTGTTAATAAATATAAAATAAAAAAAGTGATATTATATTCTGATCTAAAAGTAAGATGGCTAAACCAAAAAAATAGCGACATTAAACCAAACATAGATCTAAAAAAACAATCCAAAATTAGGAGTGTTTTTTTTAGATTATTTTGTAATAAATTCAAAAATAGTTACCATAAATAAATTGTCATTGCTTTCCTACTATTTCTGATTTAGATATTTTAACACTAAATGATATTACACTAAAAATTGCATTTGTTTTTTGATTTTTTTATTTAATAAAACTATAACTGATTGTTTTTGTTACGATATAGTCTTTTGTTAATGTTACAACTTTTAATGTTGTGCCTGTTAGCACTTTTAATGCTGCTAATTGGCTGTTTAATCCTTTTGTTAATATAATATCGGAATCACTATACCTTGCTTAGGTGGTCCTTTATTATCTTTTCCACAACTCATTATAAATGTTGAAATTCCTACTAATATTGATGCCCCAATTAATAATTTTATTCAGTTTGTTTTTTTAATATTTTTTACTCCTTATTTAATATCTTTCTTAAAAAAATAATTATTTCCTTGTTTAGAATTAGTTAATAATTTATAAAAATAAAAAATTAAAGATAATTTATCATATCTTTTTATCTTTGTTAACGATAATAGTGTCTTACAAAATAAATTATTATAATAATATTACAGGGGTTTAAAATATAATATTTAATAATAATAACTAATACTAAAAAATATCCAGATTAAAAATAATTATCAGTTGGTTAAATTATTAATAATAAAAACCAATTACCATTAATTTGGTAATTGGTTTTTTAGTTTTAATTACTCCATTAAAATAAAGTTCGCTTAAATAAAAAGTCGTTATTCTATAATAATAATTCGATTTTTTTAAATTCTGATAAAATTTGTCTATCTTGGGTTTGAACGCTACCACAATTATCACCATTGTCATAATTAGTAAAATTACCTACATGAAAATAATATTCAAATTGTGATAATTCCAGATTTTTATCAACGTAAACGGGAGCTGAAGTTTTATAATTAACTCAGTAAATCGTTTGTGAAAAATTTATAAATAGCGTTCTATTTTGACGAATCGAAGTTGGTATTGCATTATAAGCAATGCCTAGTGATAATCCTAATTGAGATGATACATTACAATAATTATTAAAATCTTGATTATAATTATTATTTAATAAAATTGTATCAAATACTTTAATAGTCACTGTAATTTGGCCATAATAATCAGCTTTTGTAGAATCAGTCGATTGAAAATATATTGATGTTAAATTAGTTCTTTTACCTCTAGAATTGTATGAATTTTTATTATAAATCATCCCAGCTGTATTTAAAGCATTATCAACGGCACTCAGATTTGCTTTGTGATTATCTTTTTTAGCACAAGAGTTGCAAAATATTGTTACAAAAACCATTAAGATAACAATTGAATATAATTTAATTTTATTGAAAATTTTAAATTTCATTATACATCCCCAATGAATTATTTTGTCTATATAAAGCTGCTATACAATCTTTAAATATTGAAAAATCAATGTCTATCCTTGGTTTTTTATCTATAAAAAATATTTTAGATATAATAGTCTGATCACCATAATAATAATTTGATAGGTAAACTGGTGAGTTATTTTGACTAAAATATGTAATGTTAGGAATTATATTAATCTTTACTCGATATTTATTATAGAGGTTTTCTTGGATATTATAATTATATAAATAAGTAATAAAATTATGTAATTCAAGACTAATGACAGGTAATGTATTCTTGACCCCTATAAATTCAGTTTGATTAACTTTTGGTAAAATTGTACTACCAAATAAATTCATATTTATAAAAATTAAGAGATCGCTGTCGCTGTCTCAATAAAAAGAAGATATTAAAAAATCAGTTGTTAGTGGTTGGTGATTATTAATTAATTTTTCACGATTAGCAATTACAGTATTATTATGATTAAATCTTAAATTATTTAAATATGGTTGTAAATTAAAAACTTGTTTAGTATCATGATGACACGATGATATAAATGGGACTATAGCAACTGTTGGCAATAAAAGAGTTGTGAATAATCATTTAAATTTTTTCATAATAATTTCTCATTATTTATTTAACAACTTCTCAAGCTGGATCCATATTCACTACTTTAAATGCCACCGGTATATCTCATTGATGTTGTCCAACTCAATCAGAACATCATATTTGATAATTATGATCAGAATTTAATTTTGTATTTCTGATAGGTAAGGCGCCACTTTCACCAGGTAATGATGCATCTCCACAAGTTCCATTTGTTCTATTTGGGCTACCATTAGACATATGTGATATTGTAGTATATTTTCCTAACCCAGGATGAAACAACGTATCATTACTAGATTTATCTTTATACGTATCACTAATAGTAGTGTTGTTTATTGTTATATTTATATTACCCATATTATCATAGTTATTTCTACTACCACCTGAATTATAATCTGAATCATAACTATAAGTACTTGTGCCATTAATTGTAGCATCTGCTCTACTTAAAACTTGTCCAAAAATTGAGGGCGCTATAATAGCACTCACATATTGAGAGCGATACTCAGAAGAATTCGATACTTTTACTTGATAAAAACCATTTTTTTTATTTGGATTTCATTTAATTGTAGGTTCAGTATATAAATAATCTTTAGTTTGATTGTCTATTAAAGGTTGGTCATTATAATGTTTCATAGTGGAAGGTGAGAAATATAGAATACCATCACTATCCTCTGCACTATTTGCAGCTTCAAAAACATATTTTTTGTAAGACGATTTATCTTTATCTCCATCTATATCAAACATTTTTTTTATATCACCTGGCCTTGTAGTATAACCGACAGATCTAAATGACTTATCTCATTTTCAACCATAATAAGTTACTGGGTAATCCGACACTTTATAACTGACTCCGGTATTATATGTGTAAGTATTAGTAATCGATATATTTCCTGCATTACTATTATTTTCATCAAATCTTCTTAAACTAACTTCATCTTGTATACAATCCCAATTATGAGGAGATTGAGGCATTGCTTCATTACTCTGAGGATTATTACTAAATTTTGCTTGAATAGTGTGTAAATTATTTGAATGATTAGTTAAATTTCGTAAATTTTTTAAATCATTTCTAATGTCTTTTACTGTGTATTCTGTACCACTTTTTCCTTTAATCATAGCGTTAGCAGCAAAACTTGCTAAAGCAGCAAGATCAAAAGCGACAGCAACAAAACAATTAATAGTAATTCCTTCTGTTGGTAGTCCAATAGCATCCGTAATTAAACTTCCTATCGCTAATCCTAGATCAATTAAATATTTTATATTAAAACTTTGTAATTGTTTGCTAAGCTGTTCGTTAGCTGTTGTCTTAATTGGATACATTTTTATACTTGATAGTCTATTGTAATAATAATTAAAAAAAGGATTATTAGGGGCACCTTTACCTTTATGCAAACCCAAGTTATATGCTCAGGGATGTTGAAAACCATCAACGTTAGTTGGTCATGGAGTTCACTCATTATTCCCTTTAATATTGTGAGATTCATGTTTAAAATTTTTAAATAAAGTTTTAAAATTATGTATATTATTGTTATTAATAATAGTTTGAGCTGTTTGATTGTGAGGATTTTTATTGTGTGAAATGTAACCCAAAGACAATATTGGACTACTTAAAGATAATAAAGATAGAGTAGTGCATATTGTTATGTTATTTTTCATAATTATACACTTACTTCTGTTGTAGCTGTAGGTGTTATAGAGAAAAATAGATCAGTAATTTTAAATGATCAATCATCAGTAGCTCACGAATGTAATCAAGTATGATGAAAATATGTATATACACTTGCACTATAATCAATATTAAAAATATTATCTTGATTAATATCACTATAATCAAATGATAGCTTACCATAAAAAGTCTGTGATCCGCGTTTTACGTGTTTTTGTTGAACAGTTGATATTTGTTTTGAATTTCCATCATTGAATTTATTGCCCTGCATAGATAAACTAGTTGTCAAATTAATATTGAAATTGTCATCACATAGAGAAGAGTATGAATCTTCCATAGTTAATGTATATCCTCAATTAACTGTGTATTTAGTAATAGTTTCTCCTAATCCAGCAGCAGTGGTTTTTGAATCCTGGATCATATTTATTAAATCAAATATTTGACTTCCGTCAGCAGAATGTTCATTATATTGATGAGCAGATGTTTGTTTATTTTCAAAACTACCATCCATTGATGAAGTATCAAATATATATAGAGATCCATTATGTTCATGATTTCTATTAGAATATCCTGTTAGTGTTGGCAAAATAAAAGTTCCACCACCATGTCCTCCGCCTCCACTAGGAGGAACAAGATATCCCGATCCTCCATCACACGATCCTCCTGCATTAAGTCCGACACCTTGTCTAATTATTCGTGTATGAGTAACACCGTGTTCTCCGTGAAACAAAGATACGGGCAATATACCGGATAAAGCCGATAAATTAATTAAAGAAATATTTTTATATATATTCATTTTTAAATTCTCCTTATTTTTTTATGATATTTTATTTTTTTTATGATATTTTATTTTTTTCACATTTTATATATCGTATATAAGATGCTAATTTTTATTGTATAACATTTTATAATTTATTACAAGTAAAGTAATAAAAATGATAATAAGTAATTTCATTATTACAAAATTAATTAAAACAACATAAATAATTTAATTAATTATGTTGTTTTTTAAATTTTCTTAATATCTTAGATCAACAATAATAACAATTACAAATGTAAATAATGTGAGTAACTTGATAATTTAGCAATACATTATTTGTGAAAAATTTATAAATAGCATTTTGTTGTAACATTTTAAGTTGATAATATCTTATAAGATAAAATTCTATTATTAAAATAATGTATGATGATCATTAAAAATAAATATCCTAATTTATATAAGGATATTTATTTTTTAATTCTGAACAGTTGTGAACTAACATAGCTGCAATGTTTTTCATTTTTTTAATTATTAATCAATTAGATTTTTGATATTTTAATTTTCTTGTTTGTCCACTTATATCAATAATGTGAGTAGTATGAAAATAATCGGGATGAGTATAATTCTTTTTATTATTATTGAAGTTTATTTCTGGAATCGGAATTGTTGGTTTATTTTTATAAGAAGTTTGTGTTGTTAATCCAAATAATCATATTTTATTATGTTTTTTATTGCTGCATAATACAAAATATGGACGTTTTTTCTTTTAGTTTTTCCTTTATTATTTTTAACCATAACATATTCACCATCACTAGTTTTATCAAAGATATAAACAATATCTCCTGGATTAATCGCATAAAAATCAATAGACTTATTTTTCATAAATTATCCTCTTTTATTTAATTTAATTTTATAATATGCAAAATATAGTTGACAAAAATATATTATTTTATATAATATATATGTAATATATTAATATATATATAATATGTTAATGTATTTGGTCAAGCATTAAAGTTATTAGCATAGTTTAATAACTGCAAAGGCTGTGCCCTAGGGGCTATTTTAATAATTAGAAATGATTATCACTATAGAGTCTAGGCAAAGTTATTTAAAACAATCTAAATTTTTAGATTGTTTTTTTTTATTTATTAGCTTTATTTTGATTACAATAAATATGTACTACATGTAAATTAGCATATTTATTATTTCCGTTTTTGCTAACAGGAATTTTATGATCAATATTTCAAGCACCAATGCTATTGTTTTGATTATGAACTGATTCGTGAGACCCATACAACATTTTATTATTACAAATTCCGCAAAGTTTGTGGTCGCCAAAATCATCTTGCTGGTTAGATCCACAATTGCATTTAGGAGCTTTATTTCAAATATCTATTTGCTTGTTAGTTAATTTCATTTTTATTCTCCTTGTTTATAAAATAATTTTTGTATTATTGTGTATTAAGTGATGACGATATTGATGATCTGGATAATCTCTGATAATATCAATATAATAAGGTTTAATTTTATTTAATTTATAAACATAGTTTGATTTTAAGTGGAGTTCAAATATAGCATCAATTCATTGATTAAGTTTAACAAATGATTCTACTAATAATTGATTTAAATTATGTAATTTAACTTTCACTTCAGCAGATCTATCATTATTTATTTCCAGACAATGATATCCAATAAATTTAGTTAACTTATTTGAAAAGCCACTTGCTTTGTTATCGTCATATATTTTATAACCGGTTGCATGTGATAATATATTTCTAAAAATACATAATTCTTTAATTTTTACTTCACTACTATTTGATGAGATAGCGTATGTTATTGGTTTTTTACCAGAAATATTTTGCGTTATTTTTTGAATTTCATTTTGTAAATGAAAAATTTTAGTTAAGTCTAATATTAAATATTTAATATTAGACAAATTATTTAATTTTAGTTCTTTATAATAAATTTTTAAATTATCAGATGTTTGACTAATAATACTTATTAAATTAATAATTTCATTGATATTTTTAATTTTCTTATATTTATCTAATTTAAAAATATCAGATTTCATTAAAAGTACTGGTGCTAACTTCATAATTTTATTATTTGTTTCAATGATTATTTCACATTCAAACAATGATATTTTTTCTGAATATCTAATATTATAGAGATAATTTAAACTATCAGATTTTTGATTTTTGTTTATAAATATCAATGTATTTTCTTTAAGTCTGTTTTGATTTATATTATCTGTTTTTTGTAACTCTTGATTTGATGATAGTTTGTTATATATCTGCTTTCTGTTGTGAAACTTATTGTTTTCCATATTGTTCTTTTACTTCAATTCAGGGAATTTTCTCACGATTATTAATAAAATATTTTCTTCATAACTTGTTGTGAGAAGAATCAACTACTAGCAGATGTGTTTCATCATTTCTTTTAGTTACACAAACTTCAAAAATAACATCAATAATTTGATCATCTAAATCATCAATTAAATCGAATTCATTTTCTAATTCTTTCATTGTTTTAACACTAGTAATTACTTTACCGCCATATTTTTTATATTCTTCATAAATAGAATCTAGTGCTGGTCCGTATTGTCATGCTTCAAATTCTTCTTTAATTAATTGTTGATTTTCTTTTTTCATATATTCAACACAACAAAATCACATTAATTTTTGAAGTCTTAAATGAGTTAAAAGATTCCTGCTCCCTAATTTAGCGCGTTTTTCTATTAATGCTGAAATTAAATTAATCATTTTAGCTAATTCTGACGCTGTTATTAGTTTTGACATAATTGATCCCTCATACTTTCTTGAATAAGGTTAACTATCTTAATTATAACTTCTTTTATAGTCAGTTTTTTCACTAAGTTTATTAAAATTATAGCACTCTGTTTAATTTTGTCAATTAATAATCCTTATATAAATATCATTATTAGTCAATTATATAACTATCTCTATACTAAAAAAAGACCAGCTCTAAAATTTAGAGCTGGTCTTTAGTGATCATCATTAGCGATCACGTTTGAAAGTTTGAAAAATAAAAAAAAGAACTTGATTCAAGTTCTTTTGTAATTAATAGTCTCTCAAAACTAAATAGAAATTAAGCTTATCCATTATTAGTCAATTATGTATTTTATTACATAATGTGTTGTACACCTAAATATACAGATGTCGTTTTTTATAAAAAAAAATGTGTTTTATTAAATATATTAATAAACTCCGTAGAAAGGAGGTGATCCATCCCCACGTTCCCGTAGGGATACCTTGTTACGACTTCACCCCAATTATCAATCCTACTCTAGGCCGCTGCCTCACGAGGTTAGCTGGCGGACTTCAAGTATTACCGACTTTCGTGATGTGACGGGCGGTGTGTACAAGACCCGAGAACGTATTCACCCTGGCATTGCTGATCCAGAATTACTAGCGATTCCAACTTCACGGAGTCGAGTTGCAGACTCCGATCCGAACTGAGAACGACTTGTTGGGATTTGCTCCCCCTTGCGGGTTGGCGTCCCTTTGTATCGTCCATTGTAGCACGTGTGTAGCCCTACTTATAAGGGGCATGATGATTTGACGTCATCCCCACCTTCCTCTAGGTTACCCTAGCAGTATCCTTAAAGTGCCCAACTAAATGCTGGCAACTAAGGACAGGGGTTGCGTTCGTTGCGGGACTTAACCCAACATCTCACGACACGAACTGACGACAACCATGCACCACCTGTCATTCTGTTAGCCTCCGCTATATCTCTATAGCATTGCAGAAGATGTCAAAAGTAGGTAAGGTTCTTCGCGTATCATCGAATTAAACCACATGCTCCACCGCTTGTGCGGGTCCCCGTCAATTCCTTTGAGTTTCACTCTTGCGAGCATACTCCCCAGGCGGAGTACTTAATGCGTTAGCTGCGGCACCGAGTTTCCCCGACACCTAGTACTCATCGTTTACGGCGTGGACTACCAGGGTATCTAATCCTGTTTGCTACCCACGCTTTCGAATCTGAACGTCAATACTATTCCAGGTAGTCGCCTTCGCCACTGATGTTCTTCCATATATCTACGCATTCCACCGCTACATATGGAGTTCCACTACCCTCTAATAGATTCTAGTCTAAAAGTTTCCAAGGCGGAATAGGGTTGAGCCCTATTATTTAACCTCAGACTTTTTAAACAGTCTGCATTCGCTTTACGCCCAATAAATCCGGATAACGCTTGATACCTACGTATTACCGCGGCTGCTGGCACGTAGTTAGCCGTATCTTTCTGATAAGGTACAGTCAAGCCTAGATCATTACCTATCTAGGTTTTTATTTCCTTATAACAGTGCTTTACAACCCGAAGGCCGTCATCACACACGCGGCATTGCTCCATCAGGCTTGCGCCCATTGTGGAAGATTCCCTACTGCTGCCTCCCGTAGGAGTATGGACCGTGTCTCAGTTCCATTGTGGCCGTTCACCCTCTCAGGTCGGCTATGCATCGTGGCCTTGGTGAGCAGTTACCTCACCAACAAGCTAATGCACCGCATCCCCATCTAATAGCGAAGCAAACGCTTCTTTGTTAATTAAAGATGCCTTTAATTAAACTATTCGGTATTAGCTGAAATTTCTCTCAGTTATCCCCAACTATAAGGTAGGTTGGATACGTGTTACTCACCCGTTCGCTACTAGAGTAATAAATTACTCTCGTTCAACTTGCATGTATCAGGCATGCCGCCAGCGTTCATCCTGAGCCAGGATCAAACTCTCATTAAAAATTTGATTTCTGACTTAATAAATAGTCAATTAAAATAATTGACGGATGTGTTAATTTCTATTTAGTTTTCAAAGACCATTAGTCTGTCTCGTAAGTGTTTCTTAAGCAAGACAACTGATATATTTTACTTAAATTATGTCATTATGTCAAGCACAAATTTTAATTCTTTTCAAATATATTATTTTAACGCATTAACTTAAATTTTTATAAGCTAATTTACATTGAATAATTAACACAAATATCGAGTTTTTACCCTAATAAGTGCTAATATCTAATGTTTTAGCATTACTATACAATAATTTAATAAATACGATAATTGTTAATCTACTAATTAAATTTGTTGTTAATTTAGCAGAATAACAAGTAAAATAATTTTATCATGGACAATTATTTTTGTCAATTACTAATTTAATTTTAAGATAAAGTTAATCAAAAAGTATTACAAAATAACGCTATTATATATATTAAGTATAATTTCCTAAATAACACCCATTATGGCACAGTTTATGTACTAGTGTGGATTTGTATGAAATCACTATTGTTACTTGATCTGTCTATATTAAAAAAGACCAACTCTAAATTTAAAGTTGGTCTTGAGTGATCGTTATTAATGATCACATTTGAAAGTTTGAAACATATAAAAAAAGAACTTGAATCAAGTTCTTTTGTATTAATAGTCTCTCAAAACTAAATAGAAATTAAACTTATCCATTATTAGTTAATTATGTGTTTTATCACATAATATGTTGTGTAACTAAATATACATATGTTGTCTTTTATAAAAAATATTTTATTAAAAACCATAGAAAGGAATGCCTTGTTACAAATTAGTGATATTATATATTATTAGTTGATAGTTTACATAGAATTTTTTATGTGGAACAATAATTATATATTTAACTTTTACTTAGTAAGTATGCCCTAATTAAAAAATAAAACTTTTAAATAAAGTTTTATTTTTTAATATTTTTTACTAATAAATGATTCACTCTATAAATTCATATATCCATTCCAAAAGTTCTTGGTGCCATTTTATAACTAAAAAACGGATCTGGTGATTTATTGTTATTACCTAATATACAACAATCACCTGCATTTATTCTAACTTTATCATATGGATTGGGTCCTAACCTTACTAAATCAATCGGATTCTGAAAGCATTGCCCTAATTGCATTTTATTATGATCACCAGTAATAGTTGATTGATTAGTTTTAAAATCATAAGCTATATCTTTTGACATTAACGAGTCGTTTGATCGCAATACTGTAACGTAATCTTTTGGTTTGTTTTTAAAATAAAATTGGCAACTTATAATGGCTTTAATTTCACCATTAGCTCATTTTCCTTTAGGGATAATTGTATAATCGATATGCAGTTTTTGAATATCAGGAAATTTCTTATTATTCAATGGCGATATTGGTTCACCGTTAGGAGTAGTATTTAAATCAGCAATTGCATAACTATCAATATAATTTCGTAATGTCGAGCTACCAGATAGTATATCACAATACACACCATTTTTTACTGAATTACCAATTCCTAATGAATAAAGTATTTTAGGTATAAAATGTGTTTTTAATTTTTTATTATATTTAGTATTAAATTGATAAGTTAAAACATTAAATTTTGTCGTTGTATATCAGAATCCATTGGCGCCCTCATGATGAAATTCTATAATAGTTCTCAATTTAAAAGCAAGACTATTTTTGTTAGAATCAACACTTCCGTTACTAGATTTATAATATACAGGTGCGCTATCTCAAGATAAATTTAAAAGACTTATATCAAAATAACTCATACCACTAAAACTATTTTTTATGTTTGGAACATCATTATCATTTATATTAGGAACTTGCGTGATCGCACTAACACCAATACAGCCGCCATCATTAAGTGTTTTTAATGATGTGTTTGACAATATTACTCAATGATTATTTAATCATTTTTTAGCGGGTCAGTTATGTAGTTCGTTAGCAATTTTCGTTAAATGTTTAATACTATTTAATTCTGTATCATTATTATACGGTTCATCATCATTATGCGTCTTACCAAAACTAATATTTCATTGACTACTACTTTTAGTAGTTCATGATAAGTTTTTTTGGTATTTTGATTTATTATTTTTATAATCAGTCCCTAAATTAAGTAAAGCATTTCAATTTGGTAAATTGGTTAATGCTAAACTTTTTTGATTATTTGCAATATGTGTATTTGGAACAATAGTTTGATGTGGATTTTTAATATAATCGAGCATTTGACCATATCCATAACCTGATAAAGGATTTCAACAATCAATCCCATTTTTATAATTAGCACGATAACTTCAAGCATGAGTAGTAGGAAATGCTTCTTTTTTATAACCACAACTAGTTAAAAAACTAGTAGAACCAGCTAAAGTTATGACTATTAAAATTGGAAATATTAATTTTTTCTTCATTTATAATTCCTCCTTTTTTGTTTTGATAATTATTTTTATACAATAGCAGATCAACTTTTATAAATTCATAATTTCATATTAAAAGTTCGAGATACAAAATTATGACTAAAATCAGGATCATAACTACTTTTGGTTTGACCCATTATTGTACATTCTTGTGGGTCGCCTAAAGTTTGGGCACGAGGATCTCCTGATGCTTCAAATTCCAACATATTTACAGAATCTACGTTACCTTCACCCAAAAACATTGTATTATAGTTACCTTTAATTGATGTTTGATTAGTTTTGAAATCATAATAAACATCTTTTGGCAATAAAGGACTGTTAAGAAAGCAAAATGATCCTTTTCCCCAAGAATTAAAATCTTTAGAATTAAGAAAAGATACTTTATATTGTATTAAGGCATCAATTTGACCTCCACCTCAAGTATCGTGGCCACGTCCTGGTCCGGGAGTTATTGTGTAATTAATATTTATTTGATGTAAATCTTTATATTTTTTTATATGAGTATTATTATATTGTTTAGGATCTATAGGTTTCCCATTTGGAGTATTAGGGATATCTGCTATAGAATATAAATTTGAGTACATTTGCACACTTCAAGACAAGATACTAGCATTATTTTGATTTTTATCTATTGTAGAAAGTGCCAGAGAATATACGTCTCCTGTCACAATGCGACCTGGTACTCATACTAAACCTTGTGCTCCCATATATTTTCAATGACCTGAAGTTTTATATCAACTTAATACTTGAAAATTAGTAGTAGTGTAAACAACACCACTATCTTCTATATGAAATTCTACAATTGTTCTTAATTGGTAAATTAAAAGAGAATCCGTATTGGCTTTATATCCTTTATCGTTTATTGCTCCGGCATCTCAATGCAATTTTAAACAACTACCATAATCAACATCTGAACTAGGTACAGAGTATGAATTATCAAATAATTTATGAAGAAAAGCTGTTGCTATTTCTGTGATAACCATAGCTGCCAGTGCTGCTCCCAATTCTGGTCATCCAAATGGTAATCCAGCTAAACACAAAGCGCCTTTTTCTATTAATGCATCAATACTTAATGATGCAAGTTTTGTAAATATATCAGAAAATACACTTAAATTTCTATTATGAACATTATCTACTTTTCAATTAGAACTGCCATTTCAACTATCTCCTAAATTATTTATTTTTTTAACATTAGATGACTTGTTATCTTCATATTTTGCTTTGTTATTTAAATAATTTTTATTTAAATTTGAAAAAGAAGATCAATCCGGCAAATCACTTAATGATAATTTATTTAATGCATTACCTGAACTTCTATTAGGTTGTATATTTTCATTTTTGCTTGTTACATAAGAAAGCATTTGACCATAATCATAATTTCAAAAAGGATTGCGTCATCCTCAACTTCATGGTTTTCTTCTTCCGTAATTTAAATTTGATGTCTTTTTTGGTACATCTTTTATATTTACAAGCTTATATGCTGATTTAACATGTTTTATATTCATAGAACTAGTTACTGTTGCCATAATTGGCATTGCCGATAATCCCAAAGAAGATATACCGATCATAAATTTTTTCATTAATTAATCACTCCATTTTATTTTTTAAGATATTTTAAAATTAATAATTAGTTTAATAATTACTATAAAATACAAAGAGAGAATAAGTATCTCTTTAATAGTGGATTAATTTGGTTATTTTATAATTTTTTTTAAGGTTATGTTATCAATTGTAATATTTTTTTAGCTAAAAGTCAATTACAGCATAGAAAGTTATAAATCAAAATAACACTTATGTAGTCGCTATTATAAATATTTATTCAGTAGATTTTATTTTTTATAACTACCATATGGCACGGTTTACATACTAGTGGGATTTGTATCTAATTAAGTGTTTTTGTTTGATCTGTCTATACTAAAAAAGACCAGCTCTAAAATTTAGAGCTGGTCTTTAGTGATCATCATTAGCGATCACGTTTGAAAGTTTGAAAAGCATAAAAAAAGAACTTGAATCAAGTTCTTTTGTAATTAATAGTCTCTCAAAACTAAATAGAAATTAAGCTTATCCATTATTAGTCAATTATGTATTTTATTACATAATGTGTTGTACACCTAAATATACAGATGTCGTTTTTTATAAAAAAAAATGTGTTTTATTAAATATATTAATAAACTCCGTAGAAAGGAGGTGATCCATCCCCACGTTCCCGTAGGGATACCTTGTTACGACTTCACCCCAATTATCAATCCTACTCTAGGCCGCTGCCTCACGAGGTTAGCTGGCGGACTTCAAGTATTACCGACTTTCGTGATGTGACGGGCGGTGTGTACAAGACCCGAGAACGTATTCACCCTGGCATTGCTGATCCAGAATTACTAGCGATTCCAACTTCACGGAGTCGAGTTGCAGACTCCGATCCGAACTGAGAACGACTTGTTGGGATTTGCTCCCCCTTGCGGGTTGGCGTCCCTTTGTATCGTCCATTGTAGCACGTGTGTAGCCCTACTTATAAGGGGCATGATGATTTGACGTCATCCCCACCTTCCTCTAGGTTACCCTAGCAGTATCCTTAAAGTGCCCAACTAAATGCTGGCAACTAAGGACAGGGGTTGCGTTCGTTGCGGGACTTAACCCAACATCTCACGACACGAACTGACGACAACCATGCACCACCTGTCATTCTGTTAGCCTCCGCTATATCTCTATAGCATTGCAGAAGATGTCAAAAGTAGGTAAGGTTCTTCGCGTATCATCGAATTAAACCACATGCTCCACCGCTTGTGCGGGTCCCCGTCAATTCCTTTGAGTTTCACTCTTGCGAGCATACTCCCCAGGCGGAGTACTTAATGCGTTAGCTGCGGCACCGAGTTTCCCCGACACCTAGTACTCATCGTTTACGGCGTGGACTACCAGGGTATCTAATCCTGTTTGCTACCCACGCTTTCGAATCTGAACGTCAATACTATTCCAGGTAGTCGCCTTCGCCACTGATGTTCTTCCATATATCTACGCATTCCACCGCTACATATGGAGTTCCACTACCCTCTAATAGATTCTAGTCTAAAAGTTTCCAAGGCGGAATAGGGTTGAGCCCTATTATTTAACCTCAGACTTTTTAAACAGTCTGCATTCGCTTTACGCCCAATAAATCCGGATAACGCTTGATACCTACGTATTACCGCGGCTGCTGGCACGTAGTTAGCCGTATCTTTCTGATAAGGTACAGTCAAGCCTAGATCATTACCTATCTAGGTTTTTATTTCCTTATAACAGTGCTTTACAACCCGAAGGCCGTCATCACACACGCGGCATTGCTCCATCAGGCTTGCGCCCATTGTGGAAGATTCCCTACTGCTGCCTCCCGTAGGAGTATGGACCGTGTCTCAGTTCCATTGTGGCCGTTCACCCTCTCAGGTCGGCTATGCATCGTGGCCTTGGTGAGCAGTTACCTCACCAACAAGCTAATGCACCGCATCCCCATCTAATAGCGAAGCAAACGCTTCTTTGTTAATTAAAGATGCCTTTAATTAAACTATTCGGTATTAGCTGAAATTTCTCTCAGTTATCCCCAACTATAAGGTAGGTTGGATACGTGTTACTCACCCGTTCGCTACTAGAGTAATAAATTACTCTCGTTCAACTTGCATGTATCAGGCATGCCGCCAGCGTTCATCCTGAGCCAGGATCAAACTCTCATTAAAAATTTGATTTCTGACTTAATAAATAGTCAATTAAAATAATTGACGGATGTGTTAATTTCTATTTAGTTTTCAAAGACCATTAATCTTGTCCTGTTAAGAGTTTTTCCTAACTGGACAACTAATATATTATACTTAAATTAAATGATTATGTCAAGCATAAATTTTAATTTTCGTAATAAATTGTATTAGATTAATGCAATAACTTCAGTTGCTTTTTAATTGCTACCTGAGTAATAATGCCACGTAATTATACAACGCCAAAAAACTATTGTCAAGAGTTTTTTTGATTTTTCTCCAAAAAGATTTTAACGGCATCGGTAATTGATTCGAACGGACTATAATAATTATTACTAAATCAAGTAATATTCCTAATTTGACCTTTAAATCAAGTCATTTGTTTTTTAGCTAATTTAAGATTATTTTTCAAAATTTCTAGCTGCGCTTTTGGGAGTGTTGTTTGCTCTTTAATATAAGGGATCAACTCTTTATATGAAATTGCTTTTAAGTTTTTAATCAATCCGTATCGATCATATAAGTTACGGACTTCTTCAATTAAACCAGTTTCAGTATGCTTAATAATTCGACGATAAAGATATTTAGAATAAACATCTTTATCAGCATAAGTTAATCCAATATAAGTAGTTGGGAATAAATCAACTTTATTTTGTTGGGCGATATGGGCGCTTTTAGTTTTGTTATGTAAATAATAAAATTTCAACGCACGAAAAACACGTTGTTTATTATTAATGTGTGTTGTTGTTGCATAAGCAGGATCTACGTTAACTAATTCATCTCATAGCTCTTGGTCGTTAGCGCTGTTTAAACGGTCCAGAATCGCTTGATCTAGTGCTTGTGCTTGATTTGTTTCATCGATGAACTGATAGTCTTGTAAAAGGGCGTTAATGTACAACCCACTGCCACCAACAATGATGACTACTTTGTTTTGATCTTGAATTGTTTTAATAATTTTACGCCCATCACGTTGATAATCAGCGACACTATAATTTTGATCAGGACTAACAATATCTAATAAATGATGAATTGCTTGTTTTTGTTCTTCAACATTAACTTTATTAGTCCCGATATTCATTCCTTGATAAAACTGAGTTGCATCAGCATTAATAATTTCGCCATCAAGATTTTTGGCTAATCAAATAGCGAGTTGGCTTTTACCAGTTGCGGTTGGACCAACAATACAAATAATTTTTTTAGCATATGCTTGTTTGAGATCTTTTAAAAACATCGAAAGCTCCTTTTATATATAATAAGTAAATTACGCTTGCTTATTTATTATAACTAAATAAGTGAAATATTAATAACAAAAAAAATAAAAAACTAATTGCTTAGTTTTTTATTAAGTTCTTACCAGTCATTTCTTGGGGAATATCTAAATCTAAATAACCCATTATCGTTGGTGCGACATCGCCAAGTTTAGGATTGTCGTTTAATAAAACAATGTTTTTATCACTCATAATAAATGGTACTAAACTAGAAGTATGTTTTTTAGCTGGTTCATTGTTTTCATCTAACATTACTTCAGCATTACCATGATCAGCAGTAACAATTAAAGTTCCTAAATATTTTTGAAGTGCTTTGTAAATTTGACCAATGCAATCATCAACAATTTCAACTGCTTTGATGGCCGGTGCTAATTTACCAGTATGACCAACCATATCAGGATTAGCGAAATTAAGAATAATCACATCAAAATTAGCTAAATTATCAATTACAGCATCAGTGATTCCTTGAGCTGACATTGCCGGAACTGTTGAAAAGTCTTCAACTTTTAATGAATCAATCATAATTCTTTTTTCCAAATTATAAATATGGTCAATGCTGCCATCGAAAAAGAAAGTTACGTGTGCGTATTTTTGCGTTTCTGCCACTCGTAATTGGCTAACTTTAGCTTTTGCTAATGATTCGCCTAAACCATTAGTAATTACTTGTGGTTTGAAAGCGATTACGCTATCAATATTAGCGTATTCCATTAATGTTACAAATGTTAATTTATGTAAACGTTTTAACGGTGTTCATTGATAAATTTTTGAACCAATAAAACCATGTGTTAATTGACGGGCACGATCAGGACGAAAATTAGCAAAGATAATTGAGTCGTGATTGCTAATCGCAATATTTAATTTAGCATTGAAAGCCGGAATTAAAAATTCATCATAAATTTCTTGCTCGTATTGAGCATCAATATAAGCTTGAGCATCTGTGAAAGAAGCGCCTTTTAAATTAACTAATACGTCATATGCTTTCATATTACGTTCAAAAATTTGGTCACGATCCATTGCGTAGAAGCGTCCTCCGATTGATGCTAATTGACCCGTATATTTTTTCATAGCTGAACTTAGTGTTTTTAAATAATTTTTAATTGATTTTGGTTTGACGTCACGGCCATCACCAAAAGCATGAATAAAGACACGCTCAAAATTTTGTTGCTGACATAATTTTAATAATGCAATAATGTGTGCTAATGATGAATGAACGCCACCATCAGATAATAATCCCATAATGTGAAGATTGCTTTTATTTGATTTGGCTTTTTTAATTGCTTTTAAAAAAGCCGGATTACTAAAAAAACTTCCATTACGAATTGCTTCATCAATTAAAGATAATCCAGTATAAACAACTCGACCAGCACCGATATTTAAATGGCCGACTTCAGAATTACCCATTTGACCATTTGGTAAACCAACATATTCGCCCGCTGCGTGCATCTTAACATTTGGATAGTTGGCCATTAAATAATCTAAATTTGGTGTTTTTGCTAAACTATAGGCATTACCTGGTCCAGCATTTTCGAATCCTAACCCATCAATGACAGTTAGTACTAAAGGTTTTTTCATTGTTATTGCTCCTTGGGATGATGTTTAAGTTTAACACCATAGCTAGCGACTTCACGAATCAATGTTGAAGATACGTGGTGATTTTTTGCTAGTGTTGGAATTAAGATTGTTGTTAGTTGGTGGTTAAGCGTATGGTTTACTCAGCTGGCATCAATTTCATAACGTGCATCAGCTTCGTTGCGAATGCCACGAATAATAAAACTTGCATTTAATTCATGTGCCAGTTTAGCAGTTAATTGTGTTTCGTTAATAATCACTTTAATTTTTGGTGAATCAGCATAAAATTTGGCAATTTTTCGCTGATTAATAATTAAATTTGGGTTATGTTTTTTATGATGATTTTTCGTAATAATAATATAAATTTGGTCGAATAAAATTTGGGCACGTTCAATAATACTTTGATGTCCCAAATGAAAAGGATGAAATGATCCGGGAAATATTGCAATTTTTTGATTTGATTTATTCATTGTGATCACTCGTTAATACTTGATAAATTTTATCCACAACAACTTTTGATAAATTATTGGGCACAATAATATTTTCTTGTAATTGATTAATAGATACACATTCTGAAATTGCTGTTGCAATTTTTATGAAAGTATCAAAACTAATTTTATTAGTCTGGGCTGCCAATAATCCTTTAAACATTCCTGGAAATACTAAAACATTATTAATTTGATTTTTAGTTTCACTAGACCCAGTTGCATAAATTTGACATTTGGTTTTAGCAATTGCTGCTTGGTCAATTTCTGGAAATGGATTGGCCAGTGCAAAAACAATTGGATTATCACTCATATTGTTAACATCTTGAATGCTTAAAATATTTTTAGCACTAACACCAACAAACATATCACTATTTTTAATCGCGTCTGATAAATCATTACCTTTAACTAAATCACCAATTGTAGAATTAGCAATTTCGTTTCAAATTTGATTATCATAATGTTGCGTTTTTTTTAAGATGCCGACTTTTTCAACAGCAATAATATTTTTAATGCCATAATATTGTAATAAACGGACGATTGAGCGTCCTGCTGCACCAATGCCATTAACAACTACTTTGAAACTATCTGGGTCTTTATTAGTCACTTTTAAAGCATTTATTGTTGCTGCTAATACAGCAACTGCAGTGCCGTGTTGATCATCGTGATAAACTGGAATTGTTAAACGTTTTTGTAATTCTGTTTCAATATAAAAACATTCTGGTGCTTTAATATCTTCTAGATGAATTGCGGCAAAATTATCTTGCATCTTCGTCACAATATCAATAAACTTATCAGGGTCTTTTTCAGCAATCATTAAAGGTGTTGCTGTCAAACCGGCTAATTGATTCATTAATAATGCTTTGGATTCCATGACACTTAATCCAGCAGCGCAGCCAATATCACCTAAACCTAAAATCGCTGTTCCGTTACTGATGACCGCAATATTGCGTCCAGCACTAGTGTATTTACGAAAATCAATTTCTTGATTTTTAATTGCACTACAAACGATGCCAACGCCTTTAGCATAATAAATATTTAATTTTTCAACATTATCAAATTGGACAAGTCCGCTACAATCTCATTTACCATTATGTTTTAAATGAGCTGCTAAACATTTCTTTTTAAAATCAAACTGATTCATTTTGTTTCACCCTTATTTAAATACTTGAAATACTTGTTTTTTATAACTATCAATCGCAACAATTACTTTGAAATTTTTAACGCTTAATTTGCGAATTGCTTCTGTTCCTAAATCAGGAAAAGCAATAATTTCAGTTTTCGTAATTGTTTGTGATATTAGTGCGCCAGTGCCACCAATAGCAGCAAAATAAACTGCCCCATATTGTGCTAAAGCATCAATAATTTCTTGACTACGTGATCCTTTACCAATGCTGCCGAGTAAACCTTTTGCTAATAAAGGGAGTGTTAATTTATCCATTCGATAAGCTGTTGTTGGTCCTGATGAGCCAATGATGCCCCCTGGTGGTGTTGCACTTGGTCCAAAATAATAAATGCAACTATTAGCTAATTCAAACGGTAATGGTTTTTGATCAATAATTAATTGGCATAAACGTTTATGCGCTTGATCGCGCGCCCCATAAAGAACACCACTCAAATAAACAACATCACCAGCGTGTAATTCTTTAATCATTGTTTTAGTTAAAGGTAGATTGAGATAATGTGTTTTCATATTAAATAACCACTTCATCATGGCGCATTGAATGGCATTGCAAATTGACAGCAATTGGCAATGAAGCAATGTGACATGGGAAATAATTAATTTTTACCCCAAAGCAAGTTGCTTTACCACCAAAGCCCATTGGGCCAATGTTAGTTTTATTAATTTCAACAATTAAATCTTTTTCCATTTTATTAATAATTGGGTCGGCTGAAAAATTATCTAAAGGACGTAGTAGTGATTCTTTAGCTAAAATGGCTGCTTTTTCAACCGTTCCGCCTAAACCGACACCAACTACTAAAGGTGGACAAGCTTTGCCACCAGCGTGCTTAACAACGTCAATAATGAACTTTTTAACATCTTCGATTGACGAAGTTGGTGTTAATACTTGAGCAATCGACATATTTTCACTACCAGCACCTTTTGGAGCAAACTTAATTGTTAATTTGTCACCCAGAACTTGTTTCATATGCACTACGGCAGGCGTGTTATTGCGAGTGTTTTTACGATTAAAAGGATGGTCAACAATTGAATTACGTAAAAAGTTCCCTTTATAACTAATTGCAACACCTTCATTAATCGCGTCTTCTATTAAAAAGTTAAGATAAATATCGATCCCAATTTCAACAAAGAAAACACAAATACCCGTATCTTGACATAACGGTAATTTTTTCTTTTGAGCAACTGCCATATTTTCACAAATATCATTTAAAACACTTTTTGCTAACGGATTTGTTTCAGCATCACGGGCATTTTCTAAAGCCGCAACTTCTTGTTTACCTAAACTAAAATTAGCATTCTTACATAGTTTCGTAACTGCGTCTACGACTGTTTGGTATTTTATATTACGCATTTTTAATTACCTCTTTAATAAAAATTGATTTATTTAATAATAAAGTTAATAATTCGGTTAGTAATAAAAATTGTTTTAACAATTTTTTTATCGACTAAATATTTTGCTACATTAGGATTAACTAATGCTAAGTTTTCAACTTCTGATTGTAAAGCATTATTGTGAATCGTTAATTTAGCACGGACTTTACTATTGACTTGAACGATGATAACACTATTTTTTGTGACTAATAAACTTTCATCTCATTTTGGTCAAATTGCTTGATCGATAGTTTCTTTATCTCTTAATAATTCTCATAATTCGGCACCAACATGAGGCGCAATACACGAAAGCATAATTACAAAGTTTTTCGCATATACACGATAAATTGTTGGCGTTTTATAACAAGCATTAATGAAAATCATCATTTGCGAAATCGCAGTATTAAATGCTAATTGTTCAAAATCTTGACTAACTTTTTTAACAGTTTGATTATAGACTAAATCTAGACTATGATCATTTTGATCACTAATTCGTTGTGGGTCACTTAAAATTTTAAAGACTCTTCTAATTCATTTATGACTAGCAACTAATCCCGTATCAGACCATGGTTTTGTATCTGATAAAGGCCCCATAAACATTTCGTATAAACGTAATGTATCGGCTCCGTACTTAACTATTATATCGTCAGGATTGACCGTATTTCCTTTTGACTTTGACATTTTTTGATGATCGGGTCCAAGAATCATTCCTTGGTTGTAAAGTTTTTTAAACGGCTCATCAGTTTTAACTAATCCAATGTCATAAAGGACTTTGTGTCAAAAACGCGCATATAATAGATGTAGGACGGCGTGTTCTGCACCGCCAATATATAAGTCAACTGGCATTCATTTAGCGATTCGTTCTTGGGCAATTGGATCTTCTAGTGATAAATATTCGTTACCATTTTTTAATAAGTAAGCTAAATAATATCAACAAGACCCGGCTCATTGGGGCATCGTGTTCGTTTCGCGTTTTCCACTTTGACCATTAATTTCAACATTGACTCAATCACTTGCATTCGCTAAAGGTGATTGTCCATCACTTGATGGCTTAATATTATCGAGTGCTGGTAATTTAACATTATCAGTTAAAATAACTTCGCCATTGTCTAAATGGATAATTGGAAAAGGTTCTCCTCAATAGCGTTGACGTGAAAATAATCAATCGTGTAATTTATAATTAGTTTTTGCAGAACCACATTTTAATGAAGTGATTTTTTCAATTACTAAATTAGTAGCTGCTTGATTTTTTAAACCATTTAAAAAATCAGAGTTAATATGGGGTCCATCTTTAGTGAAAGGTAGTTTTTGATTTTCAATAATTGCAATAATTTCTAAATTATATTTTTGGGCAAATTGATAATCACGTTCATCATGTGCTGGAACTGCCATTACTGAGCCAGTTGCATAGTTATTTAAGACATAATCAGCAATTCAAATTGGGAGTTTTTTGTTAGTTAGTGGTGAAATTGCATAACAACCGCTAAAGATTCCGGTTTTATCTTTATTATTAGTACGATCAAGTGTTGATTTTGAATTAGTATCACTAATGTAGGTAGCAACTTTTACTTGTTGCGCAGTTGGGATTGTTAATTTTTGAATTAAATTGTTTTCTGGCGCTAATACTAAATAGCTGACACCAAAAATAGTATCAGGACGCGTTGTATAAACTGGGATCACAATTTCACTATGATTATCTAGTGGGAAATTGATAATCGCCCCTTGTGATTTACCAATTCAATTACGTTGTAATTCTTTAACACCATTTGGTCAATCTAAATTATCTAATCCTGCTAATAAACGATCAGCGTATTTCGTAATTTTTAGCACTCATTGACGCATTGGTTTTTTCACAACTGGAAAACTACCACGCTCAGAAACCATTTTACCATTTTCATTAATGATTTCTTCATTTGCTAATACTGTGCCCAATCCAGGACATCAATTAACTTCAACTTCTTTTAATTCGGCTAAATTATTTTCATATAATTTTTTAAAAATGTTTTGAGTTTGAAAATAATACGCTTCATCAGTTGTGTTGATTTCTAAATCTCAATCGTAAGAAAAACCTAATTCTTGAATTTGACGTTTAAAATTTTGAATATTTTTAAACGTAAAATCTTTTGGTGATTTATTATTTTTCAAAGCAAATTGTTCAGCTGGTAGACCAAAAGCATCTCAACCAATCGGATGTAAAACTTCAAATTGGGAAAATCTTTTAAAACGTGCCACAATATCAGTTGCTGTATATCCTTCCGGATGTCCAACATGTAATCCTGATCCCGAAGGATATGGGAACATATCTAGTGCATAATATTTTGGTTTTTTACTATTAAAATCAGTTTTAAAAGTTTTATTTTTTAACCAACTTGTTTGTCATTTCTTTTCAATACTAATGTGATCATACATATAATATATCTCCCTTGGCTATCTCTAATCTAATTTATACAAATCTATTAATAATTATATCATTTAATTACTTATAAATATTATATAACTTATTGTCAAATATGAACTTTTTAATTTTTTTGTGTGCTTTATTTATTAAATCTTATTTATAAAATTTTCTTAATCGTAATTTGTTGTGATTTAAAAGTAACCGCTATTAAATAATTTTTTAAAAATAAAAAACCATACTAATTAAAATATGGTTATTTATAGTTTTAATATTTAAAATTATTTAGTTACCATTCCCATGAGTCCCACCAGATGTTATTCAATTAATATGATCTGGTCATCAAACGCTATTATATGGAGTAGCAGTAATATTAGAATTAGAATTAATACTAATAAAATTACAATAGATTGAATATTCACCTATTCTTGATCAGAATGCTCGATGAACATTTATGTGAAAATTAATTTTATATTGGATGCCACCTTTAATGTTACGGATAGTTTTATAGTTAAAATATACTAATCTGTTGCAATAACCTTTGGCAACTTGATTGTTAACTAATTGTTGTTCAAGTTGTTGTGTTAAAGTTGTTGTGTGCCCTTGATCAGCATAAAGTCCAGGAGCAAAATTATGAAATCAGTCAAGATATGCTGCGAAATCGTCTATAATTTTATTTGCGAAATTATATTTTCCAATAAGTTCATAATTAAAAAGTTGTTTTGATTGTCATTGCGTCACAAATTTTATATCTCAAGAATTAATATTATATATACCTGCATTTTTAACATATAAAATAGTGGCTTTAATTGGACAAGCATTTTGCATTCCTTCATGTCCTTTAATCGAAATAATCATACTAATACTATGATTAGCATTATCGATAATTGGAGCTCCATGCATTAAGTTGATACCGCCGGCAGGGTCATTATTGTTTAATCCGCCATAATTATCTCATTCAGGAGTATATAGTGAATTAAGATTAGCGTTACCGTATCAAGTTGATTTATTTCAATTACTTGAAGTTGTTACTACTTTACTTTGAACTAACATATTTAAAATTTTTTGTGGATTAGCTTCTTCTAAGACAAGTTCTTTGAAAGAATCTCAAAAATCATAATTACCTAGTTGATTAGAACTATTTACTTGCTTAGTATTGTTAAGTGTTTTTTCATGTGTTGGACTATTGTGGTTATGTGAATGTGTAAGCAATGTTGCCGAGCCCATCAATGATGCTGGTGCGACAATTAGCATTGCTAATTTATTAAATATATTCATTTTTTTACCTTTTTATCTTTCTTAAATTAATATTTAATAATAATATTAATTTTTTTAATGTAGTCTTTATTCCTATGTTATTAACAAAATCTTAATGATTATTAATGATAAATAAAAGATAATATTAATAAAGTTACTACTCCGATAGTAAATATCAAGCTTAATTTTTTATTAATATTATTAATCATTTTAACTCCTATTTATTTAATTTAGATTTCAAGATTTTAATAACGTCATCGTGTAATTCAGGACGTTTTAGCGCTAGATCAATTGTTGCGTTAATAAAACCTAACTTATTACCAATATCGTAACGCGTTCCTGCAAAAGGTAGTGCTCAAATACGTTGGTCTGATAACATACGTAACATTGAATCAGTTAATCAAATTTCGCCACCTTTACCAACTTTTTCATTTTCTAAATAATCGAAAATTTCGTTAGTAAAAATATAGCGTCCTAAAATTGCTAATTGCGATGGTGCTTCATCTTGTTCTGGTTTTTCAATAACCCCTTTTAGTTCGGTTGCTTGATTATCAACAACTGGACCTTTAGGATCGATGATTCCATATTTAACAACATCGGCTAAATCAACTTTTTGGACCCCGATAACTGATTCTTGAATTTCATCAAAAATATCAATACATTGTTTTAGAGCAGGTTTTCCATGTTCGTTGATAACAACATCATCACCTAATAAAACGGCGAATGGTTCATTACCAATAAAAGAACGTGCACATAAAATAGCATGTCCTAAACCTTTGGGTTCTTTTTGACGAACATAATAGATGTTTGCTAAGTTAGCGATGTCGCGCATTTCTTGAGCAACTTCTGGTTTACCTTTTAATTTTAAACGCTCTTCCAATTCTCAATTAATATCGAAATGGTTTTCCATTGCTGATTTAGTTCCTGAAGTAATAATAATAATTTCTTCAATTCCTGAAGCAACTGCTTCTTCAACAATATATTGCAATGTTGGTTTATCAACTAAAGGGAGCATTTCTTTGGGCATTGCTTTAGTGGCTGGTAGGAACCTTGTTCCTAATCCGGCAGCAGGAATAATTGCTTTACGGATTTTTAATTTGTTATTTGATATCATTTTTTGTCTCCTATTTAACAAATTCTAATAAGTTATTTTGATGCAAGATTAAATTCTGTTTCAAGGGTAATGTTACGCAATCATTTTTTGCGCTTTCACATCATTATGCCTAAACATAATTTAATAAAATCTACACTACAAACTATAGCATATATCATTAAAAAAGTTAAGTGTAAATCTTTGTGAAAAAGACATAGTAGAAAGGCGATTGGCAAACTAACGATTCATGTATATAATGAATCCATTAGAATTACGCTCATTACTAATCCACCAGATCTAATCGAATGAAAGCAGACCGCAATTAATGATCACATCGGTAAGACAACACTAGTAATTTGCATCATATAACGAGCATTAATTTTTCCTAATGGGGAAATTTTAAAAACATCAGGTACTAATCACGAAATTCCGTATAAAATTATTGCTAAGAAAACACTCAGAATAAAGACAAAGGTGAATGTTTTTTTGGAATTATCTTCAGCTTGGGCGAGTTTATTAGCGCCTAGGTTATTACCAACTAAAACGACAACTACCCCAGCAACAGCTGGAAATAGAATGTAGAAGAAGTTGTTAATCGTATAACCTAGGCTAACGGCATCGCTGATATCACTACTAAAATAATGACCATAAAACGCCGTATTCATCGTAATTGCTAATGCTCAAAATAATTCATTTAAGCTAAGTGGTCAACGTTGCATAATTTGTTTTCTAATTAATGGGTCAATGTAGAAAATGTGCGAAAAATTAATTCCAATAAATTCCCGAAAATGCCACATCAATAATAAGTAAATAAATAATTCAATTAAACGGGCGATGATTGTCGAAACGGCAGCACCGCGAACACCGAAGTGTCATACAAAAATAAATAAATAGTTAAACAGAATCTTAATAATTAAAGAAACGAATTCAACATACATCGTATATTTTGGTTGGGCAATTTCTTGCAATGAACTAGCAATTGAAAAAGAAATTGCCATCGGAATATAACCTCATGCGACGATTGATAAATATTTACTACCTTGAATAATAATAGGTGTTTTATTGCTATATAGTTTTAAAAATTGTTGTGGCATAATTACTAATAGTGCAACAACAAAAACCGTAATTAAACTACAAGCAATAATTTTGAATTTAACCGTTTCTTTAACTTTGCGATAATCACCTGCGCCAAAATATTGGGATGTCGCAATTCCAGCTGTCACAGAAATCCCACTAATAACAGTAATAATAATGAAAAATATTTCATTGGCAAAAACAACGCCATCAAATGAAGAACTTCCTAAACGACCAACCATAAAATTATCAGTAAAACTAATCAATGCTGTTAGTAGCGTTTGCATCAAAATTGGTAAACCAATTTTGATCGCTTGTTTAGCATAACGTCTATCAATTAAAAATGCTTGCATAATATTTTAAACGAAGTCTTTACGACGAATAATAATAAACGTAACTGGAATCATAATAATTGAAGCGACGATATAAACTGCTAAAATTTTATAACGATTAGTAAAGTTAACATATTTAACTTTAATAATATGATTTTGTAATTTAGCAATTGACGCTTTTGTCAATGTGCCATCTAAATTAGTTTTAACTTTAATATTTAAATGAGTTGCTAATTTTGATAATTCATTTGTACCAGTAGTTAATAAATTATAATAATTAACTCTTAGTGTGTGTTTATGATTTGTCGGTCATGTATTTAATGTTTGACGAATTTTATCAGTTTCGAAATAACCCATCAACAATGCAGCAATATTATTTTTAACTGATTCTTGAATTAAAATACTATCAGATGGTGTGTAATGATAATCACTATTATCTAAAATTTTCATTAACTTTAATAAATTATGATTTTCTGAAATTTTAATAGTTGCTTTATTATCTAATGGAACAGTTCCACTAGACATAATATTTTTTCAATAAGTTGCAATTGTACTGCCTGTTTGTTTATTATAAAGTGCTGAAGTTGTATATTGATCATTGTAAAAATTATTATTAAAAATATTAATTGTTAATTTTGAACGATCTTTTGCAATTGTGGTTAAATTAGTATTAATGTAATCACTAGTCATTGCTAATAAATAACTAGTTGCTTTTCAAAGTTGGGCATTATAACTTAATTGAAATTGATTTAATAAAATATTAACATTTTCATATTGCATTCCTGGTAAGAAACTAAAATTTTCCATATTAGTTAATTCAGTTGCATCATAATAACCATTAAATTCAACTTTTTGCGGAATACCAAATGTATTTTTACGTTGTTGACCATTATTATGTAGTACTGTATCAACAATAATACTATCCATCATATTAATATGATAACTTAAATCAAAATGTCATAAATATTTGTACGTATCAATTGCATTGGGATTAGTTACGTATAAATTTTGTTTTGTTAAAAATAGTTTTGAAATATCACCAGTAGCTAATTGTTTATTAGTTAATGTTGATTTCCGTGCATATAATTCGTTGGCGGTTTCAGTCCGACTAATATGATTACTGACATCAAATTTAGTGAATGATGGTACATAAGTAAATGCTGAAATTAGTTGTGAAAAAACAATTCCCAACCCAAAGACAAACATTACTCCCATCACACCACGTGATGATAAAAAAGAAGAAACAATTAAAGCCATTGAGGAAAAAATAATAATGAAAATTGTAATAATTAGAAACTCTAATGGCATTGCTTCAAAAATTTTATTACGAACAAAGCTGCCTTTCATTTCTAATAAAGAACCAAAAGCATGTAGCAATACTAACGCGGCGCCATATACTAAGAATAAACAAATAAAAGCTAGTCATTTTCAAAAAATAATTTTATTACGTGATAATGGTTTTGATAGAATTACTAAAAAAGAACCATCTTCAATTTCATCACGGAAAACTTGGGCTCCTTTAAAACCGGCAAATAGCGCAATTGATAATGCTAAAATAGAGCCTAGCGCACTATAAGAAGCGATAAAAGCTGTTTCCATATCAAAACGTTGTTCAGCAACACTTTTAAACGCTCAATTACGCCCTCAAGTATGAAAGGGTAAACCTGCAATTCAAAATAACAACCCACCACAAAAAATAAATAGAATTCAAGTTGAGGGCGTTTTTAAGAACTTAATCATCGTGTAGCGAAAAATTGCCATTGTTATTATCTCCTTTTGAAATATTAATTAAAATCTTGACGACGAAGCACAATGTAAGTTAGTGGTAGTAAGATAATTCCAATTAATAAATAAACTGTCATGATTGTATATGGATTTGCAAAATTTTTATATTTAACTTGAATAATTTGTTTGTTTAAACTTGATCAATCGATTTTTGATGAATCAGTATTATAGTCTGCTTGTGTTTTACCTAAAGTACGAGCAACATTTGTTAATTCTTGAAAGCCACTATTAATATAAAGAAAGAAGCTTAAATAAATTGGGGCAACTGCTTCTTTTAAAGAAGTTGCTACTTTATTTTCAATAACATGTGTCGTATTGATTAATGTTTGTGTTTGAAAAAAACTCATAATTAAATTGAAAATATTATTATCAACTTGATCACGTTGGTCTAAGTTGTTTTTAATAGCAGTGAAACGGGCATCACCGAAATTACGGAAGATATTTTCTAAACTAAAGTTTTTTGTAGGGTCGTTACTTGAACTAGGACTTGGATCTTGACCTTGAATTAATAATTTTCAAGCGTTAGTAATTTGGCTTCCACCAGTACTAGTATTAAATGGAGCGTCAGAATTATCTTGATTATCAGTTACATCAATGTTGAATGAACCTTCGTTGTTATTTCATTCTGTTGGTGTAATACTGTTAATTGTGCTATTAAATCATCCGTTAGTTGTTGTTAGTAATGTTTCAAATCCTGTTAAAAATTTAGCTATGTCTGCATTGCTATGACTCATTTGACTAAAAATATTAATGAAGTTATCCATAATTAGATAATCGCTACCTTGCATAAAATATTGTAAGTTTAATTGAGTTGGATCTTGATAACCATCAAAGACTTGTTTTTTAAGCACGCCACCAATATTACCACCAAAGTTTTTTAGTGCTTGGTCATCTGAACTTAATGTATTTGATAAGACTAGAGCATCCATAATATCAATGTGATAACTTAAATCAAATGGTCAGAAATGATTATATGTTGTAACTGAGTTTGGATTAAGAGCATATAAATTGTTTTGTTTGAACATTAGTTTGTTAATGTTAGCAGGTGAAGAAAAGTCATTAGCAACATCTGCTGATGTAATTGCTTTAGGACGTGTATATAAGAAATTACTGGGCGGTGCTAAATTCTGCGCTGTTTTTGACATCGTATTGTTAAGACCGATTGTTTGGTAAGGTGCCACATATGTAAATTGTGAGATTACTTGTGTGAACACAATTGCCATCCCAATCACAAAATAAAATTCCCATAACTCCTTTTGAGCTAAAGAAAGTTGAAAACATTAAAGCGATTGATGAAAAGATTAATAAAAAAATTAAACTAATACCAAATTCGATTAAAACTGCTTTTCATAAATATTTAGTAATATAGTTCCCTTTTTGTTCAGCTAAACAACCACACGCATGAGCGATTGATAAGAGTGCAATAAAGACAACAAATATACTCATAAATGCTAATCATTTTTGAAAAAGAATTCTAATTCGATTAACTGGTTTCGAAAGAACAATTAAAAAAGAACCATCTTCAATTTTCATCACGGAAAACTTGGGCTCCTTTAAAACCGGCAAATACTGCTATTAACAAAGAGATCGTCGTTTCCGACTGTTGCATACGAAATAATGAAAGCACCTTTCATTGCAAACTCTTTTAACATATCTGTACTTTTTAAATTTCAATGACGTGACATAATGTAGAAATTTAAAAAACCACCAATTCAAAACATAACCATAATTCCGATAAATAGAATAATTCACGTTGATGGTGTACGTAAAAATTTTCTTAAACTATAACGATATACTACCACTAATAACACCTGCTTTTTCCACAATTAGTTAATCCTTTATATAGAGAAATAATACCATATATACCCTTTATTTAATAGGGTTATATATGGTATTACAAATTTTATTTTGGACTAATATTGTTCTAATTGAAATCTGTTTTACGAAATACTCAATAACTAAGTAATACAGTTGTGATTCCGGCTGTGATATAAAAAGCATATAAAGCAAATGGATTGGCATAATTTTCGTATGTCACATGATATATTTTCTTTTGGAGTAATTCAGGATTATGAATAAGATTACTCATAAATTTCTCATGATCACTTTGGTTCATGTTATCGCGACCATTGAATGGTAAGGCGCTAATTAATTCGCTATAAAAACTATTACTAAATTTTCAACTTGTATAGTAATCATCAATTTCAGATTGTTGCTTATTACTTTTATTAGGTTTAATAAGTGAGAAATCACATAATGATAATACTGATGAATTATGGTAATCTCATTGAGTGTCATATCTCGGAAAGGCAACGCCTTGATTGAAATTATAATGCAATATTCCAAATTGATCTATTAAAAATAGTTGATTATTAATTTTATTATAATTGCTTAAATTACTATTACTTAAATTATTACTTAAAAATCAATTAAATAAACCATTAGCTTGGTAATTACTAATATTATTGACGTCGACTGGTGGTAAAATTTCATCACTATTAGAGTTAGTGTTTTTCAAATATGTGTTATATCATGGTAATAGTTGTTGTGATATATCAACGAAAATTTGGGGTGATTGTGTTGATTTATTAGCATTTAATCATATTTTAAATGTTGGTAAACTTAAATTTATTTCTGAGTATCCCTCACTTTTATGAGTGGTTTGAATATGTGTTAGTGCATAAGCGAAGAAATTATTAACTGTTTTAGTTAATGGTGTTAAATTATTTCAAAGTGTTTTTTGATTTGCTTGATGATTTTTTAAATAGTTAGTTAAACTGTTTGTTAGTTGATAATCATCATTATTCATAAAAACTGAATTAGTAATAACATCAGTATTGATTGGAACGCTGGACTTAATTTTCATTGGTTTTTGACGACTAGTTTGATAATCGTGAGCATTGGTATGAAAATCAGATCCTAACGATGCAGTGGCCATTTGAGCGAATTGGTAATTAAAATCAAACGGTCATAACTTATTAAAAATTGGTTTTTTTGGTTCTTCAGTGTGGATAAAGTATTTGGGTGTTTTATGAAATGTTAAATTTGTTGAATTATTTTTTAAATCAACATAATGACCATAATCAGAATTATTATCAATATTATTATTTTGATCAAAACCTCTTTGAAAAATCGGTTTATAAGCTTGGTGATATCCTACTAGTGAGATTGAATTTCCAACTAAAGCAATCCCACCTATCATAATAGCAAATCCTAAAATTGTTTTAATTCCCAATCTTAGCGATATTAATAAACAAAGTGAGGAAACTAACAAAAATATAAAAAAGGTTGTTCCAAGTTCTGTTAATCCTGCTATTAAAATATCTGATCTTAATGAGTGAAATTTGATAAAATGAAACAAAATAGCAATTTGAATTAAAATTACTGGTAGCATAAATACAAAAAAGATTGATATTAAAGCTAATCATTTAGCAACGAACATTTTTGTTCGTGATATTGGTTTTGAGATGACTGATAAAAGAATTCCTGATGTAATGTCATCGCGAAATAATTGGACACTTTTGAAAGCAGCAAATAAAATAATTGTAATTAATAAGAAAGGAATTACCATCATAAAAGATAAAAATATCATTGATTTATTAGTTGTAATAGCACTAAGATTATTTTCTTCAATTAATACTATTGTTAAAATACTCGTTGCAAAAATTGCTAAAATCGTTAAAATTCAAGTCGATGGGGTGCGGAAATATGTTCTCATCATTTGTTTATAAATTGTCATATTTTTTAATATCTCACTTTCTAAATTATCTAGTTATAAATTTTATAATAATTGCTTTAATTTTAGCATTTTTAAGTTTTTTTAGCAAATTACTATTGTAATTGTTTGTTGTTATAAAATTAAAAATAGCGTTTTAAAATAACGCTATTTTTTAATTAAAATCACTCCGATTAAACAATCAATAAGTTAATGGTAATAAACCAATACTTATTACTAAATAAAAAGTAATCAACATATAAGGATTAGCATAATTTTTAGTTTCTACAATATAGAAATATTTATTAAATGTATTTATATTTTTTGTCAAATCCATAAATTCTAATTTATTATTTTTATTCAGGGTATTTTGATTGTAGTTTTTTATCAAACCATTTATATAACTATAAATGGTTGTTCAAGGAAAATAACGCATATTACTGACTTTGTATGTTGAAAACGTCATATGGTCAACCGGATATACAAATAATAGTTCTGTTTGGGGTCTAGGTATAGCTGTAATATCATTGGGATCAGCAAAGCTAAAACCTATAATTTGTTTAGAAAGTAGTAGTCGAGCATTGGTGGTATTCATTTTATAATTTAGTAATAAATTAAAAAGCGTATTAGCATTAACGAGATTTGTATTTCCATCTGGGTCGACTGGAAATAATCCAGGATATGTATTTAATATTTTTAAATTAGCAATATCTCAAATATCATTCATAATTTTTTTATTTTTTATAACATTAAAAAATAAATTAGCGCTTTTACTATATTTAGCATGATCAAAAACTCCAAAATAACGGATGCTTTTAAATCGAAAAACAGATTCGAAGTGATCTCTTACTTTAGCAGGATATTTATATTCTTTAATTGACATAGTTAAAAAATTATTAGCATCAATTAATCCTGGTTTTAAATATTGGCTAATTGTTGTTGTTTTACCTTGGCTATCAGTATAATTATCAGTATTTAAATATTCTATGATTCTCGTTGCCATATAATCACTATTGTGATCTATGAATAAAGTATGAGATAATTTAGAGAAATCTATTGTGTGTGGTGATTTAAAATTAATCAATTTTTTATCACTTTGCTCATATAATTTATTATGGGATATTAATATATGACTCATTTGATTAATTTGGTATTTTAAATCTAGTGGTCATAGTTTATTGAATAATGGTTTATGATTAGTTTTTTTCATAGCAACGTGAGGAATTGGTATTTTTTGTCAATCATTTTTATCAGTGTTTCACATCATTGAAGCGGCATCAGAATTAGTTTCGATTTTCCTGCTTTTTAAAATTTTAAATTGCGGCTTGTAAGTGGCGCTTTGAATTGAATTACTAACACCAATTAAAAGCGTAAAAGCAAAGGATATACTAATGATTGTTTTAAAACTAAATCGTAATGATAATAATAAAGCTAATGATGAACTTAATAGAAAAAATAATAAAGCTAAGAAAAATTCACTAATTAAACTTTGGAAGAATAAATTATAAACATTATAATCATATTTAAGAAAACTGAGTAAAACAATCAACTGAGTTAATAAAATTATTAAAATGAAAAATAGGAAAATGCTGATCAAAGATAATCATTTATAAATTAGAATTTTTTTTCTTGATATTGGTTTTGAGATAACTAATAAAAGTGAACCTTCATTAATTTCATCACTCAACAATTGAACACTTTTAAAGATTGTAAAAAATATAGTAGCAACTATTAAAATAACGTTATTCATCTTAAAGCTATTTAAAATTGCTGAAACGCTATAATGCATTCATCAAATGTTGTTATTTGAATCAAAATAAGCATTTATATTTAATGCTTGTTCTTTTATACAAAATATTGTTACTGCAATCATAATAAGTGATGTTAAAAATAAAATAATTCATGTTGAAGGAGTACGCAAATATTTCTTTAAATTATATTTAAAAATATTCATAATTTCTCTTTCTTTTATATTAATTTATAAAAATTATCATTTAAGAAAATGAAATATTATTTTCTTGTTTTACTCTATAGACTCATATATCGATTGAACTACCATAATCATCAGCATTTACTGGACTACTATCAGTATTGCTATTTCCCATTATTCAACAACGCGCCACACCTAATGGACGTCCTGTTGATGAGTCATCTTCTGGACCAGCAACTATTTGTCCTAAATCAACATTAGATTCACCAAATTTACAATCTATCATTGGATTATGATAAGTAAAATTTAAAGCTATTTCTTTAGTTAATAGCGGATTATTCATTAAGAATATAGTTTTTTTTTGCTGATTTTTAAAACTATAATCATTCGATGAATATTTCAAGAATGCTGTAATATTAGAATAACACTGAGAATCGCCTCAACTATTCTTATTTATTGGTTTTATTGTATAATCTATCGTCATTTTATGTAAATCTGGATATTTTTTTGGAAAATCCATAGGATTAATCGGATCCCCATTAGCAACATCCGCTATATCATAAAAAATTTTGGATTTTATAGGACCGTATACACCATTTAAAAAAGCAGAATCTTGTTCTCTTTGTATTGTATTACCCATACCTAAAGTATAATAATTTCAAGGAGATCATAAATAACCACTAATTCTTGATAATTGTTCTCATTTATAAGTAACTACTGTGAATTTTGTTGTAGTATAAAGTTGTGCAGCGGAATTCGTATCATGTAATTCGATAGTAGTTATAATTTGAAATGCTCTGTCAGAATGATGTAAATCTTTATGTCCACCATAAGATTTGTAATATTGGGGGTTTGTTTTTCAAGATATAGACGAAATAACTTTGTCAGAATAGCCGTTACCATCATTTGGTGGAGGTAAATTAGGGAAAAGTTTATTGTATATAATATTTGCTAATACAGATATCGCAGCCGCACCTATGTCTATTCCTAAGTCTAACAATCCTACTGCTCCGCCTAATAATACTATCGCTCCTTCCGCTAACAAATCTTCAATTAAAGATTCACTAAATTTTCCCGCTATATTTGACAAGACATTTAAATTATCTGAATTATTTACTATTCAATTGCTACTGCCTTCTAAAGGAGGCCCATCTGTTAAATTATCAGATGTTGATTTTTTTATATTGTTATCACTATATTTTAAAGGATTATTTTTATAATTTCTATTTAATCTAGGTAGTACATTCCAATTAGGGGTATTACCCATTCTTAAACTATTCTCTTGTCTTCAATTTCAAATATTTGGAGTTGTTTTAGTTACAGGGTTAATCATATAATTTAAAATTTGAGCATAATTATAATTTCAAATCGGATTTCATTCATCTCAATCATATCCTTTATGATTTGATCTTCAAGATCATCCGTGCTGTCCGATACGAGAAACAGAATCTTTGTTATCTTTCGTTATAGATCGTGTATTTATTTTTTTTCAAGTTTTTTGAGAAGTTATGTTATGATTTTCTTGATTAGAAATAATTGTTAAAACAGGTACAGAAATCAATGTTAAAAGTGATAAAGGTATAGATAGATATTTCATTTTTATCATCCTTTTTATACTTTTTAGTTTTTTCTTTAATATAATCAAGTATATCACAAATAATCATCATAAAACCTTTTATTAAAGAAAAGAATTTAATTTAATAAAAAAAGAATTTAATCATAAATTAAATTCTTTTTTATTTGGATTAATATTATTTCAAAAGATAAAAATTAATTAAAATCGCTACGACTAAATAATCAATAAGTTAATGGTAATAAACCAATTGCAATTATGAAATATCCAGTACTTAAAACGTAGGGATTAATATAGTTTGTATATTTAACATTGTAAAAATATTGGTCGAATGCTGATAGTTGATCAGTTGATTTAATAACAAGTTTACTTTTAGGATCTTTGTTATCATTATATGTTTGTAATAAGCTACGAATATATAAATGTGAACTTGATCAAGGATTATAAATTGTATGAATAGGTGATTTTTTAATATTAGTTTTATTGACTTTAATAATTGATAATGATTGCAGTGATGTACTAAAAATTGCTTGTTTTGTAAACCTAAAATTATAAAAATCAACGCGTTTATTTACTATCATATAAGCTGCTGCATTACTCATATTATAATTTAGTAACATATTAAAAATCGTATTAGCATTATAATGAATAATTTGACTATCTTTTAAGTCGGGAATTCCGTTAATTGGGTCACGTTCTGTACGAATATCAAATTTAAAATTATAAATAGCATCTGTAATTGAGCTATCAGATGCAACATCGTTAAATAATTGAGCGCTTTTTGCATATTTAGCATTATCATAAGTGCTAAAAGATTCTAAATTTATTGGCAATGTATAAGCAGTGTGATTTTTACCGTCAACTGGTTTGTATGTTGATAAAACACTATTTAAATAAGCTTGGGCGTCGCTCATTGCTGGTTTTAAATAAGCACCAATAGTACTAGTTTTAAAATTATGATCTGTAAAATATTGATTAATAAATTTTCCTGATGCTTGACTATCGTCTCCTAAAAATAATGTGTTTTTATATTGTTCAAAGTTAGCCGAGCTTGATGACTTAACGCGCATTAAACGATTAAAACCATTACCGTAATTTTGAGTATCATCTTTTAAAAATAAATTACTCATTTGACTAATTTGATATTTTAAATCTAGTGGTCATAGTTTATTAAATATTGGTTTTTTATCCGATGTTTTAATATACATTTTTGGAGCAGTTGAAGTTGTTGAACTAGTTGATGATGGGATGTTTCAAAGTTTTGAAACTTTATCAATATCATTGTTTGGATCGGTACTAGCAATTGCCGATCCGAATTGGGGATGATATGTTAGTTGTTGTATTGAACCACTAATCACAACCAAAATAGTGATTGCAAATGATAATCCAATAACTGACTTAACTCCAAGACGTAATGACACGATTAAAGCGATTGATGAGAAGAGACAAAAGAAAATAAAAACTACAAATAACTCACCTAATAATCCAGCAATAATTGTCATATGGATTGCATGTCCATGAAAATAATTTAAGAAAATTCACATTTGGACAAAAATTGAAGGTAAAATAAAAACAAAGAAAATACTGATTAATGATAATCATTTAAAAATTAATAATTTCTTTCGTGATATTGGTTTAGAAATAACTAATAAAAGTGATCCTTCATTAATTTCATCACGAAATAATTGGACACTTTTAAAAGCTGCGAATAAAGCGGTTATGAAAACTAAAAATGGGGTCACTGATGCAAATGTTGCAATAACCATTTCTTTTTGGAAATTAAAGAAATCTTGATGCCCAAGAGCATGCCCATTATTAGCTAATGATGAAAAAAGTAAAGTTGTTGCAATACTAACAATTAAAATTAAAATTGTTAAGACTCACGTTGAAACAGTGCGGAAATATTTCTTTAAATTATATTTAAAGATAATCATAATTTTTAACTCCTTATAATTTTGTAATTAGTTTATTAATCTGATTAATAATAAAAAATATTATCTTCTATTGTTAATTAATTAGTAATCAATAATAGAAGATAATATTAATTAATTAGATTTTAAAAAATTAAACTGTTGGTTGATTGTCGTTTTTATTTTTTTTTGATTTAAATCCACCAAATATTCCTTTACGATTATGCGCGTCTAAGACACGTGTATCTTTTGTTTTTGATAAAAAGCGATTGTAGATTGATTGTAAATCATTAACTTTAACTGATTTAATCGCAATTCCTGAAGCAAATATTTTATTAATTAATACTTCACTATGTTTTTTATCTTTAGCATTAATAATTAATTCTGTTTTAATATCACCACGAGGTTTTAAATTTAACTTAGTTATTAGAAATTTTTCTAAAGCAATGTTATCATATGCTTTAATAAAAATTTCATCATTTTCTTTATCTAGTTCTTGAATTGTTCCAGAATAAACTACATTACCACCAAATAAGAAAGTCACTTCATCAACTACTCGCTCTAACTCAGATAGAACATGACTTGAAATAAAGATTGTTTTACCTTGATCACGAATTTTTAATAAAGTGTCAAATAATTCTTTACGAGCAGTTGGGTCTAAGTTAGCAGCTGGCTCATCTAAAATTAGAATTTTAGGATCATTCATTAGTGCTTGGGCTAGCAATAATTTCTTTTTCATTCCTGATGAAAAACCATTAGGATTCTTTCTAGCAAATGCTTTCAAACCTAATTCTTCTAAGTTTTCACCAGCTTTTTTCAATGCTTGTTTATGTGTTAAACCAGATAATTCAGCCATTGTTACTAAAAATTTAAAAGCTGTTGAATATTTAGGAAATGAAGCACGTTCAGGAATATAACCAATTAAACGATTAGCATCTTCCGTTCCGGCGCGATGACCATTAATTAGAATTTCTCCTGAAGTAGGAATAAATGCGCCAATTAACATTTTGATTGTTGTTGTTTTACCAGCCCCGTTAGGCCCAATAAAACCATGAATTACTCCACGACCAATATCTAAGTCAATTCCATTAACTGCTTGGAATTTACGAAAACGTTTTAAAAGTTTACGCATTTTAATTACTGGTTCATCTTTTTTAGATGCGCTGTTTCAATCTTTATCAGCTGTTTTTGAATCTTCGTTTTTTGTTTTTGATAAATCAAGTGTAATTGTTGTTTCATCTTTTAAACTTGGTAGCGTTACTTTTTTAGTAGCTACTTTTGGTTTTGTTGCTGTTGTATTTTTAGCAACAACTTTGGGTTTTGCCACTATCGGTTTTTTAACAGTTGTTTTTACTTCTTTAACTGCTGTTGTATTTTTAACTTTATTATTCATTATTATGCTCCATTTCATATCTAAACTGTATCTGTTAGTTTTATATTTTAAATTATATCATTTTATTAACTAAAATCACTACGACTAAATCATCAATAAGTTAATGGTACTAATGCAATGCTAATTCCTAAGTAGCCAAAAGCTATAATATAGCCATTTGCATAGTTGGTATGCTTAACAAGATAGAAGTATTTATTAAATGTATTAATATTTACAGAATAGTTAAACTTAATACGATTGTCGTCATTGTTTATATGTTGTGATTGATTATATGGATCTAATAATTGTTTGATAAAGCTCCCAACATATTCTCATGGGTAGTAAAGCGCTTCGCTAAAACTAATCATAGTTTTACCGCCACTCTCAATCGTTAAATTATTATGAACATTTTTTTTATCATTTCCATTACCAATAGCATTTAGATTAAAAATATATACTTGTTTTTGAATAATTAAATTTGCCTCTGATGTAGTCATTTGATAATTTAATAATGTATTAAAAATTGTATTAGCATCGTAAGCTATTGTGCTTGCGTTGCCATTAACTGGTATAAATCCGTTATTAATATTATGTGACCCTCAATTGCCACCACCAGCCATATCTCATAAATATTTTAGCGTTGTTTCGTTTGAAGCGACACTAGTAAATAATTTAGCACTCTTAGGATATTTAGCACTAAAATTAGTAAAATTAAGATTGATTGTATGATTGTTTGTGGCAATATCATCGTTTAAAATAGTAGTTAAATAAGCATGGGCGTCACTCATTGCTGGTGCTAAATATTTAGTAATGCTTTGGCCATCTTTTTGAGTATTATTAAAATAATGCATAATACTATTACCATTTTTAGTACTCATAGTTTTCATAAAAAGTGAGTTTGAAAAATTAGTAAAATTAATATGTTGTGCTGATTTTTCTTTCACTATATGATCGACACCATTGTTATAAAGATGATTATATTTATTACTATGTAGAAATAAGTTAGTTATTTGGCTAATTTGATAATTTAAATCTAGTGGTCATAATTTATTAAATAATGGTTTTTTATCTGATGTTTTGCTATAAACTAATGGGACGTTTGTTTTTATAGAACCTTTGTTTTTAAGGTTTCATTGTGTTGTAAAAGTATCAGCGTCTTGATCTTCATCATCATAAGATCCATCGCCGTGATTGGAAGAATTTAAGACTGTGAATTGTGGTTTATAAGTATAAGTTTGAATTGAATTACTAATTACAACTAACATAATTGCAGCAAATGATAATCCAATAACTGACTTAACTCCTAAACGTAATGACATTATTAATGCAATTGATGAAAATAAACAAAAGAAGATTATTGAGACAAATAATTCACCAAGTGATCCTAGTAAAATTAAATGATGGGTTGGTTTATATTTCAAAAAAATCAGTAATATACTAGTTTGAGTAATTAAGACTGGTATAATGAAAATTGCAAAAATTGTCATTAAAGATAATCATTTATAAATTAATAATTTCTTTCGTGATATTGGTTTAGAAATGATTAATAAAAGTGATCCTTCATTAATTTCATCACGAAATAATTGAACACTTTTAAAAGAAGCGAATAAAGCAAGCACGATAATCATAAAAGGTGCTACTAAAGTATAGACATTAATTACTGCGCGAATACTGTCATTTTTTCAGCTTTGACTTCGATTAGGACTATTAATTAATCCATCGTGCGTAAAAATCATTGTGAATAAAACAACAATAGCGAGTGCTAATGCTAAAAAGACTCAGGTTGATACTGTTCTAAAATATTTTTTTAAGTTATATTTAAAGATAATCATTGGTAATTGGCTCCTTCGTTTAATAAAACATTAAAAATTCAGTTGTTACTTAAATTATTGTAGCATTATTAACTACTTTTAAGATTATTATTTTAATTGTTAAACTATTATCTTAACTAAAATCGCTACGACTAAATCATCAATAAGTTAATGGTATTAGCGCAATGCTGATTCCTAAATAGCCAAAAGCTATAATATAGCCATTTGCATAATTGCTATGTTTAACAAGATAGAAGTATTTATTAAATGTATTAATGTCGGCAGAATAATTGAACTTAATGCGATTATCATCGTTGGTTATATTTTGTGATTGATTATATGGATCTAATAGTTTTTTAACGAAACTACCAACATATGCTCATGGGTAATAAAGCGATTTGCTAAAACTACTATTATTTTTACCACCACTTTCAATTGTTAAATTATTATGAACATTTTTGTTATCATTTCCATTACTAATAGCATTTAGATTAAAAATATATGCTTTATTTTTAATAATTAAATTTGCCTCTGCTGTAGTAATTTGATAATTTAATAATGTATTGAAAATTGTATTGGCATCATAAGCTATTGTGTCTGCATTGCCATTAACTGGTTTAAATCCATTATTAGTATCGTGGTCGTCTCAATGATAACTACCAGCCATATCTCATAAATATTTTAGCGTTATTTCGTTTGAAGCGATGTTAGTAAATAATTTAGCGCTTTTTGCATATTTAGCACTAAAATTACTAAAATTAAGATTGATTGTATAGTCCTTATGTGTCTTTTGGTTTGTTGGCATATATGTGTTTAAAAGGTTATATAAATAAGTATGAGCATCTTTCATTGCTGGTGCTAAATACTTATTAATGCTTTGGCCATCTTGTTGATTATTATTAAAATAATTAATAACGCTATCAGCATTTTTAGTACTCATAGTTGTCATAAAAAGTGAGTTTGAAAAATCACTAAAATTAATGTGCTGTGCTGATTTTTCTTTCACTATATGATCGATACCATTATTGTAAAGATGATTATATTTATTACTATGTAGAAATAAGTTTGTTATTTGGCTAATTTGATAATCTAAATCTAGTGGTCATAGTTTATTAAATAATGGTTTTTTATCTGATATTTTACTATAAACTAACGGTACACTTCTTTTTGAAGAACTGTTACCTTTAAAGTTTCATTCTGTTGTTAAAGCCCCGCTATCATCATCTGAATCAAATCTACTACCAGAATTTGGAGAATTTAAAACTGTGAATTGTGGTTTATAAGTATAAGTTTGAATTGAATTACTAATTACAACTAACATAATTGCGGCAAATGATAATCCGATAACTGACTTAACTCCTAAACGCAATGAAATTATTAATGCAATTGAAGAAAATAAGCAAAAGAAGATTATTGAGACAAATAATTCACCAAGTGATCCTAATAAAATTAAATGATGAGTTGGTTTATATTTCAAAAAAATTAATAAGATGCTAGTTTGAGTGATTAAGACTGGTATAATGAAAATTGCAAAAATTGTCATTAAAGATAATCATTTATAAATTAATAATTTCTTACGAGATATTGGTTTAGAAATGATTAATAAAAGTGATCCTTCATTAATTTCGTCACGAAATAATTGAACACTTTTAAAAGAAGCGAATAAAGCAAGCACGATAATTATAAAAGGTGCTACTAAAGTATAGACATTAATTACTGCGCGAATACTGTCATTTTTTCAACTTTGACTTCGATTAGGACTATTAATTAATCCATCGTGCGTAAAAATCATTGTAAATAAAACAACAATAGCGAGTGCTAATGCTAAAAAGACTCACGTTGATACTGTCCGAAAATATTTTTTTAAGTTATATTTAAAGATAATCATGAGTAATTGGCTCCTTTGATTAATTTAATAATTAGTTTTAAATGTTGATAAATATTTAAAAATTAAGTTACTACTTAAATTATTGTAGCATCATTAGTTAGTTTTAAGATTATTATTTTAATTATTAGACTGTTGTCTTAACTAAAATCACTACGACTAAATCATCAATAAGTTAATGGTATTAGCGCAATGCTAATGCCTAAATAACCAAAAGATAATATATATGGGTTAGCATAGTTTTTAAATGTTACGCGATAGAAATATTGGTCAAAGTTTGCTAATGGGTCAGAATTTTTTAATTTAATTCTATTATTATAACTGGCATCATGGAGATTATTATAAGTAGATAGCAAAGCAGTAATTCAAACACGGACATTTGATCATGGTTGGTAAGTTGTATTACTATCATCATTACCGGTTTTTGAGCTACCACTTTTAATATGAAATTCTCCTCCATCATACAAATATACTTTTTTGCTAATCATTAAACGAGCATTTTTAACACTCATTTGATAGTTTAATAAAATGTTAAAAATCGTATTAGCGTCATAGGAAATTGTTGTAGGATCGCTATTAATTGGCAAAAACGGACGATTTCTAGCCCCAGAATTATAATTTGATACATTAGAAATAGTTCAAAGATATTTAAGTGTTGTCATATTTGAAGCGATGTTAGTGAATAATTTTGCACTTGCTGCATATTTAGCTTTTTGATATGTTGCAAAATTCTTAAGAGTAATATTTATTTCATATGGATTATGTGATCTTGAATCTATTGCTTTATAATTTTGTAAAGTAGCATTTAAATATGTTTGGGCATCGACTAATGCTAATGCTAAATAGTTAGTGATTGTAGTATTACCTTGTAATTGAGTATTGAAATAATTGATAATCAATTCAGCTTTTTTACGAATGTCTTCTTTCATAAAAAAGGAATTACTAAAATTATTTAATTCAATATGATGAGCATTTTTAACTTTCATTATATGATTAACACCATTAGTCAAAATTGTATTATATTTATTACTATGTAAAAATAAATTACTCATTTGGCTAATTTGATAATTTAAATCTAGTGGTCATAATTTATTAAATAATGGTTTTTTATCTGATGTTTTACTGTAAACTAATGGAACTTTAGTTTTTGTGGAATCATTATTAGCAACGTTTCATTGTGTTGTAAAAGGATTGCCATTGCTATAATGCATATTCTCGTTAGTATTACTGGAATTTATAATTGTAAATTGAGGTTTATAAGTATAAGTTTGAATTGAATTACTAATAACTACTAATAATGTAGCTCCAAATGCTAATCCGATTACTGATTTAACACCTAAACGCAATGAAATTATTAATGCAATTGAAGAAAATAAGCAAAAGAATATTGTTGCTACAAATAACTCACCCAATGCTCCTAAAATAATTAAATGTTGCGCTGGTGGGTATTTAATATATATAGATACTAAAATTGTTTGTGTTAGCAAAATTGGTAAAATGAAAATTACAAAAATTGTTATTAAAGATAATCATTTATAAATCAATAATTTCTTTCGTGATATTGGTTTAGAAATGACTAGTAAAAGTGATCCTTCATTAATTTCATCACGAAATAATTGAACACTTTTAAAAGAAGCGAACAAAGCAATCACCATTACTAATAAAGGTGATACTAAAGTATATACATAAATGACAGAACGCATGTTGTCATCTTTTCATTCTTGGTTATGCTTACCTCAACCAATTGAACTATTATGAGTAAAAATATATGTTGTTAACACGATAATTGCCAGTGCTAAAACTAAGAATACTCAAGTCGAGACAGTCCTAAAATATTTTTTTAAGTTATATTAAAAATTATCATATAATATTTATCCTCGTTTTCTATAATTTTATCTCTTTCTTTCTAAACATTTTATTTTTAAGATTATTTTTTTATTTTTTATTTCTCTATTAATAAAAATTATAGCATATTATTATTAAGTTATTGATTACTATTATATTATTAGTCTTAATCTCAAAAATTATTCTGATATTTAAAAAAATAAAAATATCATTTTCTAATTAATGAGATTTTTATTTTGATCAAATTATTGAACTTATCCAGAATCATAAAAATTATAACATATTAAAAAATAGAAGAAAGTTATAAATAGAATATCAGATATATATATATATATATATCTATTACATAAATAATTTCATTACTTTTTTAATTGTTCAATTATTTAAAAGAAATAATTGAAAAAATCGCTTATAAAAGTAAATATATGTTATTTTTTTTGCTGTAATAGTTTGTTTAGAGATTATTATTTATATCAATATCAAAATTATGAAAGCAGGAAAAATAATATGCTGAAATTTTTATTAGTTAGTCCAATATTAGCAACAATTCCAATTCAAGGCTCGCAAATGGTTAAAATAGGAGCTGATGAAAGATGTGAATCAGACTATACAACATTTTCTGAAGTATATCGTACAATATATAACGATACTGATTTGTCAGGATCCGGTATAGTTCAAGATTATAATATTGGTTCAATCAATGTGAATAGTAATGCATCAATTTCAAATTCACAAATGCATACTGAAAAATATGCATCACACGAAACAAATGATGCTCGTTATAATCCGCCATCAATTGAGATGGATTTTCAAACGCAACTATATACTTTAATGAGTTCGCAAGTTCAACGTGGTAACGAAGCTGATGCGCAACATCCTGGTCAATATTACACAATTTATAAATTAGGATTTTTACCACAGTTTGAAATGACTTGAAAAGAATGACATTATCAATATTCTAGTCATGAAGTTTATCAAGACTCTTATATTTGATTTAGTAGAAATTTAGATAATGAAACATTATCTAAATTTAATAAAGCAACTGGTTCTCCTGAAGATGATTTTAGTTCAGCTTCTGCTATAGAATCAGGGATGGGTTATAATTTAACTGCCCAATCTACAGTTGATCAACATTATAATGAAGATACATGAAATCCATATCATCATGATTGAAATAATGGTGTTGATGCTCCAAACGCAGTTCGTATGGGTTTTGTAGAAAAACTACATTCAGAATTCAATCATACTTATAATGAGGAAGATTTATATCCTAGTGCTAATAATTTTACATTAGCTATTCATGTATTGGTGGTTGAGTTAATGATTCTTGAAATCCACCAGCACAAAATGTTAGTTATTTAGAAAACCTATTAGGTAGTGGCAATGCTTAAAACTCTAGGAATGGTTTTGGGTTTACTTGCTTCGCCAGTAAACCAAAACGCCCAAACAATTAGTAATACTAATCATGCAAAAGCATATATGGATCACGCTATCAACCAAGCAGCTAATAATTATAATAATAATTTGTCAAATGCTGATGAAAATTTAATTGATAATCCCGAAATTGTCAAAGGGGCGATCATTAATTCAAAAAGTATTTTGATTCATAATCAATATATTAAATCTGAAAGTGCTACAATTTCAATGCGCTCAATTTATAAAGATACGCATAATGATGCATCAGGGAAGCAAAATAATATTTATTGAGTTTCGGGCTTTTATATGGCTTTAGCTGATTTCTCAACTCATAATTTTTATGGTGAAATTAAAATAGATCCTAACAATGAACAATTAGTATTACCTAATGATACTAATGGTCACTATGGTTTATATGTTCGTCAGCAAGGATCGAGTCCAACACCAACAAATAACCTTTATGATATTTGAGCAGGATATTGTCAATTCTTTTTGAATTATACGCATATTTTGACAAATAATGAAATTCAAGGAATTATTAATTACCAAGTATATCCTTTGCAAACTAGTGATGATGGATATATGCGCGCTAATTTAAAAGTTCATTATTTTGGTCCAGATGGGAATATTGATCAAGAAAAAATGACTTTAGTTTATGATTTTTGAAATCCTCAAAAATCACATATTAATGAAAGATCTTGAACTAAATTATTGGCTGAAATCCCACAAACTCCAGCTAGTTATAAAGCACATCATGGTGTAACTAAAATTCATTTTACTTGATATGGAAAAATTAGCCTTTACATAAGTGGGCCTTTATATCATTTGATTTCAATTGGTATAGATGTATCTGAAATTATTGAAAAATCTATTAAAGTTGGTCATAGATGATGAGATGTATATAAAGCAGTCACGAAACAGGAGATTGCGATAACCGAGTCATTTCAAGCTGAAGCTAGTACGGTTGCAGCAATCGAACCAGGAGGCGGAGAAGTTATTGTAGTTATTTTAGAAACGCTTTCTATTATTTTGTTAGCAGTAGCTATAACTCACATAATAATTGAATTATGAAGTAAATTAAAACAAGGAAATTGAGAACCAGATAAAGGTATTGTACTTAATTTTTATGTATTTCAATTTCATGCAAATATACAACTTCAATAAAATTAAAAATCTCATTTTAATTAAATGAGATTTTTATATATTAAATTATAATTATCCATATGGTAAGTGAAATACTCATATTACTAATATTATTAATAACCAAAATGTTGCTACCCAGATGAAATAAAATAGTTTACCTGGCATAACAAAAATTTTATTACTTTCAAAATAAAAATAATTCAATAATTGTTTGAAAGTTTTTGGAGATATTTTAATTTTTGACCTACCATTTAAACGTGGACGATATATAAAATAATTTAATATTGCTGAAAGAGTAGTTAAAATATTATAAATAAATATAAAAATTCAAAACCAAAAATTTAAGATAATAAATCATATAATATAAAGATGAAAATTTATTGGTGTATTAAGTTTGAATTGAAGAAAAAACATGTTTATTATCGACATTATTAATATTAATAATGTGATTAAAATAATTATAAATTTAGGTAAGCGTTTTCAACGATTTAGTTTAGCATTATCACCATATTTTATATTTAATTTAAGATTATGTTCTACAATGCGTTTTCCAGTATATCCAAAACTAGCACAAAAGCCAAGGCGACTATAAATGAATTTATATTCTTTCTTTTGAACTGATCCGGAAAATTCTAAATAACCATTCACAATTTTATTAGTGCTTCCAGTATAATTTTTAGGACTAAAGAAACGCAAAAAAACGAAATGAAATATTAAAAAACCATTAACTACTAATATTGATGTGTATATAATATAAAATATAAAATATGGCATTATTGTGATTCCTCATTATAATTAAATCTATTTAAAAAATTATATCATATAATCTATTAATTAAAAATATTATTAATGCAAATAAATTAGTGTCATACAAAAATAAAAAATCTCATTTTTATTAATGAGATTTTTTTATATTCTTAATGTTTAATGAATATTTTCATGATTTAATAGTCCAAAATAATTAATACTATTATAAGAGCAAATTATTCATTTTCTTCTTTTTTAAGAATATTACGTTTGTCTTCGTGATAGTAAAATTTATAATCAAATTTATTATTTAATTTCTTACTAAGATCCCTATTTTTATGCTTTTTGATCATCAATATCTATATATCATAATACAAATCATTAATATAGGTATTATATATTTTCCATATTTTAAAAAGGATCCATAATAGAAATTAGTCATAATCACTAAAGGTAGAAAAAAGATACTAATTACTAATAGCAATAACAAAAATTTATTATTAAATATTTTAATATTTCATAAAAATTTTAGTTTTTTAGTAGTTTTTAATTCTTGAGTCATTTTTTTAAATTGATAATGATAAATTATTAAAAATAATAATTTAATAACAATCGTGATTAATCACGGTAAAAATAATGCTAATAGAAAGAAATTAATAAAATGTGATGAAGCCACAGTTATGTTATATGAAACTGTAAAAATTCAAATATTAATAAAACTAAAAGCAAGTGACCACAATATTGCAGCAGCATAAATAAAGATGTACATTGATCGTAGAATGCATTGTAAATTACCTTGCTTTAATACTTTTATATTTTTAATGTTAAAGATCATAATTGAAATGGAAAGCGCAATCAAAAGAGCTATACATAATGCTAGCATAATGATTAAACTAACTAACTGATCAAGGAAAGTAATATTATCTCCTTTTCAAAAAGTTCTAAATATTACTAATGCAGGCGTTAAATATCAGAAAACTGTTAGTATTATGTAAACACCAAATCCTCAACATAAATTATTAATGATAAATTTTGTGTTTTTATGATCAATGTTAGCAGTTCTTAAGTTTTCAATTTTAAAATTTTTGTAATTTAATAGCGTTACTTGCATAATACCAATATAAGATAGTGCTAAAATAATGATATATAAGTAAAACATTTTAAGTGCCGCTCTTTCTAATATATATATATATATAAATGATTTTATTTTTTGTTTATTATACTAAACATAGTTAATAATTACAATCTAAGATAGTACTAATACAAAATCAAATTATTCTTTTCCTTCTTTTTTTAAATTAATGTGTCTTATAGCATTAAGAAGTTTTAATTTATTATCAAATTTATTTTTTAGTCTGTTATTATAAATAGTTGATTTTTTGCTTTTTGATCATCAATAACTATGAATTAAAATATAAATAGTTAATCCTGGTATTATATATATTCCATATCCTGAAAAGGCTCTATAATAGAAATTAGCCATAATCACTATTGGTAAAAGAAACAGAGCGATTATTAATAGTAATAACAAAAATTTATTATTAAATATTTTAATATTTCATAAAAATTTTAGTTTTTTAGTAGTTTTTAATTCTTGAGTCATTGTTTTAAATTGATAATGATAAATTATTAAAAATAATAATTTAACAATAAATGTTATTACTCATGGTAAAAATAATGCTAATAGAAAGAAATTAATAAACTGTGATGAAGCAACAGTTATGTTATATGAAACTGTAAAAATTCAAATATTAACAAAACTAAAAGCAAATGCTGATAATATAACAGTTCCATAAATAAAGATATTGATTAATCGCAAAAAGTATTTTACATTATCTTGCTTTAATAAGTTTATTTTTTTAATTTTAGAAGCTATAATTGAAATGAAAGTTGCGATAAAAAGAGCAGCACATAATACAAACATAATAATTCAACCAAATAACGCAGCAAAAAAACTAATATTATGAACTTTTCAAAAAGATCCAAATATCAATGATGCAGGATCTAAGTATCAGAAAATTGTTAATATTATATAAGCGCCAAATCCTCAACATAGATTATTAATTATAAATTTTATTTTTTTATTATTAATGTCAAAAATTTTTAATTTTTCAAGTTTAAAATTTTTATAATTTAATAGCGTTACTTGCATAATACCAATATAAGATAGTGCTAAGATAGTTAGATATAAATAAAACATTTTTAATATTTCTCCTTGAAAACTTTGTAGATAATTACTGCATTTTTGTATTACTTAATTACTATTGATTTTTATAAATATTATTAAATCGTTAAATATAAACAAAAGTATTCTCTTTTTATTTCAAAAGTTATTAAATAATTATATCATAGATTAATTATTTAATACATAAATCCTTATTTTACATAAGTTGTTAAATAAAAATAATTTTATTAACATAAATTAGTAATAGAAAATTAAAAAATCTCATTTTAAATTAATGAGGTTTTTTAATTTAACTTAAACATTTTTCATTCGTGGAACTATTGAAGAAGTAAAAAAGATAACTCATAATAACATTCATACAAATCATGATCATTTTTGAAAGTTTTGCACCTAATACATTACTGTAATATAAATGATTAACAATTATTAATGGTAAAAATAATTATTGAATTTTTTCACGATTAGTTAGTTTTTTAATACTATTTTTAAATTTATAATTTTTTTAACTAAGTTACAAGTTAATTAATAAAAAGATTATAATTTTTAAGTTATTTATAATTATGACTATTTTAATTTAAAATGTTTTTTTCAATAGTTTTTCATGTAAATTTTGAATAAAACATCTTAATATGCCATATATTTAATATTTTTATTAATGAATATACTGCGCCATATAAAATGGAATTGGTCAAAAAAATCATAATCCAACAAAGTAACCAATTTTAATTTCAAAATTAAAAACGGCATCATCAAATTGAAAGTAGTATTTAATAATTGCTCAAAAATTAAAATCCTTAATTTTAATTTTTTTAGTAACTTTAATTCACTTTTTATAAAAGAGATAATAGATCAATACGAAAAATAGCATAACTGCTATTCTTAGTACTAACAAAGATCCTCATGTATAAGCAATTAAAAGCGCAATATAAATAGCAAAACTAGCTGAATCTATTGCTGTTATCGTAAAAATTGAATAGCCAGCAATTGGTAATAGCGCTCCTAAAAATATTACTAGTCCAATCACAGCAACTAATAGTTTAGGAATTCGTTGTCAACGATTCAATTTAGGATGATCAAGTTGTTTTTGATCTAGTGCTAAATTATATTGCACTAGATATTTAGAAGCCATATTTTTCTGATTAGAACAAGCCCCACATTTGCTATAAATATATTTGACTGATGCAAGACGATAATCTTCATCTTTAGCTCCAATTGATACTCAAAAACTATTTTTAACATTATTAGTTTGACCACTGTAGTTGCGTGGACTAAAAAATCTTAACAATACGAAATGAAAAATAATAAAACCATTTAGTGATAAGAGCATTATATATAATATAGCAAGTCAAATATTATTCATAAAACAAATCCTTTATTAATTAAGTAATAATTTTTTACTTAATTATAACACACATTAAAAATAGTGATTATAAATTATGTTAATATTATGGTAAAATAATAAATAAATTATTAAATAGTTATTATTAATTGAAATGAGGTTGAAACAATGTTATATAGTTTTATTTTGAATATCATGCGTTATTTAATATTTAGATGTAAAATATTCTTGTTAGCGCTAGCGCTACAAGGTTATTTTATAGTTCACTATGTATTAAGTTATCATAGTGATTTTAAAACTACTCCACAGAGTTTTTTAATTGATTGATTTCTTATATCAGTTGTCACAATTTTCATAGCTATAAGCATCGTTATATATATAATAGCAAAATCGTGTCTTACTAATATTGTGTTGCGTACTCAAAAAGAGAAATATAGTAGTAAACTTGATCTTAAATTAGCTAAATAATTATTAAACAGTTATTATTAATTAAAGTGAGGTTGAAACAATGTTTGATATTTTAATTGCAATCTTATTTTCAATCTTTGATTTTATTGGACTAATGATTAAAATGCTTTTTATTTATGTAACGTTTTGATATAAGATGCTTTTACTAATAATAGTTCCACAATGCTATTATATATTATGTTATTTTACTAGTGATTTTAACGCTATATCGCAAAGGTTTTTTATTGATTGGTTCGTAGTATCAATTGCAACATTTTTTATACTAATAAACATCATTATACATATAATAGTAAAATCTAATATGAAGCGCATTGTGCTACTAATTCAAAAAGAAGAATGTGCCAAACTTGAACTTGAATTAGTTAAAAAAATATCAAATAAAAAAATTCTACCTCCTATTAAAAATTGAAATAGTAAATGATGATAGTAGATCATAGTAATATAAAACAAATATTTATAAAAAAGTTTAAACTTTAATTAATAAAACAAAAGATCACTTTCTTTAGTAGAAGTGATCTTTTGTTTGTTATATAAAAATATGAAGATAAATAATTGGAAAAATAATAATTGGAAGCATTATTTTTACAAATAAGGAAAAAGAAAATATTTCACTATTTAAAGAAAATGTTGTCATCTCTATAATTCTTCATTGTCTTATATTTTTGATATTTCATTTAAAACAATATATATATATATATTAAATAATATCCTACCCTTTTATAAATATACAAAATGCTGATAATCCTAAAAATTAAATAAAAACCAGTTAATCAATATCGATTGGTAAAATCTTAATATGTAACTTGATAAAAATATTTATTTAGTTGATGTCTCGTAAAATTATCAAGGATTTGTGATTTACCATTTAGATTGTTTGTCGATATTAAATTTTAACTATCAGTGCGGTGAATTAAAACATCATATTGCTAATATTATTAATAATCAAAATGTTGATAATCATATAAAATAGCATAATTTAAATTCTATTGCAAAAACTTTATTACTTTCAAAATAAAAATAATTTAATAATTCTTTAAAAGTTTTTGGAGGTACTTTAGTTTTAGATCTCCGAGATAAACGTGGTCGATATATAAAATAATTTAATATTGATACAAAAGTGATTCAAAGATTAAAAAGAAATATAAAAATTCAAAATCAGCCATTTAATATAATAAATCACATAATATAGCGATGAGAACTTATTGTTGTATCTAATTTAAATTGTAGAAAAAACACATTAATTATCGACATTAATAATATTAATAATGTGATTAAAATAATTATAAATTTAGGTAAGCGTTTCCAACGATTTAATTTAACTTCATTACCATATTCTATATTTAATTTGATATTATGTTCTACAACGAATTTACCTAGATATCCAATATTAGAACAAAACCCCAGACGACTATAAATAAAATTATATTTTTTACTACGATCTGTAAAAGTATTTAATCCACAAAATTCTAAATAACCATTAATAATTTTATTAGTACTTCCCGTATAATTTTTAGGACTAAAGAAACGTAAGAATATGAAATGAAATATAATAAATCCATTAATTGTCAAGATAAATGTATACATAGCAAACAATAAAACAAAGTGCATAACTAATTACTTCCTTAGTAAAAATAATCTTAGTGGTAGATGTTGTAAATTTATAATTATCAATATTTTGTAAGAAGTTTTTTAAAAGGTATATTGTGGATACTGGGTTGAAATATTTTTTTCATTCTTATTTATTTATTAGTAAAAATTATATCATATTATTAATAGATAAAAATTATATTTAATATAAAAATAATTTAATTAAATTGTAAATAAAATATCATATATATGATATTTTATTTATTATTGAAAACTCTTTTATAAAAGGTTGCTTATGATATTATTTATATGTAATAGTATTAAAAAGAAACTATTTTATACAATATAAAAAGTAGGAAAAATAAAATGTTAATATTTTTATCGGCTGCTCCGATATTGGCAATAGTTCGAGTATCAAGTTTACCGCTATAATTATGAGAGTTGAAAAATCTTAATAGTACGAAACGGAACATAATAAAACCATTTAATGATAAGGCGATTATATATGTAATAGAAAATCCAATAATATTCATATCATGAATCCTTAATCTATTAATTAGTAATTAATTATGATAAAATTAAAAATAAATTATGAAGTAGTTATTATTATGAAAGTCAGGTTAAAATAATGTTCTATGGTTTAACGCGTTTACTCATAAGTAATTTAACATTTAGATTAAAAATGTTTTTATTAGTAATTACACTACAAGCTTGTTTTACTGTCGTTTATATAACAACTTATCATAGTGATTTTAAAGCGCTACCGCAATATTTTTTAATTGGGTGATTTCTACTATCAGTAGCTTTGATTTTAATAGTAATAAGTCTAATTATATATATAATATCTAAATATTCTATGATTAGAATTATTCTCTTAAATCAAAAAGAAAAATATGGTAAAGTTGGTCTATAGTTAAATAAATCATAATCTATATAAAAAATTAAAACTTAATTAACAAACAAAAGATCACTTTCTTTAGTAGAAGTGATCTTTTGTTTGTTATATAAAAATATGAAGATAGATAATTGGAAAAATAATAATTGGAAATATTATTTTTCAAAAGAAGGAAAAAGATACTATTTCACTATTTAAAGAAATCATTAAAGTTTCTGTAATTCTTGTTGTCTGATATTTTTGATTATAGTAATCTATTATAATTAGTCAAAATCACTGCGTTTAAATCATCAGTAACTAACAGGTAATAAAGTAATTCCTAGAATTAAATAAAATCCAGTTAATAAATATCGGTTGGCAAAATCTTGATATGTAATTTGATAAAAATATTTATTTAATTGATGCGGCGTGATATTATCAGGAATTGTTGATTTACCATTCGGATTGTTTGTCTCAATTAAATTACTAATTAAACTATCGCTAAAATAGGTAAAGCTTTGTCAAGGAATATACATGTTTTTTTCTTGATTATTATTACGTAAAAATAAATTATCTAGATTGGCTTGTTTGTCATCATTAAGAAAATTCATGTTATTTCAAAAATTAATCTTAGTAATTTTTTTCTTACTAAGATTAACGAATCCGCTTTTATGCATATGATAATTCAATAATATATTAAAAAGCGTATTTGCATTATAATTATAACTAATATCTTTAGGATAGTTATAATTATAATTTGTTTTATTAACTTTTTCATTACCAAATTCTAGATTTCATAAATGTGCTAAAACTTTTGGTTGATTCATTATGTTAATAAACTTATTAGCGCTATTACTAAATTCTCCAGAGTTATAATTATGAAAATTAACTATTGATATATTAATCGTATTATAATCATTGTTATTTGGTTTAAAATTATTAATGACATTATCAAAATATCTTTGAGCATCTTTCAATGCTGGTTTTAAATAATCATCAATACTCATATTAGAATATTTGCTATTATTAAAATATCTTTCAATATTGTTAACTGTTGTGTGACTATCAGCATCTAAAAATAAATTATTTTGATAATTATCAAAATTAGCTTGTTTGACACTAGTGATTTTCACTAATGATTTAATACCTTGTTTTAAATTTTGATTTATTTGATAGTTTTTTAATAAAAACATACTACTCATACGACCCATTTGATATTGAGTATTGAATTGTCATTTTTTATTTAAAGCAAAATGTTTAGTATTTGTTTTAAAAGATAATTGGGGTAATTTAGTAATTTGATCATTATTAGAATTTCACATTGTAGACAAGTTATGGTAAAACCTAGGCATATTATTTGTAGTGTCGTCATTTTGTAATTCTACAGTTGGAGTGTCCAAGTCATAAGTTGGTTTGTAAGATGTAGTTTGAAGAATGCTAATAGTACTAAACCCAACAGTAGCAATAAAAGTTATTCCTAATAAAGATCTAAAACCAAATTTTAAAGATAACATTATTAATATTTGTGAACTTATTAAAAAGCAAATAAATAACGTAATAACTTCACCTATCAAACCTTTAAAAATATCATTTTGATAATTAGGATATTTAGCAAACGTTAATAATAAAGATGTTTGAATTCCTAATATTATAATTAGATAAATCATAAAAACAGCAGCTAAAGATAATCATTTATAAAATAATATTTTCTTACGTGATATTGGTTTTGTGATTATCAACAACATCGTTCCATCATCTTGAGAATCACGAAATAATTGCACGACTTTATAAACTAAAAAGATGCTTGAAAAAGCAGCTATTATTGGTGTTAATAAAATGTAAACACTTAAAACTGCTGATTTGTTATCAGCGACATTATTTATATGTAGAAAATTATTATGTCCTTGTGATATAAAGCTTAATGTTATTCCACTAACTAATATAATCCCCATTAATATAAATAATCAAGTTGATAGTGAAAAGTAATATTTTTTTAAACTATATTTAAAAATCGTCATTTTATATTTACCTCTTATTGCTGTTCTTTTTTATTATTAAAAAATAAATTATAAATATAATTATATCATATTTATAATTAAATTAAAGTTGAACTAAATTGTTACAGACTATTAGTATTTAAATTGTTAGGATTATATGTATATAACACACACAAAATATCAAATGGGTGATGTTGTTGTAGTCGATCTTTGTTTTAAATTATCATCAAAAATTATTACTTAAAATATTCAAGTTGATCATATATAAAAAAAACTTATTTTTAATTAAGTTTTTTTAGTTTTACTTATTTAATAACAGTAATGATAGGCTGCTTATTTTTTTGATTTAAAAAATTTAAAACTATGTTTATGATTATATGTACCTAAGATTCGTAGATCTTTTGTTTGTTATATAAAAATATGAAGATAAATAACTGGAAAAATAATAACTGGAAGCATTATTTTTGCAAATAAGGAAAAAGCATATATTTCAGTATTTAAAGAAAACGTTGTCACCTCTATAATTGTTCGTCTCCTTACATTGTGGGTCTTTCATCTAAGTAATACATATATTGATATATATATATATTAAATAACATATTATGCATTTTATAAATATACAAAATGCAGATAATCCTAAAATTCATAATTGACAATAAAAAATTAATAAAACGAAATTTCAATTGTCTAATGATATATTATGGTGCTTTTCTAATACTGATATTGTAGTAGTTGATGCTATTAAGATTGATATCAAAATAAGAATTCTGGATTTAAGCAATAATCTAGATCAACGATTAATTTTTTTATCTGGGCTATACTCTGTAGCCAGTTTTATATTATAATCTTTAGTACTTTCACGAAAAGACAAACGATGTATTATTCATAATAGATAAAGGGCGAAACTATTGAAAATAAGACTTGGTTTTTCTATTTTTTGTTTAATAATTTTTCGATCAAGACTAAATAATTTAGGTTTGTATGCTCTTAATAATCAAAAGTGAAATAGCATAAAATTACTCAGACAAAAAATTAATACATAAATTCAAAATAAAAAATATTCCATAATAATTATCCTTTCTTATTTTTAAAAATATCATTTCTAAAACTCTTATCAATAATTACAAAAAAGAAAAAGCCAGCAATAAGAATATATACTAAATGATGCTCAACAAAATCATTTTTATCAACTTGAGAATTTAAATGACCCATAATAACTAATGGTAAAAATAAAATTGCACAAATTTCTAAAACTAAAAAATAATCATTGTTAGAAATTTTTATGTTTCATAAAAATTTCAATCTTTCTTGAGAATTTAATGTTTCAGTTTCTGTTTTAAATTGATAATGATAAATTATTAAAAAAATAATTTTAATAAAAGTAAGTATAATTCATGGTAAAAATAATGATAAAAAGAAAAATATCATAAAATTATTAGAAGTTAGTGAATCGTTTGTTGATTTTATAAAAATTCAAATATTACTAAATCCCAAAAAAAGAGCAGATAATAGAATAGTTATACTGAAAAAATAACTATTGAATGTTGTGAATTTTTTTTTTGCAACAAAACAGCATTATCATCTTTATTCAATACTGAAAAGAAAGTCATTCACATAGCAGCTAAAACAGTAATTATTAATATGAATCAAATAGGTATATGTTGCGATAGATTATGACCTTGTCAAAATGTTTTTGAGCCAAATCCAAAATAACGTAAAGATCATATGATGATTGTTATTGTTATAATACTAAACATTTTAAACATTGCTAAAATAAATGATTTAGATATTGCATATTTTTTATGTGATTGTTTATCTTTTTCAATAATAATATTTTTGTTATTATTGAGAAACGCATAGCGCATTAAAGTGATGTAAGATATTGTTAAAATCATTCAATATAAATAAAACATTTAAAAATTCTCCTTTATGCGTTTAAGGGTTGTGCTATGTTGTAATTAATTTATATCATAACATAGTAATGATAATGTGTTAAAAAATTATATTATAAAAGTCTTATTAAAAATTATATTTTAAAAAATAGCATTCATCATTAATCGCTAAATATATATAGATTTGGATTACTAAAATAATTATAAAAAAACTAGTTAATTAACTAGTTTTTTTAGATTCAATAATACACCTATTATATATAATATAAAAATCGCATCTATTAATAATAAGTCTTTCATTATTAATAGATGCGATTTTTGATCATATAAGATATGGTGGAGCGGACAAGAATCGAACTTGCGACCTCCTGTGTGCAAGACAGGTGCTCTACCAATTGAGCTACCACCCCATATATGGTGGGACTAAGAGGACTTGAACCTCCGACCTCACGCTTATCAGGCGTGTGCTCTAACCAGCTGAGCTATAGTCCCATATAATATTTTTCCAGCAATAGATATAATACAATAAAAACGAGAAAAACACAAGTATAAATTAGAATATTCGTGTTAAAATATTATTAAATATGTTTCAAAAACAATAATATTAAGAATGTGGTGATTTTATAGTGGATAAAAAAGATGAAAATTTATTAATATTAAAAATGTCAGCCTTTGTAATGGGTGGTAAAATGCCCAAAAAACAAAATGATAAAAATAAATTACACCAATTAGATAATGAGTTGAATTGAATTAAAAGTAGACTGAAAGTAAAGGAGAATAAAAAGTCAAAATCAAGTTTAAAACAGGATGAAATAAAAATTATTTATGATACATATCAAACTGTTAGAAATGATATTTTAACATATCTAAATAGTTTAAGAAATTATTATGTTCACTTTTGACAAGAAAAAGATCAAAAAGAAATAAATATGCCCAATAAAATGACGGAATTAGAAGCTAAAGATTATCAATTTGAAAATATTGGAATTAAAAATTTTAAAGAATTTATGAAATTAAATTTATTTAGTTTTAAATTAAAAGATAAGCTATCAATTGAAAAATTTAGAATTGCTTTCTTATCAATCTTCATTAGTAAATATGATTCTGCTATATTACTATTAGAGCTTCCTAAACCTACTTCCAAAAATACTGATGATTATAATGAAATTAAATATATTTTAAGTTGTAAAAATAAAAAACGTATTTTATTACATAAAGATGTTGATAAAGATGAATATATTTTACCCGAAACTAATCCTATTAATGATATATTAAATAAAACTGAAATTATTAATGGAACAATAGATTTATCAAAAAATAAACAACATCTGTATAATCAAATAATTAGATATTTCAAATCAATTATTATGAACGATAAAAAAAGTAAATTTAAATTTAATTGATATAACAATATTGAGTTTTATCAATTAAATGATCAAGATGTAAAATCAATAAAAAATCCTAAATATAAAATTTCTTTAATTAAATTTAAAAACGGAAAAAATAATATTATTATCTTTAAAAAAAATTTAATTAATTTTCTTATTTTATTTTATATAGAAAATACAGAACATAATAGTAAAAAGTTAGCTAATTTCTTAAATAAATTTACTCCTAACGAATTAGAAATTAGATCTAAATCATACATATTAAAAAATAAACCAAATGTTGATAAACAAACATCTTATAACACAAAGACAAAAGAGGCATTTTTAAAAATGCTAGAAGGTTATAAAAATAGTGGTAATAAAGATCTTTTAATTAAGCATGGTTTAAAATGATTTAATAAAAACGTGTTAATGAGTGATTGGATTCCAAAAGATAAATATGGTGATGATTTAAAATTACTATGATCAGAATCTATGACAACTATGGAAAATGTTAAAAAATATTTATTTTTTAACAACTATGAAAAAATAGTTAAATTAGGAGAGTTGGTAAATAAAGGTAGTTATAATGTAGGCTATTATTTTGCAAAAGAATTAAACTTAAATAAAGATGATGATTTTAGTGCAAAACTATTAACTTACATTAAAAGTAATTATAAAAAAGAAACACTAATTAAAAATGATATAGAAACTATTATAACTAATGACCAAGAAAAAATTATATTTATAGATAATCAAGAAAAAGAAATATTTGGGAAATTAAGAAGATATAAAATGACTAAAATAATACTGGAAAATTTAGAAGCTCAAATTTTAAAAGATGAATGCTTATATGATTTAAAATTTAATAAGATTATTGATAGAAAAATATTTTTAAGTTATTTAATTTTAATAAAATTAAATAACTCTAAAGTAAAGACAATTAATCGTCAATTATTTAAAAAGAGTGTTTTTAATAATAATAATAAATTATTAAAATCAGATCATATTAAAAATAAACTACAAGATAATAAAAAAGAATCTAATTTATATAAAGATAAGAACCATCATATTATTAATAACTATTTTTTTAAATCTGTTTTATTACTTTATACAAAATACAATTATAAAGATGATAAATCACAATTAACAAACGATGATCTTAATCATTGTTTATCTTTTTACAAAAAATATAGTGATATTGAATTAGACTTAATTAATAAATGCAAGACATGGACAGATCCTAAAAACACAGATGGTAAAGAAAATATAAAAATCATATTAAGAAATTTAATTATGCATAGAGATTTAAATTATAATGATATAAAAAAAGTTTCTTGAACAAACGATCTTCAAAAACAAAATCCATATTTTCCAAATATTAAAGCTGTTGACCTACTTAATGATATTATAATTAAATTACAAAGAGAAGTATTGGGTTATAATATTAAAGAATAGTCAGAGTGCAGTAACAAACATATACTGTCTGATACCTCATCACAACGACTACAACGTGCTCATTGGTCAGAGTGCAGTAACAAACATATACTGTCTGATACAGTGAATAAAAATATTAAAAAAGAAAAGTAAGTCAGAGTGCAGTAACAAACATATACTGTCTGATACCCTCAAATGATTTTTATAATCATTTGAGAAATACAAAAAAAGAAACCCAATCAGGTTGCTTTTACTATTTAAATTTAATCGAGGTAATTATTAATAAAAATAAATAAAAAGATACTCCATAATTTATGGAGTATCTTTTGGTAAATTAATAATTAGCTAAAATTCAGTTAATAGTTTTTAATAAAAAATAGATTATAAATTACCTAATATTTAATTAATAAAATAATTAAAATATAAAATAAGCGCTTATAAATAATCTTTTTTACATAAGTCTATAATAATATGATAATATTTATTGCGCACTTATAAAAGAAAGAGAGTGAATTAATAAATGGTTAAATTATTATTAGTTAGTCCAATATTATCTATCATACCTGTGCAAAGTTACCAGGTTATGAATTATAGAAGTTCATGAAGTCAAGAGTCTTATACTTATTTTAAAGAGGTATATCGTACTTTATTCAATGATGAAGATTTAGATGGTTCAAATTTTCAATTTGATTATAATTATCAATCTTCATCTGTTGCAACTACAGAAGATACGATGCACAGTGGACAAATGCATACTGAAAAATATGGGTGAAGAGAAACTAATGATGCATATTATAATTACGATAATGATGAGAAGGATCAGCCTACAAAGGTTGGGATTGATGTATCAAAAAAACTTAATAAAAATATTAATAATCAAATGAAACACGGTATGAGTTCTTTGGCAAATCATCCAGATCAAAAATATATTATTTATAAAATAGGTTTTACACCTAAATTTCATATGTTATGACAAGAATGACATCACCAAGATTCTTCGCACGATGTTTATCATAATGTATTTGCATGATTTTCAGATAATTTTGATAACAGTAGTTTAAATGAGTCTGAAAAAGGAACTGGTTCTCCTATAAATAAATTCGATACTACTTATGGCTTAGATAGCGATACTTTTTCAAAACATTTAAGTCAACAAGAATTTATTAATAAAGCTGGCGGGCATAGTTTTGAAGATGAAAATAAAAAAATAAATACTTCAACAAAAAATTATGTTTGAATGGGATTTAGAGAACATTTACATTCAGAATTTAAACACATGGCTCAAGAAGAAGATTTATATGCTAGTGCTAATTCATTTCAAGTAAACATTGAGGTTTTTGGTGGTTGAGTTAATAAAAATTGAAATCCAAAAACTCAAAATATTAATTATATAAAAAATTTAATGAATCAAGGTATTGTAGAATAGTTTGCACATAAGGAGTAATTAAAAATGTTAAAAACATTAGGAATGGTTTTGGGGTTGATGGCGTCACCCGTAAGTCAAAATAGTCAATTAATAGATTCGGGCATCAAAATGCATAATTATAACTTAATTCATCGCCATGATATTGAAAATGATAGTGATGAAAATTTAGTTAGTAATGCTGAATTATCACGTAGCGCTACTATCAATGCACAATCAATTTTAGTAAATAATAAAAGTAAAGTAACAAGTAATAACGATGCTATTATGATTGATTCTATTTATTGAAACTCAGATTGTAGTGATTCTAGTAATACTAATTATTGAGCTTTATATTGAGTATCTGGTTATTGGTTAGATACTGCTGATGATTTTAAAAATAAAAATTTTTATGGAGAATTAAAACTTAATTATAATGATGATAGTTTGATAGCAATAAATTCGACTTCCAATCTAGGGAATAAATATAATTATGGTTTATATTTTAGAATTTATGGAGCGTCTGCTGTACCAAATAATTTATATGATATTTGATATGGATATATGGAGTTTTATTTAAGATATATTCATCAAAATAATGTATTATCAATTTTTAACGTTGATTATATTAAAGGATTGAAAAATACTGATGATGGTTGCATGCAAGCAAATGTGAAAATGTCATTTTTAGATGAAAATGGTGCTTTATCATATTTGCAAGCTCATCTAATTTATGATTTTTGAAATCCAAGTAGATCTATCATTAATATTCGTAGTTATATATCTTTAAATAATTCTTTTCCGGTAAGTAAAAAAATATTTGAGAAATATCATGGAAAAACATCCATCACTTGATCTTGACATAACGGTATGGATATATATTTAAATAACTTAATCATTCAAGCGATTTTATTTGCTTTACACTTTAAAGAACTGAAATCTGAACTTGAGAAATTCAAAGATCCTGGAAAAGAAGTTGAAAAAATTGAAAAAATTGAAAAGTTTGTAACTAAAATGTATTCAAAAATGATGGAAGCTTTTGTTGGCGAAGCAGAAGTTTTGTCTACTGAGGTCCCGGTAATTGGTAATATAGTTGTATTAGTTGTAAGTGTCTTAATATATATGTCACTTGAATATATGTTTGAACAAATTACTAAAAGTATAATTAATTGAGCTGAAGAATATAAAGATTCTGGAATTGAAATTAACATAACTTTTTTTAAACATAATGGCAAACACATGCATATAAGACAACAATAAACAATTAAAAAAACCCTATAATAGGGTTTTTTTAATTGTTGATTTATAATAAAATGAAAAGATAAATTGAGTTTATTGCGATAAATGCAATAATCTTAGGGAAAAATGAAAAAGATGTTAACTCATTATTTAAAGAAGCGGCAAAGGATTTCGACAACATTTTTGATTTTGATGATTTTACATTAATAGAAGAGTATACTATGCAAAACATTAATCATTTTAAAAATATTAAACTTACTGTTGAAATTAAAATTAATATTTGAGCATAAATTATCAATTTAAAAAAATATAAACTATTTAATGGAATATTATTGTGGTCTTCTAACAAGACAACGCTCGTAATAGAAAATATTATAATTAATATTAAAATAGTGATTTTTGATCTTATAAGCATTCTTGATCAACGATTGATTATTTTATCTGGTCCATATTTTTCAAGTAATTTTTGATTATGTTGTTTTTCCGCTTTACGTCAAGACGGAAACCAAAATAAAATTCTAAAAAATGTTGCAATATTTGTTCCAGAATATGAATCGGGAGCTTCCATAAGTTCAATTTTTTGATTTAATTTAAATAAGTTTTGTTTATAAGATCGTAATAATCAAAAATGAAAGATTAAGATATTAATAGTTAGAAACATTAAAACATAAACTCAAAATAAAACATAATTCATAATTTAATTATCCTTTCTTTCTTTTTTTGAAATTATTAATAATACTAATAATAGTGTTTGTACATATAAAAAATAAACTAAAAAAATTATATCATAGTTTAATAAAATAACAAATATTATTTTGAAGATAATAATAGAAGTAAAAATATAAATAATAAAATAATCAAAAGAAGTATAGTTGCAATAGAGGTGCCTTTAGTAACTATGAGTGCATTAACCACTTTGACTATTTGTGGTAAGACAACAAAAATTAGTGTAAGTATAATATGCTCGTAATTTAAATGCAAAAGATATTTAAAATAGCGCACCCAAATACTTAACTTATCCAATTAATAAGGAAATTAAAGCAGATAATTAAAATACTTTAAGTTTAGTTTTCACAACTCTACGTCGAAAGAATGAGATTGATACTATACATCTATTAAAATTTAATGTTTCATATAGCTTATGAACAGATAAATTACTATACACTCATAAAATATTAAATATATTAAAGCTAAAATATTTTTGAAGCTATTTTACTCAGTTATGACAAATAGTTATCATGATTGTATCTTTGATATACCACTATCTTATACCGGTAATCCGAATTATTATAATTGAGACTGAACTATAACATATTAGTAAAAATAATTTTTAAAAAACAAAGCATCAAAAAAACCACTCGATAAATTATCGAGTGGTTTTTATCTATTAATAATTAGTTAAAATTAAACTGATGTTCCTAAATGTAATAATGTTCTTATGTATTGTAATACATATGAATTTTCATTATCATATCAACTGATTATTTTTTAAATATATCTCATTTATTAAATTGTATAACTATTAGTAATTTTTCAATTTTTGACAGTGTAAATTGGTGGTGATCCGATGATTCCGTCATTTGAAAAATCATTAGTTAATGTTCAAACTTTGTGTCGAATTACTGAACTAATATTGACTGAGACTAAACCTGTTCATAAATTATTTACTAAGCCATCATATTTTTTCCTAAAATTAGTCCGAAATTTAAAGTCATTAATTAATTTATCAGTTAAGACATTATTCATAATATTGATGGCTGGTTCATTAATTGCTGTTTCATAAAATAGTCCAAAAGGTCAAGTCGCAAAACCATGTCAATCACTGACGCAGTTTTTGACATTAAAGGTCGTAAAAGTTGAATAATTATTGCTCGGGTTGTCACTATCGGAATACATATATCTAAATAAATAACATTTATCTGTTATGTAATTACCTAGTAACAATTGAATACTATTAGATTTGTGAGTTAAATGTGCAAAACAAATCCCGATATCAACAACTTGTTCCATTAAACATAAATCACTATTTTGATAACGTTTTTTAATTTTAGTATATTTTTGAGTAACAGCATATTCAAAATCACTTAACTGCATTTTTTATAATTTTTATAAAAAGTGTTTCAACCTTGATTAAATTTTTTATTTTTATTACTACAACTAGTAGTTGATAATAATGTACTAACCATAATTAACGGGGCAGCAAATTTAATTATTTTTTTTAACATTATATAATCCTTTTCGTTTTTTAAGTTTTATTTTTCAATTAAATTTATGATAACATTATTTTATCTGAACTTCAATAAGTTATAAAATTCAGTTTTATACAATGATCTAAATTTTAAAAAGCAAAACACAAAAAAACCACGCTATAATTTATAGCGTGGTTTTTAATAAATTAAGACTTAGTTAAAATTAAACTAATGTTCCTAAATGTAATAATGTTCTTACGTATTGTGATACGTATGAGTTTTCATTATCATATCAACTGATGATTTTGTAAAGTTTTTTACCATCAACTTCCATTGCTTTAGTTAATAAACTATCATAGATTGAACCATATGTTGAACCGATGATATCTGATGAAACAATTGGTGCTGTTTCATATTGTAGCGTTTCATTAGCAGCATTTTTCATTGCAGCATTAATTTGGTCAACTGTTGGGTTATCGCGTAGTTCAACTACTAGATCAATTACTGAACCAGTAAGTACTGGAACACGCATTGCCATCCCATCTAATTTTCCTTGTAATTCTGGTAATGCTTTACCAACAGCAACAGCTGCTCCAGTTGTTGCTGGAATTATATTTTCAGCAGCAGCACGAGCACGACGTAAGTCAGCGTGTGGTGCATCTTGTAATCTTTGGTCTGAAGTATAAGCATGTACTGTTGTCATAATTCCTTTAACGATTCCGAAGTTATCGTTTAAGATTTTCGCAACAGGTGCTAAACAATTAGTTGTACATGATGCTGCTGAAACAACAACGTCAGCGCTTGTTAAAATATTATGGTTAACATTGTAAACGATTGTTTTCATGTCACCAGTACCGGGAGCAGAAATTAAAACTTTTTTAGCTCCAGCAGTGATATGTTTTTTAGCATCTTCTAATTTACGGAAAAATCCAGTTGATTCGACAACTACGTCAACATCAAGTTTTTTTCAAGGTAAATTTAAAGGGTCTCTTTGAGCAAAAATAGGTGCTGATTTACCATTAACGACAATTGCATTATTCACTAGTTTAACATCATTGAAATGAGCAAAACGACGGTGTGCTGTATCGTATTTTAGTAAGTGTAATAGTGTTTCTGGAGAAGTTAAGTCATTAATTGCGACTACTTCTACGTTTTTATCTTCGATTAATTGGCGGTATACTAGACGTCCAATACGTCCAAAACCATTAATAGCGACTTTTATCATTATTAATTAGCCTTCTTTCTTTTTCAAATATTTAACTATTTAGATTATGTTTATAATATAATATTAAAAAATATTTATTACGTAAGATAATTATAACTCTTTTCAACTATAAAATAAACAAATTTTACTAATTTTCATTAAATTTTTTAATATTATTTGCAATTCGACGATCAATTAATTCTTGACGTGTAATTGTTTTGATTTTTTTAACGCTTTCACGCAAGATTACCATCTCATATGGTTTGATTTCTAATTCTTTAACTAACTTAGTTGTTTTATGAATTCCTTTATTAGTATCAAAGATGATTTGGTTGTTTTTTTTGAAATTTATTAATAATGGACGACCAGCATTATTAATAAAGATAATTAAAGGACGCGTTTCTTTTTTACAATTAATATTTTCATAAAAAATTTTAATTAAACCATTATGCGTTACTTCATATTTAACTTTTTTACGAATTTCGGCTTTCGATGACATATGTAATTCTGGTAATTTAGTTTTTCGTAATGTGATTAATTGTTTTAAGATTTTTAAATCAACATGATGGTCGTGTAATTTATTTCAATCAATTTCACTAATGCTACTTTTCATAAATTCTGAACTGAATAACATTTTTTTACTACGGTAGAATTCTTGACCTTGAACAAATAATGGAATGCCTTGGGAAATTAATAAACAGGCATTTGATAATAAAATAATTTTGCGTAATTTAATTGCAGTGATGTTACGCTCAAAACTAATGACAGTATCATATAAAGTCCGTGTATGCAGCGTTTGGAGAAAGTTAATGTTATGTTTCGGATCACGACGTGTTAGTAAGCCAGTCAGCCCTAAAATGAAATTATCACGTTGGAGAATATTACCAGTTAAATAACCTTTTTGATGATCACCTTGGGAAACCGCTAATCCAAATAAAGCAGCCCGATATTCTTGTGATAATTCAACTGCTTTACTATCACGTTCGCTATCAACGACAAATAAAATTTGCGGATTAAGTTTGACTAACTCTTTGCGAATATTATTAATTACTTCAAAAGGAACATCTTTTGAATCTGATAAACGAAAACCATCAACTTTATAAGCTTTTAATCATCATACAAAAGTATCGATTAAGATTTTTTGAACCATTTTTAATTTGTAATTAAACATATATCGATTAGCAACTTTATGAAAATAATAACCCGGCACACTATGTTGAAAACCAGATAGTTTAATATTGAATAAACGCTTAAAAGATAAATCCATAATAACGCCAATGTTTTCATTGTGGATTGTTGAAATTAAATTTTTTAATTCTCTAATTCTCGTATAGGGATCTTTTACACTACTAGCATATGAGCCTTCAGGAACCATTAGTTGGTCAGGATAGTAACCATAAGTATAAATACTTTTGGTTACTTTCGTTTCATCAACTGTTCCAAAATCATAAACAGGTAATAGTTGAATATGAGTAAATCCCATATTCTTAATATAATCTATATTAGTAATATCTTTATAACGATTTTTTGTATTGTGTTGAGCTAGTCCTGAATATTTACCACGAAATTCTCGTTTAATTCCTGAACTAGCGTTGTTCGTAAAATCTTGAATTGATAAACGATAAATGATCATATTACTATGAGCTACCATTTTGTGGCGATTATTCAGTAGTTTATCCTCAGCTTTAAAAGCTGAGGGATCATAAACTACTGAAATTAAACCATTAGCAGTTGAAGCATGTGCATACGGGTCGCGTAATTCTTGTCACATATTATTCATATTAACAAAAAATAAATATTCATATTTAGTTAATTGTTGATCAACTGTCAATGATCATAATCCAGCTTTTGATTTTTTTAAATTATGATATTCAAATTTAGTTACTTTTGGGGCACGAAACATAACTTGCATTTGCGCAGCAGTTGGTGCTCAAATTTTAAAAATCGTTTTACCATTAACAATATGCACTCCTAAATCATGGCCATCATAAAAAAATGTTTCGGCAAATTTAGGCGATTTAGTAAAATCACCAATGAATAATGGTGATTTTAAACCAGAGTCTCCAATTACAAAATAGTTTTGTGTTATATCAAAAGCAATGTTGTAAGGTATGCGTGCACGATATTCATAATGTTCACTTTTTTCTTGCACATTAATAATTCTTAAATTATTAATTTTACCATTTTCATTAATAATTCGAAAGCTTTGTGGTGCTGTTTTAAAAATTGCCGCTTTCGCAATATAGATTGTTAAGAAACGATCTTCTTCTAAATATGATTCCATTGCTAATAAATCTCTTATCATAATAAATCCCCTATTTATAAAAATTTGGCTAGTTACACTTGTCCTATAAATTAAATTATATAATATAACTTTTTGAAAAATTAGCAATAGTAAATTTTTTTTATTTAATTGCTTTAAATAATAGACTAATTTAATATATAATAGTTATGTAGTCATAATTCTAAAAATTATTTATAAATAATTTTTAAAAAAGGAGTGTTTTATTTGCCAACTACAACTAAAAAACCAAGCACAAAAACAACAACAACTCATAAAACCAATCCAACTTCAATTGTAAAAAAACCAAACGGAGCTCGTGTTGCGACAACCAAACAAAAAACAACAATCACAACAACACGAACTTATCTTAAAACGCCAGATATAGCTATTCCAGCATTTCATAATACTGTTTGATGATGATTAGCTTCAACTATTATTTTGCTTCCTGGGTTATTAATTATTATGATCTATTTCAATATTAAATCAGTCGCTTTTAGAAATATTTTATTATACCGAAATAAACGTCCTTGTAAGCCGTTGAACCATTGAGTTTGATTTTGAATTTTATTACCAATATTTTCTATCATAATTCCAATTTATTACGCAATTCGTGCTAATCAATTTCATTCTCAATTATTAAGAACTAGAAACTAAATTTCTTAAATAAGTTAAAAATAACTCTAATTAAAAATACTTTAGGGGTGTATGATAATGAATAAAAACAAACAAATCCAACCCCAAAAAACAACTGATGATAATCCGAATTTATCACCTCACAATTTCCCAGATAGTGAAATTGTGCCCAACAATTGTCAAACTCACAATAAATCAGCTCAACAAAATAATCGGCGTTGAAAAATATTACGTTATCCAACATCGATTAAAAATAATTATGGTCGCTCAGATCTAAAATTATCGAACGGAATTTGATTTCTAAATTTGATTCCAATTATTGGTTGAGTTATCGTTGTCATTTGATATGCGATTAAAACTGTCCAATTGGAAGATGAATTAATTAGTAATGAAATTTGTCCAATTCACAAAATTAATCACTTATCATTATTTTGATTGATTGGCATTGTGACCGTGATTATCCCACTAGTGTATTACACAATTAGAGCTAATCAATATTATGCTCAATTGAAAATGTATGATTATAAAATCTGTTGTTAGAATAACTTAATTAGAAAGTACACAAAAAAAAGCGAAGTTAGTAATAACTTCGCTTTTTAATTTAGCTAATAAAAGAAATTAGCAATTTGATAAACTACAAAAGCAACCACATATGCAATAATGAAAGAAAAAATTAATTGATAGATTAAATAGCGTCATTTACCAACTTCCCGTTTTAAGACTGCCATCGTTGATAAACAAGGCGTATATAGTAAGAAGAACGTTAGGAAGGCTAGTGTTGATGGAATTGTGAATATTGCTGCCAATCCAGCCATCCCGCCACTGCCTTTCATCGTAATCGCAAGTGAAGCCAGTGCTAATTCTTTCGCAGGAAACGCTGCTAAGAGGGCGGTTGCTGGTTGTCAACTATTTCCAAAGCCTAATGGCTTAAAGATATAGGCAACCCCTTGACCAATATAGCCCAGAAATGAGTTATGGACGTTCGTTTCGGCGATAATTCCAGCCGGACCAATTCTGGTCAATAAAAAGATAATTGCGCTCCCAATGACAATATAAACTCCAGCACGAATCATAAATAATTTTGTTTGATTGAAAGTTAGTTTTCACAGTAGTTTATAGTTAGGAATTCGTCATCGTGGTAATTCGATAATAAAATTATCGCCACGATTACGAAACATTGTTTTTGATAAGACTAAACTAGTTGTCACTGATACGATAAATCCTAAAACAGTTAAGCCTAAAATTAATAATCATGAATAACTAGTCGGTAATACCATGGCGGCAAAGCCGCCATAGAAGATCGCACGTGCACTACATGACATAAATGGAATTACCATGATTGTTTTAATGCGCTCTTTTTCATTTTGAATATTACGAGTTGCTAAAATACCCGGAATATTACAACCTGTTCCTGCTAATAGCGCAACTAACCCTTTACCTGATAAACCAAATTTTTCTAATAAAGCATCGAATAATAATCCCGTACGTGCTAAATAACCAGTTTGATTTAAAATCGTAATTAAAATATACATAATTAACATAAAGGGGATTAAGGTAATAATCGTAAAGACTCCGTTGAGAACTCCATTAGTTAAGAAATCATTCACAAAGCTATTTAAGTGAATGCTGTGCGCAAAAAAGTAATGAATTTTATTTAATAGCGAATTCGAGCTATCAACTAAAATATGACTTAAATAATCTTGTAAAAATAACCCAGTATATTTTGAATAAGTTAAATAATAAATAATTGTCATTAAACCTAAAAATAAGATTGGTCCTCAAAATTTTGATAAAACAACTTTATCAATTTTTCGATCACTTTGACGTTTTAATTGATAGTTTGGCGAATAAAACACTGTTTGACTAAGCGTTTGTTTAATAAATTTATTACGACATAAATTTATTAAAGTCACAACATTAGCAGCCACGTTGTCTAAAATGCTAACAATCTTATTATAATTATCGATTGGTAGTGTTGCTTCAATATATTGCAACATAATTTGATTATGTTCCATTAATTGTAAACTGACAAAACGAGGATTTAAATCAACGTTGATTAATTGGGCACTTATTTCACTAATATAGTTTTCGATTTTTGTTAAATATTTTATTTTGAACGTTTGAATTGGGGCATCAAATTCTTGTAATAAAGGATTGATTGTTTTTTGGTCTAAACTATTAGTTGCATAAACGTTAACTGATAGTGCTTTTTGTAATTTAACTAAGTTGATTTTTGAATTACCTAATTCATCAATCATGTTAATAACGATGTTATTAACTAGGCCAGTTTCTAATAGTTGAATCATTAAGTGGAAGTCCCGATCAATTGAATGAGCCCCAACAATACTAACGATCTTATCAAACTTTTGGCCAATTAATGCGTTCATAATAATTTTTTGATCATTACTTTGATGTGATAGTGAATAAACTCCAGGTAGATCAATTGCAATTGTGTTGTGTTGTTTAACGCGACCCTCAGATGCAGCCACTGTAATGCCAGAATAGTTGGCGACATTTGATACGGCATTAGTAATCGCGTTGAATAAAGTTGATTTACCAATGTTTGGGGCACCAACTAATAAGATTTTATTTCTGATCATAAATAATCTCGACCTCGATCAATTCTGCGACTTCGCGTTTTAAAGCATATTCTGTGCCTGATAACAAAAATGAGACATAACGTTTATTGTGGGATTGTTGTTCAACATATAGAATGGCATTGCGACGAAGTCCCATATTAATTAAATTATGTTTATATTCTGATTGTGTGATACTAATAATTTTAATAGTATGAGCTGTGAAAATTTGTGATAATTTCATAATGTAGTATTTATTATAGTCATTTTTGAAAAAAAGTGTTGTAAAACTATAATAAAAAAACCAACTAGATGATAGTTGGTTTTTATAAATGGTATAACTTCGATTAACGTTTTGAGAACTGAGGAGCACGACGTGCACCTTTAAGTCCTGGTTTTTTACGTTCTTTCACACGTGCGTCACGTGTTAGCATTCCTGCTTTTTTTAATACGCTACGGTAATCAGCACTAGCTTCTAATAAAGCACGTGCAATTCCTAAACGGATTGCACCTGATTGAGAAGAAAATCCTCCACCACGAACATTAACAATTATATCGAATGTACCTTTAGTTTTTGTTAATTCTAAAGGTTGTTCTAAATCTTGAATTAATGTTTTGTAAGGTAAGTATTGGTCGACATCAACTTTGTTGATTGTGATTTTTCCCTCACCATTTGTTAAACGGACACGCGCGACTGAAGTCTTGCGTCTACCTGTTCCTGCAAAGACAATATTACTCATTGTTTAGCACACTCCTTAAATTGAATATGGTTCTGGTTTTTGTGATTCTTGCTTGTGATCAGCGTTACGATATATAAATACGTTTTTCAATTGGCGTGCTCCTAGTTTAGTTTTAGGAAGCATTCCTTTGATTGCTAAGTTAACCATTCTGACAGAATTATTTTTCAATAAATCTTTAGCTATCGTTACTTTTAATCCACCTGGATGTAAAGAATGACGGTAGTATTTTTTCTTGTTTAGTTTATCACCTGTTAAAACAATTTTATCACTATTAATGATAACAACGTTATCTCCACAATCGACATGCGGTGTAAAAGTTGGTTTGTTTTTTCCACGTAATATAGTTGCTGTTTTTGTTGCTAAGTGTCCTAATGTTATATTAGTTGCATCGATTAAAAATCAACGTTTCTGCACTTGAGCTGCGTTTATCATAGTTGTTTGTTTCATTTTTTGTTACCTCCAACAAATGTAGATCGTCCGGGGCCACATTCGCCACAAAAATATAGGCAAGATATATTATATAATAAATAACTCTAAAACACAACTAAATAAAATAGGATGTTCCAAGTTTTGTTATATATTACTAATTATAATGTTTTTTTGCTTAATATAATTGTTTAATTTTCGCTTTTAATAAAGTACGTGCTTGATCAGTATTTAAATCTTTAATATTCTTTTTATAATCAGTTAATCATTGATCAATCTTATCTTCTTTATAAAGTTTAATAATTGTGCAAACTTTTAATATTTTTTTACAAGCAGTTGCTGTTAATTTATCAATATTATCATTAATTGTTTTTTCATCATAACTGTATTCTGTTGTAGTTGCATTTTTATTTAATGAGAATTGATTCTCGAATAAACTATTTTCAGTATTAATGAAATTCATAAAATCAGATGTCATTGATTCAATTTGGTTAGTTCTTTCTTTTTTTAATAAAAATTTAATAATACTTTTTTTAATAAAATTCAAAATATTTATTTCGTAATTTTCTTGATTTGTTATTGCGTTGGAATTTTTTAATTTTTGAACAACTTCAATAAATCAAGCTTGAAGTTGTTTGATACCCATTTTTTTAACTAATAGAATTATGAAAGTGTTAAATTTTATATTTTCAGTAATATTCATATTTAAGAGTTTGATTTCGATATTACTAAGATTGTCATCTTCATCATTTAGTGAAAGAAATAATAATTTATAATTAGTTTTTCGTATTTCTAAATTATTCATTCAAAATTTAATATATTGATCATTATTAGCATTGTTAGTTATTCCTTTATTATTATCGTTAACTTCTAAATGATCAATTAGTGTTGTTTTTGAAATAGTTGTTTTACGAATTATACTAGTAACATATCTAAAAAAATCTAAAAAGCGAGTATTTTTATTTTTATGTGTGGTTCCCATTACCGTAAAAATTTCATCTCATGCATCAATCATATTTTGAACTGAATATTTAATTTTATGATTTGGCATTGAATCAATACTTTTAATTCATAACGATTTAATAATATCAACTTCTGTTAATGCTTTACCAGTTGAATTAATATTAACAAAAATAGATAAGCTATCTTTTTCTTTTTCGATTGTTAATAAAACAAATAATAGTTTTTTAGTAATTGTATTTAATAGACTATTCAAAAAATAGATTCGTTTTTTAGATTTTACTAAATTTTCAACAATAGCAACAGATTTGAATTCGTTGTTTTGATTTAAACTATCTATTTCATTTTTAACATCTTTTAAATCAGAACTATTAAAATCATCACAATTACTAATAACTTCATCTCAATGTTGATCAATATTTAAATTATTAAGATTTTTATGACTAATTACATTATCTATATATTCTGATATTGTTTTTTTTATTAATTTATAATTAGTATTAAAATTATTTGTACTATCAATATTTTTAGTATTAATCTTTTTAGTATCGGTGTTTTTATTATTAATATTTTCAAAAAATGAACTTCATTTTGTTTTTAAATTATTAGTTTTATAAATTATTTTATCTTGAATATTAGTTCCAAAAATATTACCTAATTGCTTTAAATCGCTATGATCAACATCACGTAAAACTTCGTTATAACGAGAAAGTAAATTAGAACTATTGTTCTTACCAAATTCCATAACTCGTTTTTTATATTCTTGGTTGTATTTTTGATATATATTTTTAATTGCCAAAACTGTTAATACGATCGTAGTTAAACGCTGTTGCCCATCAATGATTAACAAAGTATCATCATCATTGTTATTTTCTTCATCTGATTCTTGTTCAATTTCCTTGGCACTCATAATATTTCCTAAAAAATATACTCTATTATGGTCGTTAATTGTACTTAAGTTGAAATGAGTAACATCATTTAACAACTCTTCAATGTCTCTTTTATCTCAATCATAACTTCTTTGATATAACGGAATAATAAATTTATTACCTTTAAAAATTTCTTCAACTGTAGTTTTGTTTGGCTGTAAATTTTTTGAATACATATAGTTCACTCCTCAAATATTAAAGTATTTGCATAAATTAGATCATATTTGATCCAAGATTTCAAGTGTTTTTAATAAGAGTAAAAATTAATAATAATTAATTTTTAGATCATAATTAAAAAAAGCACCTGTAGGTGCTGATTTTAATTAGTTATAAATATTAAATCTTGTCATATCAAAAACGTTCATAAATAGAAAAGTGATAACTAATAAATTATTTTAAAAATAGTATAATCAATATAAATTCTAAATTAAGCATTATAAGTATTAATTTTATTAAATCAAAACTAATACAAGACATTTATTAAATGTAATCCTTTACCTGTAATAATTGCTGATGATAAATTACGGTCACGTGCTTTAAAGATTATTTCAAACTGAGCTATACTAATTTTATGTTGGCCAACTAAAATTAAGTTAGCCACGATGATCCGCACCATTTGTTTCAAAAAACGATGGCCCCTAATTTCAAAATAATAAATTTCATTACTCAGACTAACTTGAAAACTAATAACATTACAAATCATATTCGTAATTGATTTGTTGTAAGCTGAAAAAGTAGTAAAGTCATATTGGCCAATTAAAATTTTAGCAGCTTGATTAATTGAGTCTAAATCAAGTAATTGATCACCGACATATCCCAGATAGCGATTTTCAAAAACACTCGGTTTATTTTGAGCTAACTTATAAAGATAGGTTTTTGATTTAGCGCTAAATCGAGCATGAAATGCTTGATCAACACTAATAACATCAATTAGTTGAATTGCTAACGGTAAGCCATTGTTTAATAGCTCAACTAGTTGATTAGCATCAATTGCTCTTTGCGTATGAAAATTAAAAACATATTCACTACTATGAACATATCGATCAGTTCGACTACATCCAATAATACTAATCTTTTCTGATAATCTAGTTGTTAGTAATTCCTCTAATGTAGCTTGAATTGTTTGATGCTGTTGACTTTTTTGTTTGGCTCAACCAAAAAAGTTACTACCATCATACATAATAATAACTTTAAAATTTTGACTAGTTTTATTTTTCATATTATCTTTGTGGTCTTAAATTATAATATCAACTAGGAAAATCAACATGCGTATAACTTAAAAAGTAAGTCATAAAAATAACACCAATAAACATTCCAATTACAATAAAGAGCATAAAGATGTCACTAAAACGGATATTGAATGAGCGATAACGAGTTCGTTTCGCTAAGACGTTATATCCACGTGCTTCTAAAGCATCAGCTAAATCATAAGCTTTTGAAAATGCACTTAAAAATAACGGAATAATCAAAGTTACTAAAGCTTTAAATTTTTCGGTTAATTTACCATTTTCAAAATCAACACCTCGTGATGCTTGAGCTTGCATAATACGTTGAGCATCTGCTAGTAGTGTTGGAATGAAACGCAGTGCAATGGCAATGATCATTGATACGACTGTTGTTGGAAATTTAACTACTTTCAACGGTGACATTAAATCTTCTAAACCAATCATTAAATCTAGTGGTTTAGTTGTCGCTGTTAAAATTGTTGTTGTAATTACCATTAGAAAAATTCGCATAAAGATTAGTACTGTTGCTTCAATTGAACCAATACTAATTACAAATTTAGCTGGTTTCTCACCAAATTTTAAAGTTGATCAAAATACTTGACCCATATAGTTTTTAACTGTAAAACAGTTTAAAACAAATAAAATGAGGACGATGAAAAAAGTTGATTTAACAAAGCCTGATAAAGTTCTTAGCGGCACTTTCGAAGCCATTAAAATTAAAAATATAAAAATTGCAAAACCGGAAAAAACAGCAATATTTTTAATTAAAAAGATTGAAATAATAATGAATAATAAAGAAACGATTTTAAAGCGGGGATCAATTCGATGGATAATTGAATTATATGGTATGAAACGACCAAGTGATTGAGAACCCATTATTTAGACACCACCTTTTTGACATTGCTATTGCTAGTTGTTTCGGATTTAATTTCATTAACTGCTTTTTGATGTGCAATTGCTGATTTAAATGGTGATACTTTAATTGCTTTAGTTTTGATAATTTTAGGATTGTGATTAGTTTTGCATGGTGGTTTTCGATTTTTTTGACTATCAATTAACTCAATGATTGCTGCAGCTAGAGAATCAATATTATTAATATTATTAGGCAGCGTAATTTTATGATGTTGTAATTCATTTAAAAATGAAGTAACTTGTGGTAATAATAAATCACTTTTACGGAGTATTTCAGGTACTAGCAATAATTTATTAGTATCATTCATATATTCAACTTTAGTATCTTTCATAATTAAAGTTTTATTTGAATAACGGAGCGCATTATCTAAATTATGCGTCACCATAATAATTGTTTTACCTTCATCATTAAGTTTTTTAAGAATTTCTAAAATATCGTTTGCGCCACTAGGGTCTAATCCAGCAATTGGTTCATCAAAAATTAAAATTTCTGGTTCACAAGATAGTACTGAAGCAATTGCGACACGACGTTTTTGGCCACCCGATAAACCAAATGGACTATTTTGAAGCATCTTTTTTGATAAGCCAACTGTTTCGATATAATGACCTGCTCTTTTAACTGCTTCATCATGTTTGATACCAAAATTTTTAGGACCAAAAATAATTTCGCGCTCAATTGTGCTTTCAAAAATTTGGTATTCCGCAAATTGGAAAACAACGCCAACACGACGACGGAGTTCTTTAACTTTGCGGAGTTTCCGGCGTGATGGGGTGATTTTGAAATCTAAAATTTCAATATCACCAAAAGTTGGTTTAATCAAAGCATTCAAATGTTGAATTAGTGTCGATTTACCTGAACCAGTAATTCCCACAATTGCTAAAAAATCACCTTTATCAATTGTTAGTGAAACATCTTTAAGTGCCGTTTGTTCAAAAGGTGTACGTAACCCATAAATTTGGGTTACGTTATTTATTTTAATTTGTGGTTTTGACATATTTGATCCACCAAAATTGCTTGAACAAATTCCGGTTTAATTGCCGGAATTTTTGCATTAATTAATTTACTTAGTTTATATATAAACGGGAAATCTAAATGATTTTCACGGACAAAATTTTCATCAGAAAATAAATCATTGGGACTATATTTACCAACATATTTGGAATCACGTAAAACAATTACTTCATCACAATTTAAAACTTCTTCCATATCATGCGTAATTGAAATAATTGTTTTATTTGGGAGCTGTGCTAAATCATACATAATTTTTTTAACGTCTTGACGCCCTTGTGGATCCAGCATTGAAGTAGTTTCATCAAAGATGATGATATTACTCTCTAATGCTAAAACGCCCGCTACAGCAACGCGTTGCTTTTGTCCACCTGATAAATTTTGGGGTTCTTTATCTAGTAAGTGATTCATATTAACAATTTTGGTAACGCGATTAATAATCCCGTCCATCATATCAGGATTAACTTCACGATTTTCTAAACCAAAAGCAATGTCATCACGTACTGAAGCACCAATAAATTGATTATCGGGGTTTTGGAAAACAACTCCTAAATTATAACGAATGTCTTTAATTGTTTTTGAAGACATTACCATTCCTTTAACGATGACGCTTCCGGTGTTTGGTTTTAAAAGACCCATAATAATTTTGGCTAGTGTTGACTTTCCCGAACCATTATGGCCCACAATGCAAGTATAACTACCTTGGGTGATAGTTAAATTTAAATTATCAACTGCTTTAGTTTTACTAGCTTCGTATGAAAAAGAAATGTTTTTTACTTCAATAATGGCATTGTCTTTGTTAGTAATATTTTTCATTACAGTACTCATATCGGCATCCTTTCTGACGATTAATGTAATATTATTGCTTAAGATAAAAATTTTAATTTAGCGAACTTAATGCGCATTTGACGATAAGTATGATGATGCTTATCGATCAAATGAACTAAGTCATGTTTTAACATCCGGTATAAATTTGGTGTTAAAAATTTATATGCTTCATTTAATAAATAATCACCCGAAAATCAATTTTGGGCTAATCCTGGTAAATGGAGAATAACTGCATTATGACAAATTATATTACGCGTTTTAACTAGTTTATGAATAATGATTTTAAACTTTAAAACACTTAACTTGTTGTAATTAAATTGTTTCTTAATAAACTTAATATATTCTTCTTTAAATGATTCAATAAAATTATAAACTTCTGAAAAAGGAATATTATAAATATAATCTTCAATAGTGAGATTTTCTTTTTGTAAACGGGTTTTGATTTGATGCGTTGCTTTACCTAAATAAGCATTTAAATCATCAACTTTATGATGATAAAAACTAGCAGTCGTCATTTTATGAACAGCAGTCACGTTTAAATATTCATTAAATAAACGCACAACCGCTGCTTTAATCCGTCTTTCAATATTCGTCATATATTTGAACATCATAATTTTAAAATCATATTCTAAATTAGAAATTTTAACAGCTTCATTATCACTAATGAGTAGTTTTTCTTTAATTATTTTAGTATTATAATGCAAGATACCACCTTGATTTTTACTTTATTATTAAGTTATATATTATATATATAATTATAACAAATTTTAAATTTTAATTTAGCATATTAGCAATAATAAAAAAAACAACAAATATAATAATTGTTGTTTTTTGATATAAAAATAATCTTTTAATTAAACTAAAGAAATAATAACTTTAAGCGCGTTATCGCCACGACGGTTATTTAGTTTTAAGATTCTAGTATAACCTCCGTTACGTTCTTTATAACGAGGTCCGATTTTATTAAATAGTTTTTGTAAAACGTCTTCGTTTTCTGAAACTTTAACATTACGTAAAATTTTCGCAGCTTGACGACGAGCATGTAAATCATTACGTTTTGCTAACGTAATTAATTTCTCAACATGACGACGTAGTTCTTTCGCACGCGGTTCTGTAATTGTAAGTTTTTCATGCAAGATTAAATCAGTTGCTAGATTACGCATCAGCGCTTCTCTTCAAGCACGATCTTTACCTTGGACTTGTTGGTATGACATAGCTGTTCCCCCCTCGATTAATTTTTAACTGAAAAAGTTAATGTATTTTCTTCCATTTTATCAATGATTTCTTTTAGTGATTTTTTACCTAAGTTTTTAATATTTTGGACTTCTTCCAATGTTTTAGTAACTAAGTCTTTGATTGTTTCAATCCCTGAGCGTTTTAAACAATTATATGAACGAACTGATAAGTCTAGATCTAAAATTGATAGATTTAGCGCTTTGTTTTCAGTCGTTACTTCAACTTCTTGTTCAAAAATTTCTTCAGTGTCTTCAACTGGTGCTAATTTTTCAAATACTTGTAAATGAGCAATTAAAATATTAGCTGCTTGGGCGATTGCTTCAAATGGTTTAATAATTCCTGTAGTAGTAATATTAATAATTAATTTTTCTTCGTCAGAATCGATTGTTGATGTAACTTTTTCAACTTTATAATTAACATTAACGATCGGTGAGAAGTTAGAATCAATTGCAACTAATTGCCCTGTTTTTAAAGCAGAAATAATTTTTGTTTCATGATTCTTTAAATATTTTTTATTATCTTCAAAAGTTAAAAATCCACGACTGTTACGAATAAATATTTCCATATTTAATGCTTGTGATTTACCAGCGAGCGTTTTCGCACAATGAGCAATCACTTGGTCAGGATTAGCAACTTCGACTCCGTATGGTAAAATTAAATCTTGCGCTTTAATGACACCACTTTTATTAACGATTGATGCAACAGCAACTGCTGTATCATCAATAATTTTACGATCAACAATAAAATTAATTTTCTTAACATTTAAAATGATATTAACAACATTTTCACTGACACCAGGAACTGTTGAAAATTCATGACTAACATCTCTAATTTTAATTGCAAAAGAGCTGCTTCCGATAATGTTAGATAATAAAATACGGCGTAAGCTGTTACCTAGAGTTAGACCAAATCCACGTTCTAAAGTTTGCGCTTCAAATACACCATGAAATTCATCACTATGATTGATATCAACTTGTTTGAAAGCTGGTTTAGTAAACTTTTTCATTAAATCACCTCATTGATTTTTTTAATATATGATTTTTATAAATTTAATAATCTTTTATAGCACTATATAATTTATCATACTATATTTAAGATTATAATGATTAATTATTAATATTAAAGACGTTTTTTCTTTGGTGTTGTTCCGTTATGTGGAACTGGTGTAATATCTTTAATATCTTTAATGTTGATACCCATTGCTTGAATTTGACGAACTGATGCATCTTTACCAGGACCAGTTCCTTTTAAACGAATTAAAACGGTACTCATTCCAAATTCTTGCGCTTTTTTGATTGCTGCTTGAGCTGCTAATTGCGCTGCATATGGTGTTGATTTTTTATGTCCCTTGAAACCAAGTGCTCCTGCACTAGATCAAGTTAATGTTTTCCCATTTAAATCAGTAATTGTTACGATTGTATTACTGTATGTTGAATGAACATGTACATATCCTTCAGTGACAACTTTTTTGATTTTACTTTTCTTAGTTGCTTTTTTCTTAACTGCCATAAGTGCCTCCTACTTACTTGCTACTTTTTTATTAGCGACTGTTTTACGAGGACCTTTACGTGTACGAGCATTCGTTTTCGATGATTGACCACGAACTGGTAAACCTTGACGATGACGACGACCACGATAAGCATTAATATCCATTAAACGCTTAATGTTTTCGCTTACTTCACGACGTAAATCTCCTTCTAATTTATATTGTCTAGCGATTTGACGAATTGTATTTAACTGATCATCAGTTAAATCTTTCGTTTTTGTATCAACTGAGATTTTTGCTTCTTTTAGAATTTGTTCTGAAAGTGATTTTCCAATCCCAAAAATACTTGTTAATGCAATAACAATTCTTTTATTATTGGGAACCTCAATATTTAATATACGTGCCATTTAGTGCCTCCTTAACCTTGTCTTTGTTTATGTTTTGGGTTTTTACAAATAACCATTATACGAGAATTACGTCTAATGATGCGACAGTCATCGCAGATTTTCTTAACTGATGATCTAACTTTCATGTTTGACCCTCCTAGTAATTAGTTTTGATAATGAATATATTGAAAATATCTTTTATGATTTAAAGCGATACGTAATTCGTCCGCGTGATAAATCATATGGGGAAAGTTCAACCGTTACTTTATCTCCTGGGAGAATACGGATGCGGTACATACGCATTTTCCCAGAAACATGGGCAAGAATAATAGTTTTATTAACTAATTCTACTTTGAATTGCGAGTTTGGTAAAACCTCGATAATCTTTCCTTCTAGTTCTATTACATCTCGTGCCATAATTTCCCCCTAGTTTTTAAGTGATTAACTCATAACCTGTTTTAGTAATTAAAATTGTGTGTTCAAAATGAGCACAAATTTTACGATTAAGTGATTTAAACTGTTCAACCATCATTCATCGTTTCAGTTTGATCAGTCTCAATTTGGACCATTGGTTCAATTGCAATTGTCATTCCAGCTTTTAGTAATTGCCCTTGGTGGCGATTACCGCAGTTAGGAATGAATGGTCCTTCATGTAATTCAGTTCCGATCCCATGACCAGTATAGTCTTTGGGCAAATGGAAGCCTCTTGCTTCAACGAATTTTTGAATTGCATAACCAATGTCACCAGTGCGAATACCGTCTTTAACAACGCTTAATCCGATATCTAGTGATTGTTTAGTTACTTCTAAAATACGTTGCGCTTGGCTTGAAATTTGACCAACACCGACGCTGAAGGCGCTATCACTATGATAACCACGATAATTAACACCCATATCGATTGAGATAATATCTCCCTCGATTAAAGCGCGATTATCAGGAATCCCGTGAACTAACACTTCGTTAACTGAACTACAAATTTGTCGCTGGAAATCCACCATATCCTAAAAATGATGGTGTAGCATCATTTGCTAAAATAATTTTGTGAGAAATTTCATCTAATTCCAACGGCGTGATGCCAACTTTAATGGCTGCTTTTAATGCTTGACGCACTAATTGTAAAATTTGGCCAGAATGGCGCATTAATTTTATTTCCTCAGCAGTTTTAATTTTCGTCATCATTACTTATCACCTACCATGAAGATGTTTTTTCAACATCTTTTAAACAATTTGCAACTGTGGTATTACCATCAACTGTAATTAGTTTATTTTGACTTTGATAATAATTAATTAACGGTTCCGTATTTTTATAATACGAAATTAAACGTTTTTTAATTGCTGACAATGCGTCATCGCTACGATGAATTAATAGCGTTGCACAATTATCACATTTACCTGGTAATTTCGGTTTCGAGAATAACATATTATAAACTTGCTGACATTTAGGACAAATGCGGCGATTAACAATTCGCTCGATTGTCACTTTTTCAGTAACTTCAATATATATCGCATAATCAATTGCATCGTTATTAACTAATAAATTAGCATCTAGCGTTTGCGCTTGATTGATTGTTCTCGGATAAGCCATCTAGCAAAAGACCTGGTTTAACGTTTTGTTTTTCCAGTAAGACGATTTTGAACTAATTGGTTTTGTAATTTTATCTGGAATTAATTGTCCAGCTATAATTAGTGCTTTCGCTTCTTGACCAATTTTAGTTTTTTTTGCAATTTCTTGGCGAAAAATATTGCCCGTTGCAATAGTTTCAAAATGGTATTTTTCGATTAGTTTTGCTGATAGACTGCCTTTACCGCTACCAGGTGAACCAAGTAAAACGAGATTTCATAGTTATCACCTTATCAAATGTTATGTTCTGTTTTTTGAACTTCTTGTTTTTTCTTAACGTTACTGTATTTTATTAGTAATTAAGCGACCACGGATTTGGTTGATCGTTTCAACCGCAACCCCAACAACAATAATTACCCCAGTTCCACCAATCGCAACTTGACGATTAACGTGGAAAATACTAGTTTGTAATATAAGGTAATGCTGCAATTAATGTTAAGAATAGTGCTCCCATAATTGACAATATTGTCACAGTACGTGTGATATATTGTTGCGTTTGTTTACCTTGACGCACGCCTGGAATGAAAGTTCCAGATTTTTGAAAGTTTTCACTAATTTGATCAGAGTTAATAACAACATGCGCATAAAAGAAAGTAAATAATAAAATCAATGTGCTATAGATTGTTAACCCAAGTCAACTAGTAAATTGTAGATTTTTCTCAATAAATTCAACTCATGCATGAGATGAAGAGAAAAATTGGGAAATTGTTAGCGGAATCATTAAAATTGATGAAGCAAAAATTACGGGAATAACTCCAGCAGAGTTTACTTTAATTGGTAAATACGGAATTTTTGCATGATCTAAATTTAAACCTTTTCCCGTTTGTTGAATTGGGATATGGCGTTCTGATTGGTATACAAACGCAATCAAGAAAATTAAAAATAGAAATAAAAATACGTATGAACCAAATTTTAATGAGTCAATCAGCATTGCTGAATGAGCGCCATCGATATCAACAAAGTGATTGAAGGCTCCTTGGAATTTAACCGGCATAGTCGCCACGATCCCACTAAAAATAATTAGCGAAACACCGTTACCGACTCCTTTAATTGTGATTTGGTCAGCTAATCATAAAGTTAGCATTGAACCACCAGCTAAAGTAGTAATAATAAAGGCATAAGTTAATCACATTTGTGATCCAAATAATCCTTTAATACTAAAGCTCGCAGCTAATCCCCCACCACCATTAGTTAATGCGTATGATAAAGCAAGTCCTTGTATAATCGCTAATCCAAGCGTTACATAACGAGTTATTTTATCAATTTTAATACGTCCTTTTTCGCCACCCTTAGATAACCTAGTTAAATAAGGAATAACATCAGAAGATAATAATTGAATAATAATAGATGCGGTAATATATGGTGATACTCCCAGAGCTAAAATCGAAAATCGTTTAATAGCTCCTCCACCTAAAGTATTCAACAACCCAATAAACCCAACCATATTAGCAGATGAGTTCATATGAGCACCAGGAACAGTTATAGTTGCTCCTAATCGAAATATTAATAGAATTCCAAAAGTAAATAAAATTCTTTTCATTAACTTTCAATTACGCAGGACCGAAAAAATTCGACCAAACATTAGATCACCTCGATTTTTCCTCCAGCTTTTTCGATCGCTTCTTTTGCTGTTTTAGAAAATTTGTGTGCTTTTATATTCAATTTCTTGCTAAGTGTTCCATTACCAAGAATTTTTACTCCATCATATTCTTTTTTAATTATGCCTCTGTCTTTCAAGATTGTTGGATTGACTTTTGCGTTGTCTTCAAAAGCGTCATTTAAGACGTTGATGTTAACGATCGCATATTCTTTACGTGTAAAGTTTGTAAACCCACGTTTCGGAATACGACGATATAACGGTAATTGTCCCCCTTCGAATCCTGGACGAACTCCTCCACCAGTACGCGAGTTTTGACCTTTAGTACCACGGCCGGCAGTTTTACCTTTACCAGCAGAAATACCGCGGCCTTTACGAGTCTTGTTTTTACGAGACCCTTTAGTAGCGCTTAAATTATGTAATTCCATAGCTATTCTCCTTGTCCTAAAATTTCAGCTACAGTTTTATCACGTAGCTCAGCAACTTGTTTAATGTCGCGAATTTGTTTTAGACCATCAAATGTAGCACGAACCATATTAATTGGTGTGTTTGTTCCTAATGATTTAGCATAAATATTTTTAATTCCTGAAAGTTCTAATACGATACGTACTGGACCTCCAGCAATAACTCCTGTACCGGCTGGTGCGGGTTTCATTAAAATGCGCCCTGCTCCAAAAGTACCGATAGCTTCATGAGAAATTGTTTGATTTTTATTTATTGTTAATGTAACTAGACTATTTTTAGCTTCTTTGATTGCTTTTTTAATTGCATCTGGAACTTCGTTTGCTTTCCCAGTTGCAAATCCAATACGGCCTTTTTTATCGCCAACAACAACTAAAGCACTAAAACGGAAACGACGTCCACCTTTAGTAACTTTCGTAACACGATTAATTTTAACAACAGTTTCAGAAAATCCATCATCTTTACGACGACGACTAAATTTCTTACGCTTTTGAAAACGAACTGGTTTTTTTGAACCGGCTCTTTCGTTACTCTTGTTAGCATCCTCATCAACTTGAGGAGCATCAGATGCAGATTGTAAAACTACGACTGATGATACTTTTTTAATTTCTTTTTCTTGGTTTTCCATTATTAACTCCTCGCTTTCTAGAATTTTAATCCATTAGCACGGGCTGCATCAGCTAACGCTTTTACAACACCGTGATATTTGTATCCACCACGATCAAACACAACTTGTGTAATGTGTGCTTTTGTCGCTTTTTGAGCAATTTCTTTCCCAATAACTTGAGCTCACTCAATATTACAACGGCCATTTTCATGATTTAATGTTGTCGCACTTGCAATTGTTGTTTGTGCAATATCATCAATTAATTGAACATGAATATGTTGGTTTGATTTAAAAACATTTAAACGAGGAATATCGTGTGTTCCAGAAATTTTATTACGAATGCGATGATGGCGCGTAATACGTGCTTGACGCTTTTTGATAATGTGTTTCATAAATGACACCTCAGCTATTTACCAGCTGATTTCCCTTCCTTACGAATAATATGTTCATCTTGGTATTTAATTCCTTTACCTTTATAAGGTTCAGGTTTACGAACTGCTCTAATTTTAGCAGCCAATTCCATAACTTTTTGTTTGTCAATTCCACTAACGATTAGTTTAGTGTTCTTTGGCGCTTCAACTTTTAAGTCACTTGGAATTTCGATGTTTACTAAGTGAGAATAACCAACACTTAGCTCAACGCTATTGCCTTTTATAGCAGCACGATAACCAACACCGTTAATTTCTAATATTTTTTGATATCCTTTTTCAACACCAATAATCATATTGTTAATTAATGAGTTAATTGTTCCATGTAATTGTTTAGTAGTTTTAATTTCGTTTGCTCTAATAGTTCTAACAATATTGTCTTCAACTGTTACAGTGATCAAACTTGGTACTACTAATGTTAATGTCCCTTTTGGACCTGTAATAGTAACATTTTTACTATCAACATTAACATTAACGCCTTGCGGTAATATTAATTTACGATTTCCAATTCTTGACATAACTTATCACACATATGCTAACACTTCGCCACCTAAATTTTGGGTACGCGCTTTTTGGTCAGTCATAATTCCTTTCGATGTTGAAATGATTGCAATACCAAAGCCATTTAAGACTTTTGGTAAATTATCAGTTTTTGTATAAACACGTAGTCCTGGTTTTGAAATTCGCTTAATTCCAGTAATTACACGTGTTTTACCTTTGTACTTTAATTCGATTTTTAAAATTTGGTCGATTCCTTTACCGCTTAAAGCATAATCGATAATGAAACCTTCATTTTTTAAAATTTCGGCGATTTGAACTTTCATTTTTGAAAGCGGCATGTCTAATGTCGCTAAACGTCGTTGATTTGCATTACGGATTCTAGTAAGCATATCAGCGATTGTATCTGTCATAACCATAATAAGCCTCCTTCGGTATTATCATGAAGATTTTTTAATTCCGGGTATTTGCCCTTTATATGCCAAGTGGCGGAAACAAACACGGCATAATTTAAATTTACGAATTACTGAGTGGGGACGTCCACAACGCTCACAACGTGTGTAAGCACGTGTTGAGAACTTAGGCGTCTTTTTTTGTTTATTTATAAGTGCTTTTCTAGCCATAAATTGTTCTCCTTATTTCTTGAATGGGAAGCCCATTAATGTTAGTAGTTCACGTGATTCATCGCTAGTATTAGCGCTCGTCACGATTGTGATATCCATACCACGTAAATTTTTTACTTTATCATAGTCAATTTCAGGAAAAATGATTTGTTCTTTAATCCCAAAAGTATAGTTTCCTTGACCATCGAATGATTTTGGATTTAAACCACGGAAATCTCTGATTCGTGGAATAACAATCGTAATTAACTTATCGTAGAAATCATACATACGGTTTCCACGTAAAGTAACTTTTGCACCAATTGGTTGACCGGCACGTAGTTTGAAAGTAGCGATTGATTTTTTTGCAATTGTCACTAGTGGTTTTTGACCAGTGATCAATGTTAGTTCAGCAACTGCATCATCTAATAATTTCTTATTAGATGCCGCTTTACCGACCCCAACGTTAATAATAATTTTAGTAATTTTTGGAATTTCCATTGAAGATTTGTAGTTAAATTTTGTTTGTAATGCTGGTTTTACTTCAGTACTGTACTTAGTCTTTAAACGAATGTTTGCCATAAAATAAATCTCCTTACTTTAAAACTTCATTAGTTTTTTTAGCATAACGAACTTTTTTATTATCTACAATTTTATATCCAACTTTAGTAGTTGTTTCATTCTTCTTGCTACCAATTACTAAGGCAACGTTCGAAACATGAATTAATGCTTCTTTTTTAACAATTCCGCCATCAGGATTAGCCTGAGTTGGTTTTAAATGTTTTTTAATAATGTTAATTCCCTCGACAAGGACACGTTCATTTTTACGATCAACTCGTAAAATGACACCGATTTTACCTTTGTCTTTACCGGAAATTACTTTAACTTTATCGTTTTTTTTGATTTTCATAATTTCCTCCTTATAAAACTTCGGGTGCCAATGAAACAATTTTTGTGTAACCAGCATCGCGTAATTCACGAGCGACGGGTCCAAAAATACGTGTTCCTACTGGATTTTTATCGTCTTTAATTAAGACTAGTGCGTTATCATCAAAACGAATATAAGTACCATCTTTACGATTAATACCTTTACGTGTACGAACGATAACTCCTTTAAAAATTTGCCCTTTTTTAACGTTACTGTTTGCTAGTGCTTTTTTAACAGTCACAACAACAACATCAGTAATGTTTGAGAATTTTTTAACTGATCCACCTAAATTATGGATTACTAGTACTTCCTGAGCACCGCTGTTGTCAGCGACTCTTAAGCGTGATTCTGTTTGTAACATTATTTCACCACTTCCTCAGATTTTTTAACGATTTCTAATAAACGAAAACGTTTCGTTGCTGATAATGGGCGTGTTTCCGCGATTTTAACGCGATCCCCAATATTAGCTTGGTTAGTTTCGTCATGGGCACTAAATTTCTTCGAATATTTTACACGCTTTTTATAAAGAGGGTGGTTTTTATAAGTTTCAACTAGAACTATGATTGTTTTATCACTTTTGTTTGATACAACATTCCCAGTTAGTGTACGACGCGAATTACGTGTCATTATTTAGCCTCCTTCTTATTATCATTGATAATTGTTTTAGCGCGAGCGATTTCTTTACGAATTAATTTCATACGGTGTGGTTTTTCTAATTGACCAGTAGCCGCTTGGAAACGTAAGGTAAATAATTCCGCTTTTAAATCATTAACCATTTTTACTAATTCTGGATTAGATTTAGTACGTAAATCTTTAATTGTTGTTGCCATAATTATTGTTCCTCACCTTTCTTAACAAATTTAGTTTTGATTGGTAGTTTATGTTGTGCTAGACGGAGTGCTTCACGCGCTACTTCTTCACTAACTTCAGCTACTTCAAACATAATAACTTTTGCTTTTACAACTGCTACTCATTCTTCAACAGAACCTTTACCAGATCCCATACGAACTTCGATTGGTTTTTTCGTTTTTGCTAAATGAGGGAAAATTTTAATTCAAACTTTTCCACCACGTTTCATATAACGAGTCATTGCAATACGAGCAGATTCGATTTGACGGGCAGTAATTCAAGCTCCTTCTTGAGCTTGTAAACCATATTCTCCATGAGATACAGTAGTCCCACCTTTGGCTTTACCTTCGTAACTCACACGATGTGGACGACGGTATTTTGTTTTCTTTGGCATCAACATTATTTGTTACCTCCAAAGAAACGATCTTTTTTCAAGATTTCGCCTTCAGATAATCATACTTTAACACCAATAATACCATACGTAGTATGCGCATTTGCTGTTGCATAATTAATGTTTTGTCTTAATGTATGTAATGGCACTGTTCCTTCAGAATATCCTTCTGAACGAGCCATTTCCGCTCCGCCTAAACGTCCGGCAACTAAAGTTTTAATTCCTTTAGCTCCCGCACGCATTGCTTTACGAATTACTAATTTCTGAGAAATTCTAAATGACGCACGATTTTCTAATTGCATTGCAATATCGTTAGCAATTAATTGGGCATTTAGTTCTGGTTTTTTAATTTCACGAGCTTCAATACTAATTTTGATATGACGATCTTGTAAAACTTTTTGTAGTTCAATTACTAATTTCTTAGCGTTAGCACCTTGCGAACCGATTAAAGCTGCTGGTTTTGCTGTATAAACATAAAGTTTAACATCATCTTTCAAACGTTTAATAATAACGCGATCAATCATTAATGTACGTGAGTATTTATTTATAATATATTCACGAATTTTAATATCAACATGAAGAATACGAGCGAAATCTTTTTTAGATGCGAATCAACTTGAATCTCAATCTTTATTAATTCCAATTCTTAGACCATGTGGACTAACTTTTTGTCCCATATTAATTACCTCCTTTTTCTGCTAATACGATTTTAACGTGTGATGTTCTTTTTAAGATTTCAAAAGCACGACCGTGTGCACGTGGACGGAAACGTTTCATCGTTGGTCCATCATTTACTTGAATATCATAAACGTATAATTTTTCAACATCCATACCATTGTTATTAGTAGCGTTGGCAATTGCTGAATTTAATAATTTAGCAATTATTGGTGTTGCTTTTTTGTTTTTGTTTTGTAATATATCAATTGCTCTGGCAATATTTTGATTACGAATTAGATCAACAACTAGGCGGACTTTTCGAGGGGCAATTCGGATTGTTTTAATTTCAGCTTTCGCTAGTTTTATATTTGTCATATTACTACCTACTTACTTTTTTTATCTGCGCCATGTCCTGTATAGCGACGTGTTGGTGCAAATTCACCTAATTTATGCCCGACCATATCTTCAGTTACATAAACTGAAATATGTTCTCTCCCGTTGTGAACCCCAAATGTTAAACCAACAAATTGAGGAAATATTGTTGAACGACGTGATCAAGTTTTGATAATTGCTTTTTTCTTACTTGCCTGTGCGACTTCCACTTTTTTCATTAAGTGATCGTCAGCAAAAGGACCTTTTTTAATTGATCTTGCCATAATGCCCTCCTAGCGATCATTAATTCTTCGAACGATCAGTTTTGAAGAATGTTTTTTCTTATTACGTGTTTTAACACCAAGTGCTTTTTTACCTCACGGTGTTAATGGTGCAGGACGCCCGATACCAGTACGACCTTCACCCCCACCATGGGGATGATCGTTCGGGTTCATTACTGAACCACGAACTGTTGGACGGATTCCACGGTGACGATTACGTCCCGCTTTTCCTCAGTTAACTAAGTTTCAATCATCATTACCAACTTCACCAATAGTAGCGCGACAATTACCTAAAATACGACGCACTTCTCCTGATGTCATTTTTAAAGTAACATATTTTCCATCGTCATCTTTACCAAGTAATTGAACACGTGCACCGGCTGAGCGAGCAATTTGTGCTCCTGCGCCGGGACGCATTTCAATATTATGGATAAAAGTACCTTCAGGAATGTTCTTTAACGGTAATGCATTACCTAATTTAATATCTGCTTCTTCACCAGAAATGATTTCAGTACCAACTTTAAGACCTTTCGGTGCTAAAATATAGCGTTTTTCACCATCTTGGTAATTTAACAAAGCGATATTAGCAGAACGATTGGGATCATATTCAATCGTTGCTATTCTTGCTTTGATATCGTCTTTATTACGTTTGAAGTCAATAATACGATATTTACGCTTAACGCCCCCGCCTTTATGACGAGTGGTAATTTTACCATGCGCATTACGTCCAGCTTTTTTAACTAGTTTAGTAGTTAATGATTTCTCAGGATTATTTCCTGTAGTTAAGACTTGTTTTCAGTCAATAACCGACATTCCACGCTGCGCGTTAGTATTCGGTTTATATTTACGAATAGCCATTACTATACCTCCTTGTTATTTAGTTGTTTCTTCTGGGAATAAATTAATTGTTGACCCAGCTTTTAAAGTAACGATTGCACGTTTAATGTTACGTGTTTTACCAACAAATTTACCAACACGTTTAGTTTTTGGCTTTGAGTTGATAACGTTAACTTTGGCAACTTCAACTTTAAAAATGTGCTCTAAAGTTTGTTTAATTTGAATTTTAGTTGCACGACGATCTACTTCAAATGTATAAACATTATTTTCGATGTTTGCATAAGATTTTTCAGTTAATATTGGACGTTTAATAATATCGTTAATATTCATTAGTTAAGCGCCTCCCCGAAATGCTTAATAGCAGCTTCAGTAATAATAATGTTTGGATAATTTAAAATATTGTGCACATTTACGTGATTACAATCTAGCACTGCAATACGATGTAAGTTAGCACCTGATTTAACGGCATTGTCATTTTTTGACGCTGTAATTAAAAGTGTTTTTTTATCGTTTAAATTGAAGTGTGTTAATAAAGTTACGAATGCTTTCGTTGATGGTTTGTCAAATTTAATTTGATCCACTACGAATAATTGGTTAGCTTGCGCACGCACTGATAGTGCTGAACGTAGTGCTAATTTACGCACTTTCTTATTAACGTGTTTAGTATAGTCACGATTGTTTTTCGGTCCAAACGCAACTCCTCCACCTACTCAAATCGGTGAACGATTTGATCCAGCACGCGCACGTCCTGTTCCTTTTTGACGTCAAGGTTTACGTCCCCCACCAGATACTTCGGCACGGGTCTTTGTTTTGTGAGTTCCTTGTCTTAAACTTGAATTGTATGCTATAACACTATCAAACATTGCTTGTTTGTTAGGTGTAATTCCAAAAACTTTATCGTTAATTTCTAACTCTTTAGTTTTTTTGCCTTGGGCATCTAATACTTGAATTTTCATATTAACTCCTTAATAGTAAATAAAGCCTGCGCTTTATTTTTTATCACTATCTGTTTTTGGTGTGTTTGTTTTAGCATAGTTTACAATATCGCGTTCTTTTAAAGTTTTCACTTTATTGTTCATTTTCGTATTCTTGATCATCACAAAACTTTTTTTCGGTCCGGGGATCGAACCTTTAATGATAATTGCATTATGAGTAATATCAACTTTAACTACTTCTAAGTTTTGAACTGTTACTTGGGCATTACCCATTTGTCCAGCCATTCCTTTACCTTTGAAGATACGATTGATAATTGCTCCCATAGAACCAACACCACGGTGATATCCAGAACCATGACCTTTTGGTCCGATTGAATAATTATGACGTTTAATAGCTCCACTGAAACCTTTACCTTTAGAAATACCAGTTACATCAACTAGTTCTCCTGCGCTAAAAATATCAGCTTTAATCTCTTGGTTTTCTTTAATATCGGCGCTATCAAAATTACGAATTTCTTTGACGAAGCGCTTAGGGTTTGAAGATGCTTTCTTGAAGCGTCCCATATCAGGTTTGTTTACACGACTGACTTTTTGATCTTCAACACCTAGTTGTACAGCATCATATCCATCTTTTTCAACTGTTTTGATTTGTAGTACTTTATTTGGTAATACTTCAATTACAGTTGCCGGAATTGCTGTGCCATCTTGTGTAAAGATTTGCGTCATGCCAACTTTACGACCTAAGATTCCTTTCATAATTTCCTCCTTAAGAAAAGTAAAAAAATATAAATTTTACTTAAATTTATAGTTTGATTTCAATATCCACATTACTTGGTAAATCAATACGTTGTAATGAATCCATAGTTGAAGCACTAGGATTTGTGATTTTAATTAAGCGTTTGTGAGTACGCATTTCAAATTGTTCACGTGATGTTTTATTAACATGCACTGAACGTAGAATTGTGTATACTTCACGTTTTACTGGTAATGGAATTGGTCCACTAATTGTTGCTCCAGTTTTCTTCGCTAATTCAACAATCTTTTTTGATGCTAGATCTAATTCTGGTACATCATAAGATTTAAGTTTAATTGATAATACTTGTTGTGTCATAGTTGTTCTCCTTTGTCTAATTAAGATTAGACCTTCTCCACGCAAATTACCTGATAGCCATTGACAACTAATGCTGGCGTATCAGCAACCTTACATTTCATAGAATAAGTCGTTGAACTATTATAACATATATTTCACTATTTTTCGACATAAAATTATTCGGCTTTAATGATTGGTTTTTGGTGCTTATGTATTAATTATATATATAGGGATTTTAGAGATGGTGACTTACACTATATAAAATAATAAAAATTACTATTTATATTTATGTTATAAAAATATACCATATTTTTAATTAATGATATAATAAATAGCATTATCACTAAAAAGCACGGAGAGTAACAGAATGTGATAATATATAAATTAAATTCATAAAAATCAAATAAATTTAGAACCTATGATTAATATATTTACATATATTAGAAATGATATAAAGAGTTCTGACCTTTCTATGAATAAGTTAAGTAAAAAAAACAAAAAATTAATAGCTATGTTATCCATAAATAGTAATATTATGTTTTTTAATCCTTATTCAATTATAAAAGAATATAATGATTAATAATTTAAGAAAAGAGGGTACTATGATAGAACAAAATATTTATGATAATAAAATTTTTACAGGAGTTAATAGTGATGAATTATCTATAATTGGTAATGGATTTTATGTTAATTTTACTAATAGAGAGTTAATAAAATTAGAAAACAAAATCATCTTGAATAAATATAATGATAATATTGATTTTAAATCATCTATAGAATTGTTTTTTAACAAAAATTTTATAGATGAAATTATTTATGATTTACAAAAACACGATAGCAAAAATAAAAATACCTTATTTTAAAATGTTGTTTTGAATTTGTTTTTTACAATCAAGTGAAATTCAAACAATATTATATGATAATTTTAAAAATAATAACCCGGAAAATTGGGAACACAATATAACTAAATCTATTTTAGATATTTTAAAAAGCGACTTTATAAAAGAGGGCTCATTTTATACTACAAAATATAATATGAACATTGATAAAATTAACTATATTAATAAAAATAATCAATTTAAAATTACACCTGTTTTTAATAGAGATTTTCTTCAAAAACAAAAAATGAAGTTAAAAATAGAATTGTTAAAAAAACAAACAGAAGAACATGACATATCAAATGAAGAATTATCTCAAATAGTTTATTTTATGATAAAGTTTATAATACTAAACTATGTCGAAACATCTTATGTATCTAATAATAATGATGTTAGCATATATCAATTATTAGATACTTTATTGTCTGAATATAAAAAAGTAAATGTATTACATACTGGGTTTATGACAAAAAGATTGTTAAGTTTCTCTACTTTTATAAAAAATGATCAAAAATATGTAGATTTAAAACCAACTGATTTAACATATTCAATTAGTGATAAACCAAGAAAATTAAATACTTTATTTGGGGATGTCCATAGTCATAATAATAATAAATTAAAAATTAACATTATGAATGCAACAAAAGAAACTAAATTACATGAAATTTTTTATGGAATTATTCCTTTCAAAAATAATTATAATACAGACAATAAAATTAAAGATAACGTTACTATGGGAGATATTTATAATAAACATTTTTGAAATACTTTACAAAAAATTAAAGAATTAAAGAATTATATTTATTTTTTTTTAAATAAAGATGCTAATAATAGTAAAATTATTACATTAAATTATTTTTCGCATTCGTTAAAAGATTGTTCTAATGCTCGTGATACTAACGGTTATTATAATATGCCTCACGGAGTAATGAAAACAAACTATTATTCTGAAGAGAAACACATGCCTTTAATTGGTAGTATGAAAAACAAAGCAGAATATAAAGTGATTGATGATTTTTTTAAAAAATATAAAGATAATAAATTAGATATCAAAAATTATGATTTAGAATTTTGAAAAGAATTTGGAATGAATGTATTTATTTTTGGGATTTCTTTAACTTCTGAATCAGACTTGTGACATAAAATTTCTGAATCAGCTATAGATGGTTACCCGGTCAATTTATATTATTGCGAATATAGCAATGATAAAATCAGTGATGAAAAAATCAAAAATATAGTCATAGAAAATTTTAAACAAAATGCTGAAAAATTATACAATAATCCAAATATTAATCTTTACCTAATAAAATCTCAAGAGATTTGAAGTGGTGAAAAACCTAAACAAGAAATTATAAAAAATGCAATAACGTTAAAATTAAATAGAAAGAATGCGATATAAATATTAAATATCAAAAAGTAATCATTTTTATGAATAAAATTAAAATAATAATGCTATAATACTTATCTATGAAAACAACACATTTATTATTAAATTCTGATAGTAGAGATCTCAATCAGATAGACAACCACAGTATCGACTTAATAGTCACATCTCCACCTTACCCGATGATTAAAATGTGAGATGAATTATTTGGTCAATTAAATCCAGCGATCACGCCTTTAATTGAGAGCGCCGCCAATAATGGTATGGCAGCTTTTGAATTAATGCATTTAGAAATGAATAAAATTTGAGATGAAGTTAATCGTGTCTTAAAACCTGGTGGGATTGCTTGTATTAATATTGGTGATGCAACTAGAAAATTTAAATATTTCCAATTATTTAGTAATCATAATAAAGTAATTAATCATTTCTTGAAATTAGGAATGCATCAATTACCAATGATTCATTGATTTAAGCCATCTAATTCACCAACAAAATTTATGGGTTCAGGAACATTGCCAGTTGCTGCTTACAATACTTTAGAACATGAATATATTCTAGTGTTTCGTAAGCCACCAACTAGAATATTTAAAACTGATGCTCAAAAATTAAATCGTCAAAATAGTTCAATTTTTTGATATGAACGTAATAAGTATTTTTGTGATAATTGAACTTTAAAAGGCGTTAGTCAAAAACTTAAAAATAAAAAGTTAGGAAGAGAGCGTAACGCCTCTTATCCATTAGAGTTGGCTAATCGTCTGATTAAAATGTATTCTGTCAAAGGCGACACTGTATTAGACCCGTTCTTAGGTTTAGGAACGACATCTAAAGCAGCGATTATGTTAGAGCGTAATTCAGTTGGTGTTGATATTGATAATAGCTTTATTGAAGTCTGTGTTGAAATTTTAGCAGATTCAAAAAAAGACATCAATAAACTAATTGATACTCGTTTGAGTGATTATCAAACATGAATTACTAAACGAGCAGAAACACATACTATAAAATATGTAAGTAAGACTATTGGTTTACCAGTTATTTCAAAACAAGAATTAAATATTGAAATCAAACATATTGATGACATTACAACTAATAATAAAACAATTACTGTTACTTATAAATAAAAAAACATTGCCATTTATTAGCAATGTTTTTTTTATTATAGATTATATATTTTTAAGAATTGTGTCTAATTCATCAGATATTTCAATACTAATATCTTTATCTTTGTTTTTAAAGATAGTGTAATAAACTATTGGTATGTTAATATCAATTCTTTTAACGTTGATGTTACTTTTATGAGAACTTGGTTTGATTTGAATTGGTTGTCCACCAATAAATCCATCAATGTTTTTACTTTCTTCTACGGCTGTTGAAACTCTTAATTTTAAGTTATATTTATCAGATAAATAATTTAAAAATGAAATACTCTTCTGAAAGTCCAAAAAATGTTTTTTTAATGATCAAATCTTGTTGATAGTCTCTTAACATTTGATCATCAATTTGTTTTAAAGCTTCAATATATTTATTTTTAGCAATAACAATTTTTTCAAAAGCATCTTGATAGCGATCTTTATAATTTTTTTCATAAAAACGTTTTCAATTTTCTAAATTGTGTTCTTCGTTTGATTCTTGAAAATCTTTAAAAATTTCTTTTAAAGGTCCAACTATTTTAGGACTTGTGCAAGACCCAGCTCCAGAATTAAATAAGTTCATAATTTGAGTTGTATATTTGGGAAATTCAGATTCTTTTACAAATTGTTGTTTATCTTTTTTCTTGATAATTAATTCCATTTTTTCACCTTAATTTTAGTAATTTGTTGTTTAATTATAATAATGAATATTTCTATTGTACTAAATTTTAAAATGATATACAATCTCATTTATAAAAAATATTTATAATAATGTAATATTTTTTTATAAAAATGTTAAAATGATATATACAACATATTAATATAAAGTATTAATTATAAAATTTAGAATTAGAAAGAGGATGCAATGCCTATAAAATGAAGTTCTGAACAAAAAATGGAAAGATACATTAATCAAAATACGGATAGATTAAAAAATATTGAATTTTGAATTTGCACTAATATTTATAATAAATATGAAGTTATATCCATAAATGAAATAATAAATCAAAGTTATAATCGTGTATTGATATCATTCGATAACATTGAGGATAACTGTGGTAATTTATATGGAACATTTTCAAATAATGAGAAAAAAGAAAAATGATTAGCTACTCAATTAACTTATTTATCAATAATAAGCAAATTTTATATTGAAGTTTGTCGTGAGAGAAAACTTATAAATTGTAGAATATGTAAAAATGAGTATAATATTTTAAAAAAACTTTTCATACAATTAGAAAATAATTTTAAAGGTAAATTTGTTTTAACATATGATAACGAATCACTAACATATAGCTATCAATCAATAAAAAAACCAAGATATACAAAAAAATATTGATACGAATTATTTAAATAATGAAAACGCTAATAGTATAGATATATTATTAAATTCTAATAATGAAGAAGAAAAATCTGGAGCAGTTAATAAATTATACAAACAAGTAGAAAAATGATGTAAAATTAAATGAACAGAAATACAATCAAACGATAAAGATGTTCAAATTTTTAATAAGGAAATAGATGTTTTTAAATTCATTTGTAATAATACACCCAATATAAGATGGCATCATGAAGGTGAATTAACCATAACTATAAAAGAAAGTGCTGCTAATTTAGCAGCTAAATACTATTATTTAAAAGTGTTGAAAAAAATCATTGATGAAAAATTTTCTAATATTATTTAATATATTTTAAATAAATTATTCCAACTTAAAAATTAATGTTTCAATTTCATTTGTGATTATTTTTTTATCATTTAACATAAATTTATTAATAATATCAATTTTAAAATCATTATCTTTTATGTTGTTATGAAAAATTTTAGTAATAACTCCTTTGGATCAATCAGCAGATTTATTTTCATTTTTATAATTTTGTGGCATTTTATTAAATTCTTTTAAAGTAAAATCAATGTTATTAGAAGCATATTTTAATATTCAATCATTAAAATATGCTTTTTCATTAATTAATTTATTTTTGTTTCATGATTTAATAAATTGTTTATTTAAATATTTTTCACGATCTGCTTTCAGTTTTAAAATCTTACTAATAACTTTTCAACTTAATACATAAAAATCTATGGTTATTTTTTGTAAAAATAAATTTGGGTAATTTTGATATTTTGTATTGTTTTTACAATCTCCATCTTTTAACATAATTGTTTTGAATATTAAATTATCTTTTCCTGTTATTTGTTTCATAGTATTTTTTATTGTTTTTTCTCTATTTAAAATATTATCAGCAGGTCCACAAGGATGAAATGTTATTTTATAATCATCTGTAGTATATCCGTTATATTTTTTTAGTTTTTTATTTATTTCAGTAAAAATAAGATAATCTCAACTATGAATTTCTCCTTCTATAAAAACTATAAGATGTTTTATACCAATTATTTGGTTAACAATTTTAAATCCAACTCCTATTTTTTGTAATTCCATATAATTAGACCTTATAGGTTCCAATGGTTCAAATGTTTTTAGTGAAGAATTTTTAAAATTATTCATATTAATTAAATTAATGCAATCTTTGAAAGTTGTATTTTTATAATTATCTTCAAAAACTTTTTTAATAACGTTAAATTCAGCATCATCTTTATCATCAAATATTTTTTCATCACTAAATGCAGATTCTATAATTGCGCAACTATGTGATGTTATTATTATTTGAACTTTGTTACCAAATCAAGAATTTATTTTTATTAAGAATTTTAATAATCAAGATTGAATATTACTATTAATCATTATTTCGATTTCATCAATTAAAAATATATCAACTTTATTAGATAAAAGTAAGTATGTAAAATACAATACCATTTTAATTATTTCTTGTTCTCCTGATGATAAATGACTAAATGTAAAAATAGGATGTTTTGGGTTATTTCCCATAATTTTTATTTCTTCAAACGATAAAGCTTTATTAGTACCATTTATTTTACCATTTCTAAATTTAAATTCTTGAATGTTATCAGTATTATCAAAACTTAAATATAATTTTAAATGTTCGTATATTTCTATTTTAATTTTATTCATAATTTTAGAATTAATATCAAAATTATTTATGCCATCTTTACCGTTAATTACTTTAGAATTTCAATTATGCATTAATTTTATTAGTTTTAATAAAATTTTATTACTTGAAAAAGGCTCTATATATGATCTATCTGATTTAATGTTTTTTGTTGTATTTTGCATATATAAATTTAATTCATTTTCAGGAATTTTATATGAACTTCATATAATAGTATTAATTTGTCTTTTTTTAAATTCTGAAAAATCTTTAAAATAAACTGCATTCCTAGTATCTTTACAATCTCTAAAATGCAATTTTTTATTATCAATTTCTCAAATTATTCTTTTACCTTGTTGATTAGAAAAATACGGAGAATGTGTATGAGTGTATAATGGGTGGTCTTTGGTATGACTACAATTCTTAGCATTATATAACGCATCATTTAAATATCCAATAAATGATAATAACTGACTTTTACCTGTTCCGTTTTTACCAATTAGTAATATAACGTTTTTATCTTGAGATATTTCTGGTATTTCTATTTTATAATTATAAATATCGATTTTTTTAATTCTAGTTTTAAAATACATTTAAATCTCCTTTTTGTAAATTTTTTTAAGTGTTGTATAGAACCAGTTAATTTTAACACTTTTTATAAAGATATATTAAAAAACATATTAATTAAATCAATAATAAAAACAACCTCCACAAGCAGGTTGTTTTTTAAATAACTAAATAATAATTTAATTCTTTATACAACTAAAATTTTAAGAAATCGGTGGAATTGTTTTTTGAACATTCATATTTCAAGTATTATCAAAACAACTACCCACATTAATATTATTATCGTGATAGATAAAATCCATAGTTAATTTCATTACAGCATAAGACTCAATTGGATAATTACCATGGAGATAAATACCACGTATCGTAATGTAGCCTTCTACTCCATTTTTAACGGAATGATCTGCTACTTGAGAATTTTGATATACAGCAGTTCACACCCCACCATGACCACTACTAAATCCTTTTGTATTTAAATAATTTTGAACAGTAGATGAATGATATTTATCTTTAGTGTTTTGAGCGTTTGTTGCACTTCAATTATTACCAGAAAATTGGTATCATATTGCATGATTTTTCGGATCATCATATGATCAACTTGGTAATGCAGAAACTATTGCAACTTGTTTATTAAATAATGATACAAATTTATTACGTGATTGTAATTGTTGAATTGCACTAAAAGTTCAATTCTTTAAACTATAAGTATCATTTGATTTATCGGTTATTGTTACTTTGATTGGATTAGCATCATAGTTACCTTCTTTACCAACGATGCTGATGATGGCACTAACGCTATGCGTTGCATCATCAGCAACTAGTTGGCCATTCATTCCTTTGTAAGGATCTTTGCCACCAAGACCACCATAAGTATCTCACTCGGCCATTTGACCATCTTGTCATGTTTGTTGGTTTGGGTTTCCTTCTCATCTGAATGATGAGTAAGTTTTTGAAATTTTGGCAGTTTTTAATAAATCAACTAGCGTAACTTTTAAAGCTACCGCTTTAAAAGTTACTCAATTAGCAACGTTTGGAGCTTGAGTAAATTTTCAATTTACGACATTATAAAGAGTATTTTTTGTATATGTAATACTACATTGAATTGGTAATTGATAATCACTGTTTTTAGCATTTTTAACAATAATTACTGCGATAATGCTTTGGGATTTTTCATTAGCAACCGGGGCTCCATTACTACTAAAAGTAGCAACATCACTAGTTATTCAATGATAAATTTCCAAATTAGTAATCTGTTTTTTCAAAGTTGTTGCACTTACTTTCAAAGCAGCTGTTTTAAAAATGGTTCACGTTTTTTTAGATGGTGGCGTAATTTTTTTATGACCACAAGAAATTGTTGTAGTTGCAATTGTACTTATTATAATTGCACTACCACTAAAGGCACTTAATAATTTAAAAAGATGTTTTTTATGCATATTTATAACCTCTTTATTTCTTCATTAAATATATATAATATAATGTTAAAATAATCTAATCAATATTTTATAATAAATTTAGAAAAGAACTATGCTATATAAATATATTATAAACTAATTTATTAACTATCTATAAAACAAAAAGCGACTAATCGTTTAATTATCAGTAATTTTATTAAAGTTAATAAATAATAAACATGATTAATAACAATATTATTAAAAAACAATCTTAATAATATAAAAGATTGTTTTTGAATCATAGTAGTTTAATTAATGTTCAAAGATTATAACTATCCATCATTCAGACACTAACAAGAGTACAGCTAATATTAATATTTTTACTGCTAAAACTGGAAATAAAATTGCAATATTAATTAAGTATTACAAAACTATTTCAAAAGCGAATTATAACTATTGTTACTCATTTTAAATTACTAATTTAACAATTATTAAACTGCTATTTATAATTATAATAATCTTTTTTTATTAGGTTGTTAAAGTAATTAATTTATTTATTCTTAAAATTTAGTGCTATAATGAAATAGTGTAATAAAAACTTCAATTTCTTATTATGCAATATCAGAAAAAATAAAATAACTTAAAGTATGACAATTTACATCCAAAATTATTAATAAAATAAATAAATAAAATATTGAAAAAAAGGAAGTATAAATTATGAATTTAATAAAATTATTACCGGTTGCTCTAGGAGTTGTTTCAGTGGGAACTGGTGCTATTAGCACTATAAATCCACATCAATCTCATAGTGTAAAGCAAGTCAATACTGATCCGTTTATTACTTGAGCTCGTAGTGCTGATAGCGAAACTAATTTAAAAGCGCTTGCCGTCGCAGCACACGTCTTAGATTGAAACGCAACTGAAAACTATACTATTGTTAAAAAAAGTGTTAATGTGCCAAAAGAAGAAGTCACTTTTATTATTAAAAATGGTGTTTGAGGACAAAACGCAACTGTTGATACTGTTTATAGCGGAAATGTTTATAACGTTAATCAATGAAAATGTTTAATACCTCCATCAAAAAGTAACGCTGAAATTAGTTATGCAAATTGACATGGTTCATGACAAAGTTTTTGAAATAATATTGATCTTAAAACTAAAGTTAAAGATATTGTTAATTCATGATATAACAACCAACTAAAAGGCGAAGTTACTAATAATGAAGTTAAAAATAATTTTATTGATGGGGCTTTTCTAGGAATTTGAAATACAAATATCCAAAACTTTTCTGATAATGATACAAAAATTACTTTTACAATCCATGTTTTCCCAGCATTTAGAAATGATTATTTCCAAATGCATGCTGTTTTAAATTGAAATGGTGCTCGTCATTTTAGTTATAAACAAATTAATCCCGTAGATCAACATTGAGCCGATAAATCATAAAACTATAATTAACAATAAAAAATTATTAAAAATATCAATAGGAGTTTAATTATGAATTTAATAAAATTACTTCCAATTGCAATTGGCGCAATTGGAATAAGCGCTAGTACGATAAGTACTCCAGCGCATATTATTCAAAAAACTAATGTTAAAACACTTACCCAAACGGCTCAAGTTACTTTTAGAACTTGAGCAACAACAGCGATCCTACAAACTACAGATCAAAATATTAATGCTATAATTGGTGTTAATCAAATTAGTGATTGAAAAGCCAGTGATACTACAAAGATAATCAATAAACATATTGATTATCAAAATAAAATCATTTATGCAACAATCCAAAATAGTCAATGAAATATGACAGCAATCATAGCTAATCGATATATTGGTCAAGCATATGATGTTGGTGATTGAATTTGTACAACTGAACCAACTGATACTAATGCTCATCTGAGTTTTATGAATTGAAATAAAGGTTGAAAAGCCTTTAATAGTCAAGATACTAATACTCAAATTAAAACATTTTTTTATTATTGACGTACTTATCGTGGATTTAATAGTTTAGAAGATGATTATTTACTAAATGTTGTCATCAAAGGTACTATAAACTGAAAAAGTAATATCGTTAATATGAAAACATCAGACAATGGTAAAACAATTACTTTTACAGCTCATATTTTCCAAGCAATGTCAGCTGAATATGCTCAAATTCATGTTAAAGTAATGTGAAATGGAGAACATAATTTTAACATCAAACAAATTATACCGACAGATGGAGATTGAGCTCAAATACCTTATTAATTAAATATATTACTAAATTAAAAAAAACATTTCCAATGACTGGAAATGTTTTTTTGTTTTAATTGATAGAATAATTTAAATTTATTGATGAATAATAGATAACATAGTGAAAGGGGTGCTGTATCAATCTATTTCTAATAATATATTATAACCAAGTGTTTTATCTTGAACTAAAACTTCCATAAATAATGATTGATATGCTTTAGTAAAATTTATTGCTTGTTGTTTAATTACTAAATTATCAGTTTTTTTAATGTTAAGAAATAAGTTAGTAGCTCTTGATCATATATAATGATCTTTATTATTTAAAATAGATTGAAAGTAATTAGTTATTGTAGTTTTATGATCTTTAATAGATGCATTGTTTCATTTTGTTGTTGTTGTTTGAAATGATTTAATTTTCGTATTATAGTTGAATTTATAAAAACTATCAATTTCAAGACCGGTATTATTATCTTGATATTCAGAATTAAAAGATAATCAAAAAGTAAAATTACTATTAATGTTAGTTGGTTGGGTCGGATCATAAATTGCCAATTCATAATAAATGTCTACATATCCGTTTTTTATCTCAGATTCTCGAAAATTAGTTTGTTGTTCTCAAGCATCTGAATAAATATGAGCTTGTGGAGTGCCTAACAATATTAATTTTGAATTTTTTGTAATATTAGTTGTATGATGAACATTTTTGTTTATTGGTGGTAAAACTATTTTTTTATTTACACCATTAGGGTAAAACATTTTATTAAGATCGATATTTTTATATTTCAAATAATCTTTTATGTTTTGATTGTTTGAATAGTCCCAACTTGTAAGTTTACTAGCGTTTCAATTTGATGCTAATGTTTTATCAGTCGCTTTTCAAGTTGTGCTTAGGGTTGTTTTTTGGGATGATCCCAAAAAACCAATAACTTTAGTATCGCTATTAGTTTGATCGTTATATTTATCACTAATCAAATAAAGATTATCATTATCAATGTTAAGATTTTTATATATTTTATTTGTTATTTGTCCTCGAAGTGCATTATTCATTATTTTACCAAGATGTTGAGATTCTACACTTGATTTAAATAATTGGGCAGAATTAGAAAAATCTATATTTTTAAACTGTCATTCAGTACTATTAAAATTATTATTTCTATTAGATTTATCAGAACTATAATAAGCAAATAATAATAATCCCGAAATTTTATTTGTTGTTGTTGAAAAATCATTATTAACTGGGTCAACAACACTTAATTTAACTTCTTTCTGTTGGTCATCGAAAACCGGAGCCGTTGGTAAAAGAATACTATTACTATCTTCTGCTCATTGTAGATTGATTGATTTTGGTAAAAATGCCAATGCTCTACCAATACCGTTTGTAGTTTTAAATGATTTTTGCGCAGCAGATTTAAAATCTGATCAATCATATCCGCCACCACCATAATGACCAGTTTTAGTTGGATTACCACAACTAACTAAACAAGTCGTAATAGGTAGTCCAACTGCACTAACTATTAAAAATTTATTAAATATTTTTCTTAATTTCATTTGTATTGAAACTCCTTTTTAATATTTTTATTTATTTTTATTTCTTAATATATATCCATTTATTATTTTATCATAATAAAACTTTTATTAATTGTTTAATTATAATTTTTGTTAGTGTTCAATTAATGAATAAAAAAATAACCTTAAAAATAATTAAGGTTATTTTATTTATTTATTCATTCTATATCTCAACTATAATCTAAAGCAGGCCCAACAGCAACCCCTTCTTCATAAAATTCAAAATATCGATTAATAGTCACTGTAAAAGTATGATTGTTATATGATTTTATAGGAATTATTATTTGACTATCAAAGCCATATTGAGTTTCACCTGACATTGATCAAAATTCTAACCCTTTTCCAAATGCTGGATTATAATCAAATGAATATTTGTTTAATGTACATCAGTAACCAAGAGATTGAGTGTGGTTAGTAAATACACCTGGTTCATTAATTCAATTACTATTTTTAAATTTATTTCATCAATCAATAGTTGGAGTCGAACTCTTAATTGCTTGATCTTGAAATAATTTTAAATATTTATTTCTAGATTGAAGTTGTGATGTTTGGCTAAAGTTTCAATGGGAAATTTTATATCCATCATTGTTGTTTTGGCTAATAATTGCTTTGATTGGATCGGCATTATAATTTCCTTCTTTTCCTTTGATTGAAATAATAGCACTAATTGTATGATTACCATCATCTGCAGTTGGTTTCCCATTCATTCCTTTATATTCATCTGCATCATTTAATCCGCCATAAGTATCAAACTCTGCTTTGTCATTAGTATGTCATTTATTTTCAGATAATATAGTGTGTCATTTAAATGATGACCAAGTAGCACTATTTTTTGCAGCTAATAACAAATCACTAGGCATCATTGCTAAAGCAGAAGTTTTAAACTTAATTCAACTGTCCACATTATGTGACTGACTAAAAGTTCAATTATTAATATTATAAGCAATATTTTTAGTTCATATAATATTACAATTAATTGGTAATTGGTATTTACTATTTGAAGTACCACTAATTTCAATAGTAGCACTAATAGTTTTAGTATTATAATTTATAGTTGGGTAACCGTTTTGACTAAATTCTGCAAAATCACTATCCTTTCAATGATATTGAGTTCGATCACTAATTTGTCCAAGTAAATCATTTGCGCTGATTTGCTTGGATAAATTTGAAAAAATTTCTCATTGATAAATGTTTGGATCTTGGCTAAATTTTCAATCACTCAGTTGATAAATATTTTTAGTTCATGTAATACTACAATTAATTGGTAAGTCTAATAAATCACCCGAATAGTCCTCTCTTATAATAATAGCGCTAATTGTCTTTTCTTCTGCGTTAGCAACTGGATATCCTTTATCACTAAAAAAAGCAGTATCATTAGTCTTTCAATGGTATTGAGTTCGATCACTAATTTGTTCCAGTAGTTCTTGGGCACTTATATTAACAGCAGAATTTGCAAATGCACCTCATGTATAGATATTACTATTTTGACTAAATTTTCAATCTAGAGTATTGTATGGTCCATTTTTATCATAACTAATTTGGCAATCAATTGGTAATTGGTGATTACTATTTCGAGTTCCTGCAATTATGATTGTAGCATTGATTACTTGTGATCGATCGTCAGCTTGTGATTGTATACTAAAAACAGCAACATCATTATCTGTTCAATGGTATTGTTCAATATTTCTAATCGTTGATTGGATTGTTGTGGCATTTTCTGATAAAACAGATCTTTTAAAATTATTCCAATTATTATTTGGATGTTGTGATTTTTCTTTACTACAAGAAACTGCAGTAGTCGCTATTACACTTACTAAAGTTGTTGTAGTCATTATTGTTGATAATAATTTAAATAAATATTTTTTACGCATATTTTTTACCTCTTATATTTTAAATTTATTATTAGTTTAATCATTAATTATTATTGAATATTTTTGTTAATTTCATTTATATTTAAGATTATTATATATAATACCATAATAAAAAAAATTTAAAAATAATAACTTTATTTATTATGTACATTTCTTAAATATGCTGGTTGTGAACTGATTAACGTTAATACTAAATTAGATAATTTTAATTAACGTTAATACAAAAATGCTATAATGATTAAGCATAGAGAAATTAAACTATTGGTTTTTGTTATGCTAAAAAAAATAAAAATAAAATATGAATTTAAAATTTATAAAATAAAATAAGGAGTAACGTATGAATTTAAATTTAATTAAATTATTACCAATCGCAATCGGGGTTGGAGCAATTGGAGCTGGTTCTATGAGTGGAATTGGCAATACAATTAATCATTGCCATTCACAAAAAACTACTGACCCGTTTGTCGTGTGAGCAACTGCTGCTCAAAAAGCTGCTGTTGCAAAAAATATTCCTCAATTTGTTAAAATTGCTAAAATATCAGATTGAAAAACAACTGATGCAATTGTCATTGAAAGTGTTAAGATCGACATTTGAAATGTCAAAGTTGATATTGTATTAGCACAACCAGCGCTGAATTTAAGTGCCACGATTAGTGATGTTTGAATAGGAGATGCATACAACATCAATCAATGATGATGTAGTGTAGCACCTAGAGAAACCGTTGCTAATTGATGATGACAAAATTGATATGCTGGTTGAAATAGTTTCAACCATACGGATGCTAAGCAACAACTTTATGATATTGCTAAATATTGATCAAACCATAAATTAACCCATGGTTATAATAGTGATGCTGTATATAATCAAATCTTTAGCGATGGACCTAGTGCGCTATGATGAAATGTTAATATTCAAAATGTCGTTATTAAAAACCATAATGTTACATTTACTATTCATTTCTTTCCATCAAGTTCAGGCCATTATTTCTCAATTAATGCCCAAGCTGTTTATGACTCAACTTATCATCATTCATTTTGAAGCGATCAAATTAGACCACTCCAATCAACTTGAAGTTGACAATAATTAATCATTAAAAATTATTTTAAATTAACTAAAAATAAAAATCAGGAGTAAAATATGAATCTAATTAAATTATTACCAATTGCATTAAGTGCGAGTGCCATAGTTACTGGATCAGCTAGTGTTATTGCTAATCAAAATCATCAAACTAATTCACAAAAACAACCAACTTCATTTTTAAGTTGAGCTGAGCATGCTGAGATTGCTACAAATCAGCAAAATTTAAAAGCAATGATTGGTACTAATAAAATTGCTGATTGAAAAATGAGTGATGGTTTTAGTATTGATAATAAAAGTATTGATGTTAAAAAACAATTAATAAACGTTACTGTTAATGATCATGTTTGAAATTTAACAGCAGTTATTACTAATAAATATAGTGGTAATAGTTATGATGTTAACCAGTGATTTTGTAGTGTTCAACCAATTCGTACTAATGCAAATCAATGATGATGAGTTAATTGATATGCTGGTTATCAAGATTTTCGTCATGAATATATTAAAACTCAACTAGTAATAATGGACACTTATTGAGAAAGAACTGGTTTAACATCAGGTGAGGAAAGTCGGATTGTAGATAACCATATTATGAAAGATGGTGGTGAATTAATTTGAAATGTTAATATTCAAAATGAAACTCTAAATAATAACACAGTTAAATTTACAATTCATTTCTTTCCAATATTACAAAAATTTTACGATACAATCGATGCAACAGTTACGTATAACGGAGCACATCAATCGTTTAATAGTAATGAAATCAAGCCAGTTCAAACTGGTTGAACTAGAGTATATTACTAAATATTAATTAATTATAAAATAAAAACTAACTTTTATTAATTTGAAAGTTAGTTTTTTATCATATTTAAATTTTGATAAATTTCATAATTAAATAATTAGTGATTGTATTAACATTAATTTAAAAGTGCTATAATGATTAAGTATCAAATAAATATTAAAAAAGGCTTTAATTTTATTTAATATAAAAAATACAGATCAATATTAAATAGTTTAAAAGGTAGAATATTATGAATATTAAATTAATAAAATTATTGCAATTGCGATTGGCGCAACAGTAATTGGGATCGGTTGAACTAGTGGTATTGTTAGCGGAATAAATTCTACCCATACTAAAAAATCTAGTGATCCATTCGTAACTTAGGTAGTTGCTGCTAAAAAAGATGCTGTTACAAAAAATATTTCTCAATTAGTTAAAATTGCTAAAATATCAGATTGAAAAACAAGTGATGGCGCTTCTCCATACTCATGAAATGTTAATATTTCAAATTTTTCAATTCATAATCATACTATTAAATATACACTTCACTTCTTTCCAATCTTATGACAAAGTTATGCTACTATAGATGTCATTATTGCTTATCATGGTGTCCATCGCTCATTTAATATGAGCGATGTTAAAGCAGTTGGTGGTGGTTGAGTTAAAGTTGGTAAGTAGTTAATTTTAATTATAATTACTACATTAAAAAATATTAAAATAGAAATTAAAAACTATCAAAAAGAAAAAGGTATAAAATATGAATATGAAATTAATAAAATTATTACCAATTGCAATTGGTGCAGTTGCAATTGGTGGAGGTTCAACTAGTGGTATTGTTAGGATCGTTAATCCTCAACATTTACAAAAACATAGTGACCCGTTTGTAACGTGAGCGACTGCTGCTCAAAAAGATGCTGTTAAAAAAAATATTCCTCAATTAGTTAAAATTGCTAAAATATCAGATTGAAAAACAACTGATGCGATTACAATTGAAAGTGTTAAAATCGACATTTGAAATGAAAGTGTTGATGTAGTATTAGCACAACCAGCGCTTAATTTAAGTGCCACGATTAGTGATGTTTGAGTAGGAAATTCATACAACATTAATCAATGATGATGTAGTGTAGTACCTAGAGAAACCGTTGCTAATTGATGATGACAAAATTGATATGCTGGTTGAAGTCATTTCCGTAACGAAGATATCAAATTACAAATTGATGTGATTGATCGCTATTGAAAAATTAATAAAGTAACAACCGGGAAAAATAGTGATCAAATTTTTAATGATATTTCTGGTGATGGCTCATTTTTTTGAAATGCTAAAATAATTAACGTCATTCAAAAGGGGCATAATACTACATTTAGAATTAATTTTTATCCAGCATTTCAAAATTATTATTTTTGAATTAATGTGGTATCAGCTTATGATGGGGTGCGACGATCATTTAATATGAGTGACGTTAAACCAACTACAGCAATTTGAAATTATCAATTATTATAATATTTAATCTTTGATAATTAATTGAGTTTGATAGTAATTTTTAAATAGTAATGCAAACTATTGAAAATCTTTCTGAATTACATATTACAGATTTTTATTGTTTGAATTAATTTAAAAATGCTATAATGATTAAGCATACAGAAATTGAACTATTTGGTTTTTGTTGTGCTTAAAAAATAAAATATTAAAATATGAATTAAGAATTAAAATATGAGGAAGGTATAAAATATGAATTTAAATTTAATCAAATTATTACCAGTTGCGATCGGGGTTGGGGCAATTGGAGCTGGTTCAGCTAGTTCAATTGCCAATACAATTCCGACACACAATACGTATAAAACTAATACTAGTAAAATTGTGCCCGTTCCAATATGAGGTCGTAATGTTATGGATGAAAATAACATTGCTGGTATATTAGCAGCTGCGCCGATATTAGATTGAAAAGCCAGTAATCAAATTTCAATCGTTAAGCGTAGCGTTCTTAATAGTGATGGTTTAAAAATTAATTTTGTTCTAAATGAGCAAATTTATAATCGTGTTTCAACAGCAACTGTATCAGTTGCTTATACTGGTCAAGCTTACAATATCAATCAATGAAAATGTATTACTCATTCCAAACAAACTAATGCTCAAATATCATATCAAAATTGAGAAGATGAATTACATGGTTTGTTAGTGAGCAGTGATAAAAATCAAGTCCAATTTTTTTCAGATTATTGATATTATCACCAATTAAACAAAGGTAGTAACAGTCAGATGGTTTATGATGTTGTCCATGATAGTGCTTTCGGAGCTTGAAATTGTAATGTGCAAAATTTAAGATTTAAAGGAATAGGCATTACTTTTACACTTCATGTCTTTAGTCCGCTAATGCCTTTTTATTGAGCAATTAACGGGACAATGAAATGAGACGGAAATGGTCATATTTCAGCTAGTCAATCTGACCCAATTGGATATTGACAAAAAATTACATATTAAATATTTGTTATAAAAATTTGTTAATTAAAATAAAAACATAACTGAGTCAATGACTAAGTTATGTTTTTTATGATCATATTAATGGTTTTAGTTTTAATATTTAAATAATTTTAAATTTAGTATGGCGTAAATATAAAAAATGCTATAATGATTAAGCATAGAGAAATTAAACTATTTGGTTTTTTGTTATGCTAAAAAAAATAAAATATACGGAGAAAGGTATAAAATATGAATTTAAATTTAATCAAATTATTACCAGTTATAATTGGGATTGGGGCAGTTAGTTCTGGAACAATTGGTGGTGTTGCTAATAATGCTCATCATCCTTCAACATTACAAACAAGTGACCCATTTGTGACTTGAGCAGTTGCTGCTCAAAAAGATGCACAAACTAATTTAGTAGCAATCTTAAAAGTAGCCCCAGTTGCTGATTGAAAAATGAATGATCATATTAGCATAATTAGTGTTAAAGTTGATATTTGAAATGAGAGTGTTGATATTGTGCTTCAAGATGGGTCTTGAGGAATGCGAGCTACTGTTAGTGATATTTGAGTTGAACAAAATTATAATATCAATCAATGATGATGTAGCATTGAACCTCGTGATACTAATGCTCATTTAAACTTTGAAAATTGATATACTGGATGAAACAGTTTTAGTAAGTTAGATCCAAAAACACAAGTAACTATTTTAGTTGGTTATTGATCTGATCACCAATTAAAAGGCGCTAAGACAAATAATACATTTATTAAAAGAACTACTAGTGGTGGTGTAGTAACATCTTGAAATGCTAATATTTCTAATATTGTTTTACACGGAAAAACAATAACAGCTACTTATCATTTTTTTCCATTAGCAGTTGATTATTATAATAGTATTAATGTTACATTTACTTGAAATGGGGCAGTTGTTTTTAACGATAAAGTAATTCAACCAATAGGTGATTGATCAAGAGTATCTGCTTAATTAAATTATTAAATTAAGGATATTAATTATTTCGCTATCGAATTAAAGTATTATATAAAAAAATTATTAAACTTATTTAAATTACAAAAAAAATCAATCTATTTTAAATAGGTTGATTTTTTTAATTAAAAAGTCTCTAAATCTTGGATAGTGATTAGTTATCTTTAACTTATGTATTACCAAAAATAAAAGTGTTATAATGAAAGAGTAGGACAAAATCAAAACTAATTATTATTATTATCAATTTCACATTTAAATAATTGCGTGAAAAAGGAAGTAAAAATATGAAGTTAATAAAATTATTACCGATTGTAATTGGAATCGGCGCTGTTAGTTCTGGAGCAGTTGGTGGTGTTGTGAATAACACTCATCATCCTTCAACATTACAAACAAGTGACCCATTTGTGACTTGAGCCATTGCTGCTCAAAAAGATGCTCAAACTAATTTTGCAGCAATCTTAAAAGTAGCCCCAGTTGCTGATTGAAAAATGAATGATCATATTAAAATTACAAATATTGATATTGATATTTGGAATTCTGATATTAATATCGAGCTTCAAGATGGATCTTGAGGAATGCGAGCTACTATAATCGATATTTGAATTGGACAAGATTATAATATCAATCAATGATGATGTAGCATTGAACCTCGTGATACTAATGCTCATTTAAGATTTGAAAATTGATATACTGGTTGAAATAATTTTAGTAAGTTAGATGTCAAACTTCAACTAAAAACATTAATTAAATATTGAAATAAAAACCAATTAAAAGCTAAATTAAATAATAATACTAAAATTTTAAAAAAATATATTGAAGAAGGAATACCGGGTGGTAATTTTGGTTGGGATTGAGATGCAAATATTTTAAATATTGGCATAAAAGGTCAAACAGTCACTGCAAATTATCGTTTTTATCCACATTTTACAAATTATTATTATAGTATTAATGTTACACTTGCTTACAATGGCGAATTGAGTTTTAACAGCGATACAATTCAACCAAATAGTGATTGAACATTATTGTTCTTTAGTTAACAATATATTATTTTTATACTAAGTTGAAGTATTACATAAATTATTTAAATTACAAAAAATCAATCTATTTAAAATAGGTTGATTTTTTTAATTAAAAAGTCTGTAAATCTTATAAAAATATTACTTATCTTTAAGTTGTGTCTTACTAAAAATAAAAGTGTTATAATGAAAGGGTACGACAAAAAGAAAACTAATTATTATTATTAATTTCACATTTAAATAATTACGTGAAAAAGGAAGTTAAAATATGTATTTAATAAAATTATTACCGATTACAATTGGAATTGGCGCCATTAGTACAGGAATGTTTGGTGGCATGGCAAATAACGCTCATCATCCTTCAACATTACAAAGAAATGATCCGTTTGTAACTTGGGCAACAACAGCTAAAAAAGATGCTGTTAATAGTGATATACCTGCATTGTTAAAATCAGCACCTGTGTCTGATTGAAAACTAAGTGATCAAATTCATATTTTAAGTAGTAATATTAACATCTGAAAAGCAGATGTTAATATTACTCTCCAAGATAATATGTGGGGAATGCATGCAGTAATTAGTGATCAATGACTAGGTCAAATTTATAATATTAACCAATGAAAATGTAGTCTAGAACCATCAGATACTAATGCTCATTTATGATTTGAAAATTGATATACTGGTTGAAATGATTTTAGTAAGTTAGATGTTAGAACGAGACTAGAAATCATTGTGACTCAATGATATAACGATCAATTAGACCACGATCCAATGAACAGTCGAATTAAAAATGGTGTAATGGGCGCTGCTGGTTTAGGAGTTTGAAAAGGAATTATTAATAATGTCACTATAGAAGGTAACACTATTTATTTTAATCTACGAATTAATCCAGGATTAAGTGGTAGTTATTGATACACTAATAGTGCCTCAGTCAGTTTTGATAATAATCGAAAATATAAATCATTTAGTACTAGTGATATTAATCCGATTGGAGATTGAATTATCCATAAATTTTAAAAATGTTATAATTAAATAACAAGTATAAATGAAAAAATAAAATGAGGAGTTAAATTAAAATGAATAATTTATATAAATTATTACCAATTGCCATTGGGATCGGCGCTGTTAGTTCTGGAGCAGTTGGCGGCATTGTCAGCAACGTTCAAACTACTAGTGTTCCTGAAGTTAATTCAAGTGACCCGTTTGTAGTTTGAGCCACTGCTGCAAAAAAAGATGCTCAAACTAATTTTGCAGCAATCTTAAAAGTAGCCCCAGTTGCTGATTGAAAAATGAGTGATCATATTAGCCTTATTAATGTTAAAACTGATATTTGAAATGAGAGTGTTGATATTGTGCTTCAAGATGGGTCTTGAGGAATGCGCGCAACAATTAGTGATGCTTGATCTGGTCAAGCTTACAACATTAATCAATGAAAATGTAGCGTTGAACCACGTGATACTAATGCCCATTTAACATTTGAAAATTGATATAGTGGATGAAATGGTTTTCGCAAGATTAATGCTAAAACACAAGTTCAACTTTTAGTTAATTATTGATATGATCATCAACTAAAAGGTAAGGATATTGATAAAAGTAATTCAGTCATTAAAGATCAATATATGGATCCTTCTAGTTTAGGATTATGAAATGCTAATATTTCTAATATTGTTTTACACGGTAAAACAATAACAGCTACTTATCATTTTTTTCCATTAGTTTGTATTTATTATTTTAGTATTAATGTAACATTTACTTGAAATGGAGCCATGGTTTTTAATAATACAGAAATTCAACCAATTGGTGATTGAGTTGCTACTAATTATTAATTAACTTGCAAAATTTATTAAAAAAAATAACTCTTTTTATAAAAAGAGTTATTTTTTAATTACTAAATGATTTAGTTATTAACTATTGTTGTGTTAATGTTTCATGATTGGTTAAAACAATTACCGGAATTTGGATCGCCAAAAGCAGATACAAAAGTCGCAGTTAAATCTATTTCTGTATGTGGTTTATAACTTGTGTCTTGGTTAATATTATAAGCAAATATTATAATCGTTAAACTATTACCATTAGGTACAGCATTCTGTCGAACATGATATATCAAACCGGGATTATTAGCATCTAAATAGTTTCCTACAGTTTGGGAGCGTTTGGAATCAATTCAATTATTAGATGCAAATCAACCTCATCCGCCATTATCGGGATATTTTATGCGTTTAGATGAAGTGATTTGTTGATTCAATAAATTTAAATATTTAAGATGTGATTGTTGTTGTCTAATTGGTTTTAATTTTCAATCAGCAACATCATAACCTTTGTTATTACGAAATGTAATTGTTGCTGAAATTGGATTAGCATCGTAATTACCTTCTTTAGTTTGATCTTTAATTGAAATTATTGCACTAATTGTATCTGTCTTATCATTGGCAGTCGGTTTACCTTGCATTCCTTTGTAAGGATCTTTTGAATTAAGACTACCAAAGATATCAAACTCAGCTGTTGCGCGTAATGGTCATTTATTAGTTTTTAGTCCACCTTCTCAAACTCATGTGTTTCAATTATTTTTTTCTTCAGCTTGTGATAATAACTCATTAGGAGTTACTGTTAGTGCTATTGCTTTAAAGTTAAATCAATTACGAACATTTGCTGATTGACTATAAGTTCAATCATTAATAGCATAAGGCTTATTTGTTACATAAGTAATATTACATTGAATTGGAAATTGGTAATCACTAGTTGCGGCACCTTCCACAATAATAGTTGCCATTATACTTTTCGCACTTTCATTAGCGCTTGGTTTTCCAGCACTATCAAAAATTGCAACATCATCATTATTTCAATAATATTTAGAAATGTTTTTAATATTTGATTTTAGTGCATCAGCCGATATTTTTAATGCTGCTGTTTTAAAATTAGTTCATGTATTTTTATTTTTTGGTGGCGAAATCGTTTTATGATGACAAGCAACTGCAGTTGTTGTAATCGCTGTAACTAATATACTACTCCCTATTAATCTGGTGAATCGTTTAAAAAAATATTTTCTATACATATTTTTCACATTCCCAATTTTAAATTTATTTACTATTTAATCAGTTGTGAATATTTTTTAACATTAATAAAAATTATTAGTTATATATACTTATATTATAAAATGCTATAATAATTAAGTATAGGAAAAATTATAAATATTGTTATTAAAAAAATTATAAATTAGAAAAAGGTATAAAATATGAATTTAAATTGAATAAAATTATTACCCATTGTAGTTGGGAGTATTGCAATTGGAGCTGGTTCAACTAGCGCAACAATTAATACAATCAATACTCATCAAACACAAAAAACTAATGATCCATTTGCAACTTGAGCTGCCGCTGCTAAAAAAGATGCAGTCGCAAAAAACATTGCTCAATTTGTTAAAATAACAAAAATATCTGATTGAAAATCAACTGATGCAATTTATATAACGAGTGTTAGTATTAATATTCAAAATAACGAAGTTGATATCGTTCTAAAACAAAAAGGTATGGACTTAAGTGCAACTATTAGTGATCTGTGAATTGGACAAGCTTATAATATTAATCAATGATGATGTACTGTTCCACCAAAAGAAACAGTCGCAACTTGATGATTTAATAATTGATATTATAGTTGAACTGATTTTCGTCATGAAGATGCCAGAGACCAAGTTTATATAATTAGTAACTATTGATATAATCATAATATCACAACTGGTCCTAATGCTACTACAGTAAACTCTGATCTTCATTCAGCATTTTGAAATGCCAATATTTTAAATGAGCATTTGCAAGGTCATACCATTAGTTTTACTCTTATGGTATATCCAGCACTAGGCCTTTATTTAAAAATGGATGCGACAATAACTTATAACAAGAATCAACCAATTTTTAATACTAGCACTATTAAACCAGTTGAATCTGATTGAACTATAATTAAATACTAATTGCGATTTAAATAAAAATAACCTAAATTCTAATTTAGGTTATTTTTATTTTTAGTAATATTGTAACTATATTATTGCACTAATTTTGTCTTGCTCATATCTCAAATATTATCAAAACAATTTCCGACATTGGGATCTTTATTATGAAATAAAAAATTCATTTCAAACATCATATTAGGATATGTCCTATCTTTATAATCTTCGCCTACATAGACACCAATGATATTAATCCGACTTACAAACCCGTTAGTAATGTTTCCGAATGGTGCTCAAGCATTTTGATACACAGCACGATTTACTCCACCAGCTTGATCTGTATAACCTTGAACGGATAATCAATTTGCAACATTACTTGAATGATCTTTATTAGTTCAATTGTTTGAAGCGAAATTAAATCATAAACCATGATTCTCTGGAGGGATGTTCCCATTTGGATATGCTTTTAATGCTTGCACTATTGTAATTTCTTTATTAAATAATGATATAAACTTCTTACGTGATTGTAATTGTTGGTCTTGAGAAAATTTTCAATCTTTATCACTATAAGTTTTCAATGATCCTTGATCAGTTATGATCGCCTTAATTGGATTAGCATTCCAGTTTCCTTCTTTACCAACGATGCTAATAATTGCACTAATGCTATGAGTAACATCGTTGGCAACTATTGTCCCGCTCATTCCTTTATAAGGATCATCAACACCACTTAGTCCTCCGAATGTATCTCATTCGGCAGATGCATCTGTTCCTCATTTATTAGTTGTATCTCCACCTTCTCATTTGAAGGTGTTATAAATATCAGTTGATTTAGCAATTGTTAATAATTTATTGGGAGTAATTTTTAAAGCTGCAGCTTTAAATAAGATTCAATTTTCAACATTAGGTGATTGTTTAAATTTTCAATCAAGAATATTATAAAGACTATTTTTAGTATATGTGATACTACATAAAATAGGGAATTGATAATCACTGCTTTTAGCACCTTTAACAACAATTATCGCATTAACTGTATGTTCATCATTGTTAGCGGTTGGTGACCCATTACTACTGAACTCTGCTATATCAGTGTTCTTTCAATGAAACCGATTGATTTCATTTATCTCTGCTTTTAATGTCGCTGCTTTTTCACCAAGGGCGGCTTTTTTAAAGTTATCTCAAGTGTTAGGATTAGGTTTTACTGGTGTTTTACCACAAGCAACAACAGTTGTTGTAACTGTACTTATTAAAATAGCGCTACTAGCAAATGCAGCTAATAATTTAAAAAAACTTTTTTTATCCATATTTTCACACTCTCCATTCCAACTATTTTATTCTAACTTAATATTAATTTTATTATCGGAATACTTAATCAATAATTTTAGCATTTCAATTGTAACTAAAAGCTATTCCGGAATTTTTATGAGATGAAGTAAAAATAAAATCATTAGTTAATACTAAATTATGAGTAATGCTATTGTTATTTATATCAACAAAACCAATAGTGATAGTTGTTTGTAATCCGCTACCATCAGGTAATGGTAGCGTATTATGGCCACCTTCTCAAACGTATACAGGTTCGGAAAATCCTGAATATTGTGCCATTGCTCATTTCAGAACATTGTTATTAGCAATGTGATTTGTTGATAAGTAATTAGTAGTGGCAAACTTTTCTCAAAGGTTGTTAATAGTTCACTTAACACTTTTAGCTAATGCAATATCAGGTTTTAGCGCATCTAAATATTTATCATGAGATTGGAGTTGATTTAATTTACTAAATTTTCAATTTTGGATATTGTATTTTTGATTAGCATCATCAGTAATAACGCTTTTAAATGGTTTAGAATCATATAACCCATTTTTACCAGCAACTGAAATAATTGCTGTTATTGTATGTTTTTCATCATTAGCAATTGGTTTCCCGCCCATTCCTGCATAAGGATCGCTATTACCAATACCACCATGAATATCAAATTCAGCTTGATCACTATCTTGTCAAACTGCTTCAGTAGCATTCCCAGTTCATCTAAAATCTAATCAATAGTTTAGATGACGTGCATCATATAATAAATCTCTAGGAATTGCTATTAGTGCTTCTTCTTTAAAAACTGCTCAAGGTGATTTATTAGCTCTTCAGTTTTTAAGATGATATGCTTGGTTATCGTATTTAATATAGAAATTAATCGGATATTCATATTGGGTAATGTGATATTGAATAATAATCGTTGCCATAATTGTGTGGTGATTATCTTCAGATACTGCGGGTTTGCCAGTTTTACTAAAAACAGCATTATAATCTTTAGTTCAATAATAATTACTTAAATTACTAATTTCTGATTTTAAATCATTTGGACTAACATTTAATGCGTTAGCTTTAAATTTTTCCCAACTATTAACTTTATGCCCACAACTAATTAGTGATAAACTGCTCACCCCAACTAAAATAGATATTCCAAAAGAGATAAACCCAAATTTTATGAATTTAAATTTTTTAATCATTAATAATAACCTTCCTTTATTTTTAGTTAATTTATTTTAATCAAATATCGAAAAAATAGATAATTATTTATTGTGTTGATATTTGAATGTGTCAAACATTATTAAAAGCTGTGCCGCTATTTGAATTCCCATTCGATAAGATAAAATCAGTTGTTAAGCTCATACGTTGAGTAGCACCACTAGCTCAAAAATCAATGATAATCAAACTTGCAAGCGTGTTTTTAACTGTTGTATTGAAAGGAAAACTATTAATATAAGACGTTTGTGTTCGAGGACCTTTTCCCATTCCATTCAAATGAGTTAAAATGTTCGTTTTATGAGTTTTATCAAATCACATACGCCCATATAAATTATCTCAACCAGATCCTGCGGGTTTTACATCTTTAGCATTTTGAGCTTCTGTTACTCAATAATTAAATAATGATGTGTATTTTGCGCGTGATTGTAATTGGCTTGTTTGTGTAAAAGTTCAGTTATCAAGATTATAATCTTGATAACTAGCATCACTAATAGTTGCGATAATTGGATTAGCAGTATAAAGCCCTTCTTTAGTTTTATCTTGGATTGAAATGATTGCTGTGATTGTTAACTTGCTATAATTAGCAATTGGCTTCCCATTCATTCCTTTGTAAGGATCTACCCCATTATTTAAGCCTCCAAAAGTATCAAATTCTGCTAATTCACTTGGTGATCAAACGTTAATTGTTGCATCACCATCTCATATAAATGAGTTTCATTCTGATGATTGGCGTGCTTGCGCTATTAGTTGGGTAGCAGTAACTGTTTTAGCAATAGTTACAAAACTACTTCATTGATAAATATTGGGATCTTGTGAAAATTTTCAATTAGTAATATGATAAATATCATTACTTTGATATTTAATCACACATGAAATTGGTAGTTGACTATCAGGTGCCGTTCCGCTAGAAATCCCAATTATTGCATTAATCGTATGAAGAGTCTCGTTTGCGCTTGGTTTAGCATCATTAATAAAAGTAGCACTATCGCCTGATTTTCAATGATATTTACCAATATCATTGATATTGTTTTTTAAATTTTGTGCCGTTTCATCTAAAGCGAGTTTTTTAAAATCATCTCAACTATTAACGTGAGCTGGCGGTTTTTTCTTAGTTCCACAAGCAATTGCTGATATTGATACTGTGCTAATTAAAGTTGCACTAGCCATTGCTATCGAAAATCCTTTAAGATATTTTTTTATATTCATAGTTTTTTCCTCTTTTTCGCTAAATATTTTGATATTAATTTTAAATTACAATATTAATATTTTTTTCATTTGCTATATACTTATATTATATCTTAATCATTAAAATATAAATTAAATAAGTTTTAGTCAATAGTTGAATAATTTAATTATCAAATTGCCCACCAAAAAAAAAAAAAAACAATCACTAATTTAGTGGTGTTTTTTTTGCATTAATTTGATTAAATAATGGTGGCGCTTCTTTTATGATCAGCGTTCAGACAATGTTAAAAGCGTTACCAATATTTTTAGTTTTATTAACAAAAATAAAATCATTAGTTAAATATAAATAATATGGTTTGTCGTATCTGTGAGATATGAACTCAAATGTTATTTTATATTCTATGCCGTTTTTAATTGGAGTAATGCTATTATTAACATAATGTCCTGAAACTGGGTCTGGGGCATTTTTTTGTAGATAATCATAAATATATTGAGAATGGTCTTTGTTAATTCAGGAACTATTAATGAATGCTTGTCACTTATGAGTATCGTCATATGTTTTAATTACTTTAACAATATTTAATACATCGTCGAATTCTTTAGTATACTTTAGCTGTGATTGAATTTGCGATGTTTGTGAAAATGATCAATTATTAACATTGTAAATATTATGACTATTATATTTAATGATTGCTTTGATGGGATTAGCTTTATAAAGACCAGTGTTGCCTTTGATTGAAATAATTGCACTAATACTTTGGGTTGTTTGATTGATTGTTGGCTTACCAGCCATTCCTTTATAGCTATCATCTGATCCAAAACCATAAATATCGAATTCCGGGATATCACTATTTTGTCAAATTGATAAATAAGGTCCACCATCTCATTTG